>NZ_JBQFOW010000012.1:0-110667 GCF_056533855.1 Ruegeria sp. F11 | reverse complement strand
TCTCATCTCCACTCCTCGGTGGTTACGATGTGCCAGAAACCCTCTCTTATCAAATCACCCTAAACTGTCCCATTGGCGCTGACGTCAAACATGCAGCTTCATTTTGTGTCACACCTGTGTGTCACACCGCTCTAATGCTTGCTATCTAGTTGTATTGTTAGGTTTTGGTGGAGCCTAGGGGAGTCGAACCCCTGACCTCTTGCATGCCATGCAAGCGCTCTCCCAACTGAGCTAAGGCCCCACTAAGGTACCGCTGCTGCGGTGGACGGACGTTTATGAGACAGCGGGGACGAGTGCAAGTCCAAAAATTGCTTTGAGGGAAAGAATCCGCGCCGCGCAGGGAAGGGTGATGAGGCGGGCCTGGGCCGCCTCAGACCCGGATCAGTTTTCGTCTTCCGACGACATGTCGGTGATGTCGTCCAGCGAGACATCATCGTTGCTGTCGTCATCATCGTCCAAAAGATCATCGTCCAGTTCCACGTCAACATTGTCGTCGTCATCCAGAACAATATCTTCTTCCGATGCGTTTTCGCGCGCTTTGGCGGTCGCCGCATCTTCGGCGTCGGCGGCGATCATCCGGCTTTTGCCGGTCTCAAGCTCCACGATCTCGCCCGTGTAGGGGCTGACGATCGGGTCCTTGTTCAGGTCGTAAAAGCGTTTACCAGTGGTCGGGCAAACACGCTTTACGCCCCATTCTTCCTTGGGCATGTCAAATCCCCTTGATATCAGGTGAGTCGTCTAAAAGATTCAGTTCACGTGCCACAAGCGGCGGGGACTGTCAAAGCCTTTGCGCAGGGAAGGACTGGATATGGGAAAGCACGCCTTGCCGGGGACGCCGCCGGTGCCGCTGACACTGCGCAAATCGGCGCGGGCGCGGCGCATCAGCCTGCGGATTTCCCAGTTGGACGGGCGGGTTACGCTGACCTATCCGCAAGGCGTCCCCGAGGCCGAGGCGCTAAGTTTCGCGCAGACCAAAGAGGGATGGATTCGCCAGCACCTTCTGGACCGGCCCGATCCGGCGCGGATTCAGTTCGGGCAGATCATCCCGATCGAAGGGATCGACCGGCGAATCGTTCCCGCAACCGGGCGCAGGGTGTTGCTGCAGCCGGATGCGGTTGCGGTTCCAGCGGGGGCAGAGGCGCGCCGTCTGGCCCGGTTTCTGAAAGAACTGGCGCGGGATCGCTTGACCGAAGCTTGCGATGATTATGCGGCAATGCTGGGCCGCCCTTACGCCAGCCTGACACTGCGCGATACGCGGTCCCGCTGGGGCTCGTGCGGGTCCCATGGGGGGCTAATGTTCTCGTGGCGGCTGATCCTCGCGCCATCTGACGTGTTGCACTACGTGGCCGCGCATGAGGTGGCACATCTTGCCGAGATGAACCATTCGTCGGCCTTCTGGGCGCAGGTCGAGCGGTTGTTTGGCCCGTATAAAGACCCGCGTAAATGGTTGCGCGACAATGGCGCGGCGCTGCATCGCTACAGGTTTGATGCTCCTCCGAGTTGACCCTGCGGGATTTTGTGATCACATGGACTCATGTTGACCCCGCGCCCTTCAGACTCCCACACCGCCACCCATGACCGGGTGTACCGCGCCCTGCGATCCCGGATCATGCACGGGGACATTGCACCCGGGCAGGCGCTGACCCTGCGGGGGATCGGCAAGGAATTCGGCGTGTCGATGACCCCCGCGCGCGAGGCCGTGCGCCGTCTGGCCGCCGAGGGTGCGCTGTTCCTGTCCACGTCCGGGCGCGTCTCGACCCCCGAACTGACCAATGACCGGATCGAGGAACTGGCGGCGTTGCGCGCGTTGCTCGAGGTCGAACTGGCCAGCCGCGCCTTGCCCCGCGCGCATATTGCCCTGATCGACCGGTTGCAGAGCATCAATATGAACGTGGCCGAGATGGTGACGAAGCGGGATGCGGTCGGCTATATCCGCACCAACCTAGAGTTTCACCGCACGCTCTATCTGCGCGCGCAGGCCCCTGCGATGCTGGCCATGGCCGAAACCGTCTGGCTGCAGCTTGGGCCGACGATGCGGGCGCTTTACGGGCGGCTGCGCCGCACCGAACCGCCGCATTATCACAAGCTGATCATCGCTGCATTGAAGGCCGGCGATGAGCCCGGATTGCGGCTTGCGGTGCGCTCGGACGTGACGCAGGGGCTGCGGATGCTGGTCAGCTAAGCGGCATACCGCCGACAGTGAGAATGGCCCCGTTTGGGCGGGTGATTTTCTGGCTTGCACGACCGGACTGCGGTACGCTTAGGCAAATCACAAACAAGAGCAGATTTCAGTCATGATCAATCGTAGAACCTTTTCCGCCGGGCTTGGGGCAAGCCTTCTGGCCGCCTGTTCCGGCGGCGGCACTCCGGCCAGCGCGCCCGCATCGCGGATGCGCCCGGTGCCCAACGCAGGTTGGGACGCGTGGGTTGCCAGCTTCAAGGGCCGCGCCGCGTCTCAGGGTATTTCTCAGACCACGCTTAACCGCGCTTTTCAGGGCGCAGGATACCTGCCCGAGGTCATTGAGCGCGACCGCAATCAGGTGGAATTCAAGCGCTCGCTCGAGGATTATCTGGCCATTGCCGCCTCGGATGAACGGATCAGCACTGGCAAGCAGATGATGGTGCGCCATGCAGGCACCCTGTCGCAGATCGAGGCGCAGTATGGCGTCGACAAAGAGGTGGTCGTGGCCGTCTGGGGGCTGGAAAGCCGCTATGGCGCGCGGCGGGGGGATGTGCCGGTGATCTCGGCCACATCGACGCTGGCCTATGACGGGCGGCGTGGGGCGTTCTTTGAAAAGCAACTGGTCGCGGCGCTTAAGATCATTCAGGAGGGTGACACGAGCCCTGCCAACATGACCGGCAGCTGGGCCGGGGCGATGGGGCATACGCAGTTCATCCCGACCTCGTATCTGGCCTACGCGGTGGATTTCACCGGCGACGGGCGGCGCGATATCTGGTCCGAGGATCCGGCGGATTCGCTGGCGTCAACCGCAGCTTACCTGTCGCGCGCCGGATGGGTGCGCGGGCAGCCTTGGGGGGGCGAGGCCGGTACGGTCAGCGGCACGCCGGTCGCTGTGCTGCAGCCGCAGACGCCGGGGCCGCGCATTGCCTTGTTCCGCAATTTTCAGGTGATCAAGCGGTACAACAACTCGGACAGCTATGCGATCGGTGTGGGTCACCTGTCGGACCGGATTGCGGGCGGTGCGCCGTTTCAGGCCTCGTTCGGGCCGGATGAGAACGGGCTGACGCTGGAGGACCGGAAGGAATTGCAACGCCGCCTGACCGCCGCCGGGTATGACACGCAGGGCGCAGACGGGGTGATCGGCAAGAAGTCCGAGGCCGCGATCAGCGGCTATCAGCGCGCCAATGGCATGGCCGTGACCGGCACGCCATCGGTTGACTTGCTGCGGCGTCTGGGCGGCTGACGGCTCAGGCCGCCAGACCCTTGGAACCGATATCGAGGAATTTCTGACGGCGGTCCTTGATCAGGGCCGCCGCATCCTTGCCGTCCAGCTCTTTCAGCATAGCGGCGATGGCTGCGCGCACCGACTCGACGGTCGCGGGGCGGTCACGATGGGCCCCGCCCTTGGGCTCGGTGATGATCCGGTCGCAGACGCCCAGTTTATAGAGGTCCTGCGCGGTCAGACGCAGCGCTTCGGCCGCTTCGCGCATCTTCTCGGCATCCTTCCACAGGATCGAGGCGCAGCCCTCGGGCGAGATCACCGAATAGACTGAATGTTCCAACATCGCCACGCGGTTCGCCGTCGCGAATGCCACCGCACCGCCCGAGCCGCCTTCGCCGATGATCACCGACACCAGCGGTACGCCGATTTTCAGGCACATCTCGGTCGACCGCGCGATCGCCTCGGACTGGCCGCGTTCCTCGGCACCCTTGCCGGGATAGGCCCCGGCGGTGTCGATCAGGGTGATCACCGGTAGGCCAAAGCGGCCGGCCATCTCCATCAGGCGCACGGCCTTGCGATAGCCCTCGGGGCGGGCCATGCCGAAATTCCGTTCGATCCGCGATTTGGTATCCGAACCCTTTTCATGACCGATCACCATCACCGGCTGGTCGTTGAACCGCGCCAGACCGCCGATCACCGCGAGATCGTCGGCAAAGTTCCGGTCCCCGGCCAGAGGCGTGAATTCGGTGAAAAGCGCATCGACATAATCGTTGCAATGGGGGCGTTCGGGGTGGCGCGCCACCTGACATTTCCGCCAGGGGGTCAGATCGGCATAAAGCTCGTCCAGCAGCTTGGCGGCCTTGGTGTCCAGCGCGGCGGCCTCTTCGGCCACGTCCATCTCTTCATTGGCGCGGGCCAGCGCGCGCAGCTCTTCGGCTTTGCCTTCGATCTCGGCCAGCGGTTTTTCGAAATCCAGATACTGGGTCATGACGCCTCTCAACGCGGAAGTTCCCCGCTATATGAACTTGACGCCACCGGAATGCAACTCAGCAAGATTTGCGGATGCTGAATATGCGATCCCGGTTGGGCAAGGGAAAGGAAGGATGCCGATGGCCGCCAGCTACGAAGACCGCATTCTGCGCGTTCTGGACTATATCCACGACCATCCCGCAGGCGACCTGTCGCTGGACGCGCTGGCCGATGTCGCCGCCATGTCGTGGTTTCACTGGCATCGTGTGTTCCGGGCGCTGACCGGTGAGACCTGCGCACAGGCCGTGCGCCGGATCAGGTTGCATCGGGCGGCCACGTGGCTGTTGCGCAGCGACAAGCCCGTAGCCGAGATCGCGGCGTCGGTAGGCTATCCCAACCTGAACTCCTTTGCGCGGGCCTTTTCCGAGGCCTATGGCAGTAGCCCCGCCCCCTTTCGCAAGGCCGGGCAGTTTCTGCCAGCCCATCCCAACTTCAAAACCGGAGGATACCCGATGCATCCCGTCACGACCCGAACCGAACCCGCCCGCCGCGTTGTCGCCTTGCCGCACAAAGGAGCTTATGCCGAGATCGGTAAAAGCTTTGAGGCTGTCAGCGCGCTGTGCGAATCCCGCCAGCTTTGGCCTCAGCTGGGTCCGGTGATTGGAGTGTATTGCGATAGTCCTGACGAGGTGCCCGAGGATCAGTTGCGCAGCTACGCGGGCGCGGAATTCATGGGCGACACAACGCCCGAAGGCATGCAGCAGCTTGATATTCTCGGCGGCAAGACCGCCGTGCTGACCTATAAGGGGCCGTATTCCGGGATTGCGTCCGCCTATCACAGCCTGTTCGGCAACTGGCTGCCCAGTTCAGGCGAGGAGCCCGCGGATCAGCCCTGCTACGAAATCTACCTCAACGACCCGCGCGAAACCGCGCCCGAGGAGTTGCTGACTGAAATCTGCCTGCCGCTGAGATAACTCAGGTCGGCCAAAGAACCGGGTAAAGCGAGGCGACCAGCAGCGCCGCCATGGTCCAGTTGAACACCAACAACCGGCGCGGGTTCGTGAGAACTCGCGCCATTTGCTGCCCCAGAACGGTCCAGGTGCTGACAGACGGCAGATTGACTGCCCCGAAAACCAGCGCGACGATCAGGATCGCGTTTAGCGTGTGATCTGGCGTGTACGCGGTGGTTGCCGTCAGCGCCATTGCCCAGGCCTTAGGATTGACCCACTGAAAGGCTGCGGCCTGCAGGAAGGTCATCGGCACGCCCGCGGCCTCGCCTGCATTGGCCGGGGCCGCGTGGGCAATCTTCCAGGCGAGGTAAAGAAGATAGGCAACCGATACGACCTTGAGCACGGTGTAGCTGATCGGAAACCGATCAAAGACCTGCACCAACCCCGTGCCCACCAAAAGCACCATGAAGGTAAATCCCAGCCCGATGCCCAACATATGCGGGATCGAACGGCGGAACCCGAAATTCGCCCCTGAGGCCATCAGCATCAGGTTGTTCGGACCCGGCGTGATCGAGGACACGAAGGCAAAGGTGATCAGGGCCAGCAGGATGTCGTAGGTCATGCCGCGAATAATTGCCGAACAGAAAGGAAATGAAATTGCGTTTTGATGCGCCTTAACGCTACGATCACAACAAATGACGAAAATTGACCCAATAAACAAACATATATTGCGCGAGATTTCCTCGGACGGACGTATCAGCAATCTGGACCTTGCGGAACGGGTCGGCCTGTCGCCGTCGGCCTGCCTGCGCCGGGTGCAGGAGCTTGAGCGCGCGGGCGTGATCGCGGGCTATCGCGCGGTGCTGAATCCGGCGGCGCTGGGGATCGGGTTTATCGCATATATCGGTGTCGGGCTAGGCGAGCACACAAAGGCCGCTCAGGAAGGGTTTGAGCGCGCCGTGCACCGTGCACCGGAAGTGGTCGAATGCCACAACATCACCGGCACCATCGAATACCTGCTGCGGGTCGAATGCGCCGATCTGCCCAGCTATAAAACCTTCCATACCGAGGTGCTGGGAACCCTGCCGCATGTGATCTCGATCACGACCTATGTGGTGATGGATTCGCCCAAGGATATGCGGGCGTGACCATGGAAAAGTGATGTTTAACCGTCTTGCAGGGTAATTTTGCACGTCTTAGTGTCATCCTGACGGCCTGCTCATAAGGGGAAAATCCCAAAAGGGCCAAACTCAGGGAGAAGACCATGACATTCCTTCGGACCGGAGCGCTTGCCGCAACCATGGCGTTGATCGCCGGGGCGGCCCTGTCGGCGCCGCTGAAACTGCAACCCGCGAACCCGCAGCCCAGCCCCAAGGCCGGGCTGGATGTGCAATATGCGTGGGAGGGTAATCCGCCACGCAAGATCCAGAACCTGACCAAGGTCAAGCAGATGGGCAAGAAGATGAAGCCCGGACAGCCGCTGCGGGGTCTGGACTATCGGGACACGGAAGAGGGCGATCCGGTTCTGACTTTCAACAAGGCGTTCAATGTAGCGGCTGAGATCAGCGGTTACATCCGCTTTGACTCGCCGGGCATCTATGAGCTTGAAACATGGTCCAATGACGGCATCGACGCATGGGTCGGCGGGCAGCAGATTGGCTATTTCAACGGGCGTCAGGTCTGCGAGGCCAATCAGCGGACTGAGGTTGAGGTGCCGCAAGCGGGCTGGTATCCGCTGAAGATCAGCTATTTCCAGAAATACGGAACGTCCTGCCTGATGATGAAATGGGGCAAGCAGGGCGAACGGTTTACCTGGACGCCCAACGACGTCTTTGGCCGGTAAGAAATAGGCACCCCGAAGGGTGCCTTTTCAGGTCTACCCGTTTGCAATCAGCTCGGCCTGCGCCACAATCACCTCGGCCTGTTTGATCGAGGCGATGTCGACCAGACGTCCTTTGTAAACGGTCGCGCCTTCGCCGCTGGCCTTGGCCTGCTCCATCGCCGCCAGAATCTCGCGCGCTTCGCCGACTGCCTCGTCGGACGGGGTGAAGACCTGATTGGCCAGCGCGATCTGCTTGGGGTGGATCGCCCACTTGCCGACCATGCCCAAGGTGGCCGAGCGTTTGGCCTGCGCGATGAACCCTTCATCGTCCGAGAAATCGCCGAAGGGGCCATCCACCGGCAGTACGCCGTGGGTGCGGCAGGCGGCGACGATGGCGGCCTGCGCCCAGTGCCAGGGGTCGGACCAGTGTTTCTGGCCCTCGTGCAGCATGTAATAGTTTTCCTGCGTGCCGCCGATGCCCGTTGTCTGCATGCCCATCGAGGCAGCAAAATCGGCCGCCCCGAGGCTCATGGCCTGCATGCGAGGCGACGACGCGGCGATTTCCTCGACATGCGCGATCCCGGCGGCGGATTCGATGATGACCTCGAAGCTGATCGGTTTGATGCGGCCCTTGGCGCGCTCAATCGCGGTGACCAAAGCGTCCACCGCATAAACATCCGCCGCGCAGCCGACCTTGGGGACCATGATCTGGTCCAACCGGTCGCCTGCCTGTTCCAGCAGATCGACCACGTCGCGATACCAATAGGGCGTGTCCAGACCGTTGATACGGACCGACATGTACTTGCTGCCCCAGTCGACGGTGTTCAGCGCCTCGATCACATTGGCGCGGGCAATGTCCTTGTCCGAGGGGGCGACCGAATCCTCTAGGTCCAGATTGATCACATCCGCCGCCGAGGCCGCCATTTTCGGGAACAGTTTCGTGTTCGATCCCGGCCCGAATAGCTGGCAGCGATTGGGGCGCGCAGGGGCGGTGGGTTGAATGCGAAAGCTCATCTGGACCTCGTGGAGGAAAGGAAATTACGATTTTCTTGGCTAATGAGGTATTAAATTGCGCGAAGCGGCGCAAGGGCCTTTGTGCGGGCGCAGCATTGCATTCGCAGCATAATCTACGAAAGGGCGCAATACCGGCGAGTAAAGTTTAATCGTTTTGAAAACTCGCAATATTGTTGCGAGAATTGGCAAAACCCCGCAAATTTTTCCTGTGCGAGCATTCACCGTCGGGTGGAATCGGGAAACACTCGTCTGCCTGGTCCCATAGCCTGCATCGGAATCAAAGGAGGGCACCGCAATGATCGAGACACCGTACCTGCTGTTTTTGGGCGATGCGCCCGACCATCTGGCGGCCAAGGTCGCTATCGGCATCCGCGACTGGCGTCCGGAAAACGCCGTGGGCCAGTTCCGCATGGAGGGTTGCAAGGCCGATCTGGGCCTGACCGACCTGACCCTGGCCGAGGCCAAGGCCGCCGGGGCAAAGACCCTTGTGATCGGGGTTGCAAACCGGGGCGGGGTGATCAGCCCGGCGTGGAAGGCGGTTCTGATTGAAGCGCTGGAGATGGGATATGATCTGGCCTCGGGCCTGCATAACCTGCTGCGCGACGAGGGTGATCTGGTGGCCGCCGCGCAAACCCATGGCTGCACCCTGCACGATGTGCGCGTGCCGACCGTTGGTTACCCGATTGCCAATGGCCGCAAGCGCCGTGGCAAGCGGTGCCTGGCCGTTGGCACCGACTGTTCGGCAGGCAAAATGTACACCGCGATGTCGATGGATGCCGAGATGCGCAAGCGCGGGCTGAACTCCACGTTCCGCGCCACCGGACAGACGGGTATTCTGATCACAGGGCAGGGGGTGCCTCTGGATGCGGTGGTCGCGGATTTCATGGCCGGTGCCGTCGAGTATCTGACGCCTGAAAATGATGAGGATCACTGGGATCATATCGAAGGTCAGGGTTCGCTGTTTCATGTCTCGTATTCCGGGGTGACTATGGCGCTTATCCATGGCGGCCAGCCGGATGCGCTGATTCTGTGCCACGAGCCGACCCGGACGCATATGCGGGGCTTGCCCGAATATTCTCTGCCGACTCTGCCCGAACTGCGCGACACAGCTCTGCCATTGGCGCGGGTTGCGAACCCGGCCTGTCAGGTTGTCGGGGTTTCGATCAACACACAAAACCTGAGCGAGGATGAGGCGCGGGCTTACATCGCCAAGGTAGAGGCCGAGATGGACCTGCCCGCCACCGATCCCTATCGCTTTGGCGCGGGCAAACTTGTGGACGCGCTGGCGGCCCTGTGATCAAAGAAACCTGCCGGAGGGCCGCCTCCGGCGGGAGTATTTTTGAAAAGATGAAGGGGTAGGCGCTTGCAGATTGATGTTTCCCGGGATGTCTTCCGGCTGGCGCAAGTCTTTACGATCTCGCGCGGGTCGCGGACCGAAGCGAAGGTGTTGACCGTTCGCCTGTCTGATGGGGCCCATCAGGGGTGGGGCGAATGCGTCCCTTACGCCCGTTATAACGAGACGTTGGAGTCGGTTGAGGCGGAGATTTTGGGCCTTCCCAGCGATGTCACACGCGACCGGCTGCTGGACATGCTGCCCGCGGGAGCGGCGCGCAATGCGGTGGATTGTGCGCTGTGGGATCTTGAGGCGAAACGAGCGGGCAAGCGCGTTTGGGAACTCGCCGGTTTGACTGCGCCGGGCCCCGAGATGACAGCCTATACCCTGTCGCTGGATACGCCAGAGGCGATGCAGGCGCAGGCTGCCGCGAACGCGCATCGCCCATTGTTGAAGATCAAGCTGGGCACGCCCGACGATATGCCCCGGCTTGAAGCGGTGCGTGCGGGCGCGCCCGAGGCGCGGATCATAGTGGATGCAAACGAAGGCTGGTCTGCCGAGGTTTACGCAGATCTGGCCCCGCATCTGGTGCGGCTGGGCGTGGCGCTGGTCGAGCAGCCTTTGCCTGCGGGTGAGGACGAGGCCCTGATCGGAATGGACCGTCCGGTGCCCGTTTGTGCCGACGAATCCTGCCACGACCGCGCCAGCCTGCCTGCGTTGAAGGGCAAGTATGACGTGGTCAACATCAAGCTCGACAAAACCGGCGGGCTGACCGAGGCACTGGAATTGCGCAAGGCGGCGCTGACCGATGGGTACAAAGTCATGGTCGGGTGCATGGTTGGCAGTTCGTTGGCTATGGCGCCCGCGACACTGCTGGCGCAGGGTGCGATGGTAACGGACCTTGACGGCCCGCTTCTGTTAGCCGAAGACCGGGACAACCCGCTTGTTTTTGATGACGCCGGAGTGCATCCGCCCAGTTCGGACCTCTGGGGCTGAGGAGAACCATATGACCCGCACCGTGTATGTGAATGGCGAATACCTGCCCGAAACCGAAGCCAAGGTTTCGATTTTCGACCGGGGTTTCCTGATGGCGGACGCCGTCTATGAGGTCACCAGCGTGCTAGGCGGCAAGCTGATCGACTTTGACGGCCACGCGGTGCGTCTGAAACGCTCGTTGGACGAGTTGCAGATGGCCGAGCCCTGCAGCAAGGACGACCTTTTGGAAATTCACCGAAAGCTGGTGGAGTTGAACGGCATTGACGAAGGGCTGATCTATCTGCAGGTCACGCGCGGCAGCGATGGCGATCGGGATTTTGTGTTCCCGGCGGCGGACACGAAGCCGACGCTGGTTCTGTTCACCCAGAACAAGCCGGGCCTGGCTGACAGCCCGGCGGCCAAAAAGGGTGCCAAGATCATCTCGATCGACGATATCCGGTGGGGCCGCCGTGACATCAAGACGACGCAGTTGCTGTATCCCTCACTGGGCAAGATGATGGCCAAGGCCGCCGGGTGCGATGATGCCTGGATGGTCGAGGACGGCTATGTCACCGAGGGCACCAGCAACAACGCTTATTTCGTCAAGAACGGCAAGATCGTCACCCGCCCGCTGTCGAACGACATTCTGCATGGGATCACCCGCAAGGCGGTGCTACGCATGGCCGCCGAAGCGCAGATGGAGGTTGAGGAGCGCTTGTTCACCATCGACGAGGCGAAAGAGGCGGATGAGGCGTTCACCACCTCGGCCAGCGCATTCGTGATGCCGGTGGTCGAGATCGACGGGGTGCAGCTGGGCGATGGCACGCCCGGTCGTATCGCGATGCGTCTGCGCGAGATTTATCTGGACGAAAGCCGCAAGGCCGCGATCTGAAGACAAAGCCCGCCGGTTTGGCGGGCTTTTTTGTGTCAGTCTTTTTTGCCCACATTCTGTTCGAAGGCGACTTCGAAGGCGGCTTGTTTTTCGGGGCTGGCCTCGGTCTGATAGTTGGCTTTCCATTCGTCCATGGTCATGCCGTAGAAAATCTGACGGGCCTCGTCCTTGCCCATCTCGATGCCCTTTTCGTTGGCCGCTTCCTGATACCAACGGGACAGGCAGTTGCGGCAGAACCCGGCCAGATTCATCATGTCGATGTTCTGAACGTCCGTGCGATCCTGCATCAGGTGCTGTTGCAATCGGCGAAATGCGGCGGCCTGTAGTTCGATTTCGGTTTGGGTGTCCATGAGGGTCTCCGGCTGAAGGGCGATGTTACGCGTCAGAGTTAAGCGTCTTGTCCCCGCGTTGCAACAAAGGGGCAGGACTGCCTGCGATCAGGTCAGTTTCAGCGCCAGCCAGGGCACCACGCAGAATACGATGGTCAGTAGCTTGTACTTGGCCAGATACCGGAAATAGGCCTGTTTCAGATTGGGGCGGCCCATGTGAAACAGGCTGCTGTGAAACTCTGCGATTCGGTCTTGCAGGGTGACAATCATGACTGTTGAAAATAGTAACAGCCCGATATTGATGACGGACATCCAGCCAAAGAAAGTTGTCAGTGTTTCCTGTGACATAAGCACATCCTTTCCCCTTTAACATGGGGTCTGGCAAGGCCGCTCACAAGAGGATCGCGATGGTGCTCAAAGGCCGCTTTGGCCCAGAGCGTCTTCTAGGATGATGGCCAGCCTTTCGGCCCATCTGCGCTGTCCGGCGTGATCGGCAATCAGGTCGTTGCGTACTTCAATCAACGCGTTCGGACGGCCATGGGTGGTGCAGTGTTTATCGATGGCATCGCCGGGCAGCACGCCGGTATAGGGCTCGTTTTCGCCAACGCACAGGTCCCCTTCGGCGTTCAAACGGTCGATTAGGGGGCGCGAAAACCGCTCATCTGGTGTGTGCAACACCCCGATATGCCAGGGGCGCGGGTCGCGGCCGCGCAATTGGCGGGTGAAGGAATGCATCGAGATAACCACCGCGTGCGGCAGGGCGGCCAGGCGGGCCAAGGCGTCATGATAGGGGCGGTAGCACATGTTCAACCGCCGCTCCCGCTCGGTCGCATCTGCGTGCCGGTTGCCGGGAATGATCGAGCCGTCGTACAGCTTCATCAGCAGGGTCGGGTCGTCCTCACCCCGGTTCGGGTCGATCACGAGGCGCGAGAAATTGGCGGCGATCACCGGCGCGTTCAGTATCTCGCCCAGATGCTTTGACACCTCATAAGCCCCAACATCATATGCGATGTGCCGTTCCATATCTTCGCGCGGCAGGCCAAGGTCGCCGCCATTGATTTCGGGCGGTACCGTATTGGTGGCATGGTCGCATGTAATCAGCCAGCGGGATGGGCGATCCTCGCCGTGAACAAAAAACGGAGTGTACGTCATAAGCCTGTCATCAAGTTTGCCGCACGTGTAGGACAGTTGCGTCCAAAAGGGAATTGCGCAATAAGCATGCCAAGCACTGTTTGCGGTAACATGGACGAGA
Source organism: Ruegeria sp. F11 (assembly GCF_056533855.1). Lineage (NCBI taxonomy): Bacteria > Pseudomonadati > Pseudomonadota > Alphaproteobacteria > Rhodobacterales > Roseobacteraceae > Ruegeria > Ruegeria sp. F11. Next base: position 97,727 of record NZ_JBQFOW010000012.1, on the reverse strand, counting down.
GGGACAAGATCGATGCGACGCCTGAGAAATGTAAAAATCGTGGCGACGCTGGGACCGGCGTCCAATGACTATGACACCATCCGCGCGCTGCACGAGGCCGGGGCAGATGTTTTTCGCCTGAACATGAGCCATGGCAGCCACGACGAGATCCGCGAACGCCACCGCGTTATCCGTCAGGTCGAGAAAGACCTGGACAGCCCGATCGCCATCCTGGCCGACCTGCAAGGCCCAAAGCTGCGCGTGGGCGTGTTCGCCAACGATGCCGAGGAACTGGAAGAAGGGGCGGCGTTCCGTCTTGACCTCGACCCGGCACCCGGAGACCTGTCGCGAGTCTGTCTGCCGCATCCCGAGATTTTTGCCGCGCTCGAGCCCGGTGCCCGCCTGTTGGTCAACGACGGAAAGATCCGCCTGATCGTCAAGGATTGCGGTCAGGACTACGCCAATTGCACCGTTGAAATCGGTGGCACGATCTCGAACCGCAAAGGCGTCAACGTGCCTGATGTGGTGCTGCCGCTGGCGGCGCTGTCGGCGAAGGATCGGGACGATCTGGAATTTGTCTGCCAATTGGGCGTGGATTGGCTGGCGCTCAGCTTCGTTCAGCGTGCCAAGGACGTGTTCGAGGCGCGGGCGCTGGCCGATGGCCGTGCCTCGATCCTGTCGAAGATCGAAAAGCCCGCTGCGGTTGAGGCGTTTGACGACATCCTTGATGCATCAGATGGCATCATGGTTGCGCGGGGTGATCTTGGCGTTGAATTGCCGGTGTCCGCCGTGCCGCCGATCCAGAAACGTCTGGTGCGGAAATGCCGGGGCGCGGCCAAGCCGGTGATCGTGGCAACACAGATGCTGGAAAGCATGATCGAAAGCCCGATGCCCACGCGGGCCGAGGTTTCGGACGTGGCAACAGCGATCTATGAGGGCACGGATGCCATCATGCTCAGTGCGGAATCAGCCGCCGGGTCCTATCCGGTTGAGGCGGTTCAGACCATGAACAAGGTCGCCATTGAGGTCGAGGCTGACCCGACCTACGACCAGATCATCGCCGCCTCGCGAACGGCAAAGGGGACAACCATCGCGGACGGTATCGTTGCCGCCGCGCGTGAGATCGCTGAAAAAACCGACATCAAGGCGATCTGCTGTTTCACCCAAAGCGGCACAACCGCCCTGCTGACCGCCCGCGAACGCCCGGGCGTTCCGATTATCGCCATGACCCCTGCGACGGGAACCGCGCGCCGCCTGTGCCTGAGCTGGGGCTGCCATTGCGTCCTGACGCCCGAGTTGGAGCGGTTCAAAGGTGCCGTGGTCAGCGCCGCCCGCGCCGCCCGCGCCGGAGGGTTCGCGTCCGAAACCGATCAGATCGTTGTCACTGCGGGTGTGCCGTTCAACGTGCCGGGCACGACCAACATTCTGCGCGTTGCACCCTGTGACGAACGGCTGATTTACAGCACCGATCCTGAGTAACCTTCGCAGGTCAATGGCAGGTGAATCTAACCGCCCCCGTGCCGGGGATTGCAGCGGATGAGGGGACTATTGTCGCTTAACAGGCCCGATAACCCCTTAATTTTCAGCGAAATTTGACCGCAACGCACGAATTTGCCAGAATAAGTTTCATTTCTAGGTGGAAATGCCTAATAAATGACCTAAGGGCAGTCACACTACATATGTTCCAAGTTCCGGCTGCTCTGCCGGGGGCACGGGCCCCGGATAAATTAACAATAACGGAGGAACGAGATGACAACAAAGATTGTCATAGGACTGGACGGAACAGAAACCGGAGAGCGCGCGATTGCATTTGCCAAGGACATGGCGGAACGCATCGGTACCTGCGAGCTTTTGGTTGTGTACGTCATCGAATGGTCCCCTTTCACTTTCCAGACACCGGAAGAGAATGCGCTGCGCCATAAACGGCGCGAAGAGGAGATTGAACTGGCGACAACACGGGTCATCACACCTGCGGTCGACGCTTTGAAAGCAGCCGGGTTCGAGGCGCACGGCATCGTGCAGCATGGCGACGTTGCCGAAACGCTGAACGCCATCACCGTCGAACATGGCGGCTCGCAGATCGTTGTCGGGCGGGCCTCGGCGGACGGGTTCAAGAAACGCCTGTTCGGCAGTTCAACGCAGAATCTGGTGATGCACGCCGACGTTCCGGTCACGGTCGTAAATTGAGGGGAGGCATGGACATGAATAGGTTAAAACAACTGGGCCTTCTCGCCGTTATGGCGGCAATGATGGCCAGCGCCGCCTCGGCGCAAGAGGCTCCGGGTCTGGACGAAAAGATCAACCAGGCATTTGCCGATTTCACCGGACCTTTCGTCAGCTTTATCTTTGCGCCCTTCCCGGGAACCGGATTCCCGTGGATCGTGGGCTGGCTGGTGATCGCGGCCACCGTGTTCACGCTGTACTTCGCTTTCGTGCAGCTGCGGTTCTTCAGCCATGCGATCAGTCTGGTCAAAGGCGACTATTCCGACCCCAACGACGCGGGTGAGGTCAGCCACTTTCAGGCGCTGGCCACGGCGCTGTCAGGCACGGTTGGTCTTGGGAACATCGCGGGTGTGGCGGTCGCCGTCGGCATCGGCGGGCCGGGTGCTACGTTCTGGATGATCGTCGCGGGCCTTCTGGGCATGGCGTCGAAATTCACCGAATGTACGCTGGGTGTAAAATACCGCAACGAATACGAAGACGGCACCGTATCGGGTGGCCCCATGTATTACATGTCCAAGGGCTTTGCTGAACTGGGCTTGCCGGGCGGTAAGATTCTGGCGGTTCTGTTCTCGATCTTCTGTATTCTCGGCGCGTTGGGCGGGGGCAATATGTTCCAGGCCAATCAGGCACACCAGCAGATCGCGGGCATCGTCGGAGATTATCCGGGCTGGATCACAGGTCTGGTCTTTGCGGGCATCGTGTTTGCGGTGATCGTGGGCGGCCTGAAATCCATCGCCAGCGTGACCGAGAAGGTCGTGCCGTTCATGGGTGTGATGTATGTGCTGGCCGCTCTGGTCATCATTATCATGCACGCGGATCAGATCGGCTGGGCCTTTGGTCAGATCTTCGCAGGCGCCTTCACCGGTCTGGGCGTTGCTGGCGGCATGGTCGGTGCGCTTATTCAGGGCTTCCGCCGTGCGGCGTTCTCGAACGAAGCGGGCGTGGGTTCTGCGGCGATTGCACACTCGGCGGTGCGGACCAAGGAACCGATCACCGAGGGCTTTGTCTCGCTGCTTGAGCCGTTCATCGATACGGTCGTGATCTGTACCATGACCGCGCTGGTGATCATCATCACCCAGCAGCTGATCATCGATCCGGAAACCGGCAAGTACATGCTGAACGAAGCGGGCAATGCGATTGCAACCGTTGACGGCAACTCTGGCGTCAGCCTGACCTCGGCGGCCTTTGCAAGCGCCTTTGGCTGGTTCCCCTATGTGCTGGCGATTGCCGTGGTCCTGTTTGCCTTCTCGACCATGATCAGCTGGTCCTACTATGGCCTCAAGGCCTGGACCTATCTGTTCGGTGAGGGACACACCAAGGAACTGGTGTTCAAGGTCATCTTCTGCGTCTTCGTCGTCATCGGGGCGGCGGCCAACCTTGGCCCGGTCATCGACTTCTCGGACGCGGCGATCTTTGCCATGGCGGTTGTGAACGTCTTCGCGCTCTACTTCCTGATGAAAGTGGTGCGGCAGGAGCTGGCCTCCTATGCCGAGCGTCTGAAGAGCGGCGAAATCCGCAAATTCGAGCACTAAGCCAATTCACCGGGGCGGCCCCGCAGCTGCCCCGGTGCCTGACCTGTGCGGATTCCGCAGATTCTGGTCGAAACCCCCTTGCCAGTATGATCGAACTTGCGTAAACGGCGCATCTGTTGCGTGACCGGCCGAGATGGCATGCCGAGTCGCGTCTGAAACCGAACCCAAGAACAGGAGACGGAAATGCCTAAGATGAAGACCAAGTCGAGCGCCAAAAAGCGCTTTAAGGTGACTGCGACCGGTAAGGTCCTTGCTGGCCAGGCCGGCAAACGGCACGGCATGATCAAGCGGACCAAGAAGTTCATTCGCGACGCCCGTGGCAACACCACCCTGTCCGCCCCCGACGCAAAGATCGTCAAGGGCTACATGCCCTACGACCGCTAAGAGGAGATTTGAGAGATGTCCCGCGTTAAAGGTGGAACCGTAACTCACGCCCGTCACAAGAAGATCATCAAGGCCGCAAAAGGCTATTATGGTCGTCGCAAGAGCAACTTCAAAGTTGCCACCCAGGCCGTCGACAAGGCCAACCAGTACGCAACCCGCGACCGCAAGAACCGCAAGCGCAACTTCCGCGCCCTGTGGATTCAGCGCATCAACGCGGCTGTGCGTAGCCATGACGAGGCACTGACCTATTCCCGCTTCATCAACGGCCTGAACCTGGCCGGTATCGAAGTGGACCGCAAAGTTCTGGCCGACCTGGCCGTGCACGAACCGGAAGCGTTCGGCGCGATCGTCGCCAAAGCTCAGGCCGCTCTGACCGCCTGATCCTCTGAAAAGAGACAGTGAAAGAAGGGCCGCTCCCGTTGGGGGCGGTCTTTTTGTTCTTTGCTTGGAAACAGTTGGCGACGCTCCGCGGGGAAAGCAGGGGTAAGGGAAACCCCTCTGGCCAGAACACTTTTTTGATGTAAGGCTGTGGCAAAAACACTAATTGGTTGAACGCAGGAATATTTGAAGATGTCTTTTATCAAAGAGTTTGCACATGCGCCCATGATCGCCCCGGTCCTATCCTTTGGCCTGTCATCGGCGGCCCTTTCACAGGAGCAGGTACCTGAGTCGGACGCGCCGGTTGTCATCACCGAGTCGTTCGATGGTGAGGACAAAACCCTGATGCTGGGCGGGCAAATCTTCTTCAACCTGACAAAACCAAATTGGGTGGTCTATGTCGCGGACGGTGATCTTGTGATGGAAAACCGCGAAAACCCGCAAAGCCTGCATTACAACGACATTGCTTGGGTCAAGTTTCCGGATACAGAGTCCGTGGAGTCCACCGAAGAACTGATGATTTCTGCGGTGGTCGACAGCCGGAATGATGGGCGTGGCGGTGCGGGAATTCTTGTTTGCAGTGGCAAGTCCGGCAAATACCTGGCCTTCGCGGTGGATGGGCAGGGCCGATTCCATGTTCTGCAGAAAGACGGCCGTCAGCTTAGGTCCGTGCACAGCGCAAAACATGACGCGGTGCTGGTCGATGGCTCGAACGAACTGAGCTTCAAGGTGCGCGGCGCGCATATCCTGTTCTACGTCAACGGAACGAAGGTCATTCTGGTTCCGTTTTCCAAGCGCGGAACCAACTCGCGCAATCAGGACGGCGGGACCGGTATCGGCCTCGCCGCGTTTGGCACCGGTGCGTTTCATTTTGAAGAGGTCGAGATTTCCAGACCCAACTGACTATTCCACTGCACCAATTGCGCTGCAATACCCGTTGAAAAAGGCAGACACCCCGTCGTTTGTGTGACAAGAACGTCCTCGGTACGAAATCCTGCCAGCATACTGGCCAAAGAACCAAAGCGCGATGACACCTCATATCATTTTTCATCTGGGGCCGCAGAAGACGGGCACGACATCCATACAGACCCTGCTGGACCGCAACCGGGAAGCGCTTAAGCCGAAGGTAGAGAGCCTTATCCATCCGCAGCAAACCCGGGATCTGTTCCGGGCCGTGGGTGCGTGGATTTCGAACCCAAACCAAGGCACACGCGAGCGCATCGAACAGGCTGTAAGAGACGCGATTCAGGCAACGAGCGCAGAGTGCCAGACGCTGATTATTTCAGAAGAAATGTTGGTCAGCCGACGCCTGTTCGCCGACCAGACCAACTTCATCGAAAAATGCGCCCGCCTGTTGCCGCTTCTGACCCAGATTGTCGGCCCTTCGAATTGCACATTTGTTGCCTATCTTCGCGACTATGAAGGCTGGATCGAGAGCGCGTATCGGCAAGACGTCAAGGAGTTGTCGGAAACCAGAACCCGAGCAGAATGGATGGCGGCGCTGCCTATTGACCGAGAGTGGCCTTCGGCCCTGCGCTCGGAACTCGACCCAGAGATAAACCTTGTGTTTATAGATATGCGCGAGGATTCACGTCATCCGCCACTGGGGCGAGAGTTACTGAAACTCGCAGGACTGACGGATGACGAGGTCGACGGGCTGGCCCCCGTCCAAAAACAGAATGAGCGTCTGCCAGACGGGGCGATTGCCTTCATGCGCGAAATCAACCGCCTGGGTTTGGGCCCGCGGCTGGAACGGCGCATTCGGCGGGTTGTGCGCAACAACCAAAGCGCGTTCACCGACGATCACGAGCTATAGGGTTAGGGTTGGCGTCTGAAACCAAGGCCGCGGCAGCAAGGCGCTACTTGCTGCCATCCTTCTTGACCAGTTGCGCCGCAAAGGCCACGCCCGTTCCCGGACCGGCATAGGTGACCATCAGCACCTCATCCAAATAGACGCCGTTGAAGATGCCGGACGAGACGTCATCGCCCGATATCCCCGCCTCGGCTAGAACAAAGCGGGTGGGGTCGTCTAGGGAAAAAGTGCCCATCGCTTCTTCAACGATCCAGTCTTTGTCGCCGATCCGCCGCCAGCGGTTGGTGGCGGTGATCAGGTTACCATCCAGTTTGGTGATCTCCAACTCCATCTCGGTCTGTAACAGACCTTTTTCATGGTTCGGGTTGGATTTGGCAAAGGCCACCAGATAGGTGCCGTGCCAGGTGCCGACGATCTGGGGGAACCCGCTGCCGTCATCAGCGCTGACAGGGGCGGCGAGGGCGAGAAGGGAAGTGGTGGCAAGGGCGCGTAGCATCGGGGGTTCTCCTGCGAGGGGTGTGGTATGTGCAGGCTAACCGAGTTCTGATTTTTGGCAAATAACCGTCTGCAAAAGAAAAACCGGCGCGGGATGCGCCGGTTTCAAAGGGGTCGGACCCAAAGGATCAGGCAAATACACGCCCCAGCGCGCCATCGACTGCGTCGGTGATCTGGTCGATATCATCTGCCGTCGCGATCAGCGCGGGCGAGAAGCACAGCGTGTTGTTCTTACCGGGGACCGAGCGGTTGGTGACGCCGATGATCACACCTTGCGCCATGCAGTCGGCCACAACGGCTTGCGCCAGTTTCTCATTCACCGGCTCGCGCGACGACCAATCCGCGACCAGTTCTGCCCCAAGGAAAAGGCCCTTGCCGCGCACGTCGCCGATCACCTTATGTTTCTCCATCAGCGCCTGCAGGTTGCCCATCATGCGGTCACCCATGGCAGCGCAATTCTCCAGCAGGTTCTCATCCTCGATGATGCGCATGTTTTCAATGGCCGCTGCAGGACCGGCGGTGCAGCCGCCGAAGGTCGAGATATCGCGGAAATAGTTCATCGGGTCGTCGGCATTGTCTTTGAACATGTCAAAGATTTCCTCGGTCGTGACCAGGCAGGCAATTGCCGCATAGCCCGAGGCGACGCCCTTGGCCATCGTCACGAAATCAGGTTTCACGCCGTATTGCTGGTAACCGAACCAGGTGCCGGTCCGGCCAACACCGCAGACGACCTCATCAATATGCAACAGGATGTCGTATTTCTTGCAAATCTCCTGCACCCGCTGCCAGTACCCTTCCGGCGCTTCGATGACGCCGCCACCGGCGGTGACCGGTTCAAGGCACAGGGCACCCACCGTGTCAGGGCCTTCGCGCAGGATCACCTCTTCGATCTGATCAGCGGCCCATTCGCCAAAGTTCTCTTCGGGTGCGCCGTTAAGTTCATGTTTGCGGTATTCCATGCAATGGGGCACGCGCACGAAGTCAGGCGCAAAGGGGCCGTATTGCGCGTTGCGCTCGTCCTGCCCACCCGCCGACATCGCCGCCAAAGTCGAGCCGTGATAGTCGCGGTCGCGATACAGAATCTTGGTCTTCTTGCCGCCATAGCGTTTATGCGCGATCTGGCGAACCATCTTGAACGCCTTCTCGTTCGCCTCGGACCCGGAGTTCATGTAGTAGACCCGGCTCATGCCTGGCATCTTGCTGATCAGCTTTTCAGCAAAGATCGACCCCGGGATCGAACCTGCGGACTGCGCGAAGTAGCACAGTTTCATCAACTGGTCATAGACCGCCTTGCAGATGGATTCGCGGCCATAGCCCACGTTCACCGTCCAGACCCCACCTGAAACCGCGTCCAGATGTTCTTTGCCTTTCTGGTCCCAGACGCGCATGCCTTTTCCTTCGACAATGATGCGGGGATCATTGGTTTCAAAGGGTTTGTGCTGGATCAGATGGTGCCAGATATGGGCGCGGTCGGCCTCGACCACGCGGGAAAGATCGTTTTCGTTGAACGTGCCGTCCATGACATGTCCTTTCAGTCAGATGCGATATGCAGGATGCGGGACCTGCCCCACAATAGCATGGAAATGCGATGGCTCAGATCACCGCGAATGCCCGCCTGAATATAGGGCCAGATGCCATGATCCCGTATCGCCAGACGGGGGGATCGGCGTATTTCTACGGGTTTGTCAGACGCACGGCTTTGTGATCAAGTCGCAGACAATAGGATTTGGGAGGATTGACCGATGCAGCCCGCCAATATGTATGAGCGTCATCTGGACAGAAACCGCGCGAATTACACGCCGCTGTCTCCGCTCAGTTTTATCGAACGGACGGCTTCGATTTACCCGGATTACCCCTCGGTCGTGTATGGCGAGCGCCGTTACACATGGGGCGAAACCTATGCGCGTTGTCGCCGTCTGGCCGGGGCTTTGGCCGTGCGTGGGATCGGCAAGGGCGATACGGTGTCGATCATTGCCGCCAATATCCCTGAGCTTTACGAGGCGCATTTTGGCGTGCCCATGACCGGTGCGGTTCTGAACGCGATCAACACCCGTCTGGATGCCCCGATCATCGCCTTCATCCTGAACCACGCCGAGGCCAAGGTGCTGCTGGTCGATCCCGAATTCTCGGGCGTGGTGAAGCAGGCGCTGACGCAGGTGGATCATGATGTTCTGGTGATCGACATCGAAGATCCCAGCTTTGACGGCGGCGAACGGTTGGGCGCGCTGACCTATGACGCGCTGTTGGATGAGGGCGATCCGGACTACGACTGGTCCCTGCCCGAGGATGAATGGGATGCGATCACGCTGAACTACACCTCGGGCACGACCGGAAACCCAAAGGGGGTCGTCTATCACCACCGTGGCGCGGCACTGAATGCGCAGTCGGACTTGCTGGACTGGAACATGCCACGGCACTCGGTCTATCTGTGGACCTTGCCGATGTTTCACTGCAACGGCTGGTGCTTTCCGTGGGCGATGGCGGCCAATGCCGGGGTCTCGGTCTGTCTGCGCGCGGTGCGGGCCGAGCCGATCTACGCCGCGTTCCGGGACGAAAAGGTCACGCATTTCTGCGGTGCGCCGATTGTGCTGAACATGCTGGCGCACGCGCCCGCGCACCTCAGGGATTTTGACCACCAGATCAAGGTGATGACCGCAGGTGCGCCGCCGCCTGCCGCCGTGATCGAAGCGATGGAGGCGATGGGCATCGAAGTCACCCATGTTTATGGCCTGACCGAGACATACGGGCCCTCGGTCGTCTGCGCGTGGAAGCAGGAATGGGACACCAAAGATGCCCATGACCGGGCCCCGTTGAAGGTCCGGCAGGGCGTGCGCTATTCCGCTCTGTCCGGCCTGATGGTGGCCGACCCCGAGACGCTGGAACCGGTTCCAGCAGATGGCGAAACCATGGGTGAGATTTTTATGCAGGGCAATGTGGTCATGAAAGGTTACTTGAAGAACCCCGACGCGACGGACAGCGCCTTCAACGGAGGCTGGTTTGCCTCGGGCGATTTGGGGGTGATGCATCCCGACGGCTATATCGCGCTAAAGGACCGCTCAAAGGACATCATCATTTCCGGGGGCGAAAACATCTCATCGGTCGAGATCGAAGGCATCCTCTACAAACACCCTGCAGTGATGGAGGCCGCAGTGGTGGCCCGCCCGGACGAGAAATGGGGTGAAACCCCTTGCGCCTTTGTCGAACTGAAACCGGACACAACCGTCACCGAGGCGGACCTGATCGCGTTCTGCCGGGATAACATGGCCCATTTCAAGGCCCCCAAGACGGTGGTGTTCGGAACCCTGCCCAAGACCTCAACCGGCAAGGTGCAGAAATTCGTGTTGCGGGATCAGGCGCGCGACCTGCCCTAGCTGAGGTCAGACCAAACCCACAGCCCCCTGCTTCTTCTGTTTAAAAATACCTCGGGGGCGCCTAGCCCCCTGTGGGGATGGGCGGGGGCAGAGCCCACAACCGGCCTGCCTGGGACGCGAGCAAACCCGTCAGTCAAAGATCGAAAGGTCAAGCTCCAGCAATTCCCCCATCCACAGCGCGTGGTCGCGGTGATCAGCGAGGTGATCGCCTGTTTCCGGGTGAGTGAACACGGTCAGTCCCTGCCGGTTCAGCATTAGCCAGGGAATGACCTGATCGAACGCCTCGGGCGCAAAGCCCAACTGGCAGCTCCACCGGGGATGCGGGCCGACATTGCGGGCGTGCATTCGACCCATCTGAACAGGGAACAGGCGGGCGGCCTCTTCGCAAATCTGCTGCGCGGTGTCCTGCGTGGCGGCGTCGAAATAGACATGGGCGTGATAGCCGGTGATTTCTGACATCGGGACCTCATTTGTCTGACACGTTCAAGCTAGGCGAACCCGCCCGCTCTGCCCACCCGCACAAGCACACAGGGTCTGTGCGGGTTTTACGCCGGCGCGTGCCTGTCAGGATGCGCCGCCGCGAAAGCGGGGTGGTCGGCACAGGCGGCCTCGACGCTCAGCAGGCGCGGCATGTCTGACAGATCCAACTGCCACCGGCGAGCGTTGTATAGCTGAGGGATCAGGCACAGATCGGCCAGACCGGGCTGCGACCCGACACAATAGGGCGCTTGGTCGAACCCGCCCAACAATGCCTCGAAGGCCATCAGCCCCGGACGGATAAAGTGCCGCATCCAGTCGCCGGGCATGCCCGAGGCATCAGCACTAAGCGCCGTTGCGTGCCGCGCGACCGACAGGTTGCAGACCGGATGGACATCCACCGCGACCGAATGCGCCAGCGCCTGAACCCGGGCGCGGGCCTCCGGATCATCGGGGAGCAGCCCAATCTGCCGTGTCTGATCGAGGTATTCGAGAATGGCCAGTGACTGTGTCAGCCGCAGCCTGTCGATCTCCAGCACGGGAACAAGGCCTTGCGGATTGCGCGCCAGATGCGGGTCGCTCCTTTGCTCTCCGCTCGTCAGGTCGACCGAGACCGCCTGATAGGCGATCTCGGCCAGATTCAGCGCAATCCTGACCCGGTAACTGGCCGATGAGCGCCAGTAATCATAAAGAATAACCTCGCTCAAACACCGTCTCCGTCAGGGTTTCTGCAGCGTCGCGGCCTGAATGGCCTGCGTCAGAACCGAAGCATCGCCGATATGGTTGGCCAGAACAAGAACAAGCCGCGCATTCAGCGCGTCGCTGTCCGCCTTGTCCAGCCCCTCATGCGCCGCCAATAAATCCGCATAGAAATCATCGGCGTTTTGGATGTTGGGAGAGAGGATCAGATCGGTCATATCGCTTACTCCTTGCCAATGGCGCGGCGGATTGCGTGGCGAAAGGCGTTTTCTTCATATGTGTCGCGCCGGGCCGCCACGTGCTGATCCGGGCGGATCAGATACACGGCACTGGAGGCATCACCCAGATAACGGCGTTTCAGCGCCAGCGTCTGGTCGTCCTTGACCGACAGCGCCAGCCGCGTGACCTGCACCCCGTCTTCTTCCAGCAGGTCAGGCGCGTCAGCGTCAATCGTCAGCAGGGTAAACCGGCCCTCGAGTTTGGGCAGCAGGAACCCATCCCCCAGCGGCACATCCGGGCAGGCCGAGCCCGGACGCGTTCCGGGCGGCCCACTCAGCGCATCCGCAGAATTCAAAGGCGATCCATCATAGGTGCAGGGCTGGCTCAACCGCCCGGAATTCACCAGCGGGCGCGCGAACTCATAGGCTTCGCTGAGGTCCAGAACCGCATCACGGAGCAAACGCGACATGTCGGATTTCGGAGTGATGAAATCGGTCGAGCGGCTGGATTTCTGGATATTCTCGTCCGCGCCGTGAATCCGTTCGGCATCATAGCTGTCCAGCAGGCTTTCCGGAGCCTGGCCGTCCAGCACCAGTTTCAGCTTCCAGCACAGGTTATCGGTGTCCTGCAGACCCGAATTGGCCCCGCGGGCCCCAAACGGGCTGACCTGATGCGCGCTGTCCCCCGCAAACAGGGCGCGGCCTTTTCGGAAGCTTTGCATCCGGCGGCACTGGAATGTGTAGATCGAGACCCATTCGAGTTGAAACTCAACATCCTCGCCCAGCATGGCCTTGAGGCGCGGGATCACGTTTTCGGGCTGTTTCTCGCGTTCTTTGTCGATGTCCCATCCCAGTTGCAGGTCGATGCGCCAGACATTGTCGGGCTGCTTGTGCAGCAGGGCCGATTGCCCCTTGTTGAAGGGCGGATCGAACCAGAACCAGCGTTCCGAGGGGAAATCGGCTTCCATGATCACGTCGGCAATCAGGAAGTTGTCTTCGAACACGCGCCCGTCGAAGTCGATCCCCAGCATCCGCCGGGTCGGAGAGTTGGCCCCGTCGCAGGCAATCAGCCACTCAGCTTCGACTGTATAGGCGCCTTCGGGGGTTTCTACTTCGAGCCGGACGTGATCGTCGTGCAGGCCGATAGCCTCGACCTTGTTGCAGCCGCGCAGGTCAATCGGCGCACCGCTGGCCTGCAACGCGCGCACGCGGTCCACCAGGAACTGTTCGAGGTAGTATTGCTGCAGGTTGATAAAGGCCGGGTTGGCAAAGCCTTCCTCTGGCTGCAGGTCAAAATCGTAGACCTGTCGGTTGTCGAAGAAGACCTTGCCGCGATCCCACTGGACGCCCTTGTCCACAAGGGGCTGCCTGAGGCCCAGCCGGTGGGCGATATCCAGCGTGCGCTGGGAAAAACAGATGGCGCGGCTGCCGAAGCTGACCTTGTCGTTTTCGTCCAGCACCACGACCTCGACCCCTTGCTGGGCAAGGTCAATCGCCGCAGCCAACCCGACCGGCCCTGCGCCGATCACGATGACCTTGTGCCGCACCGGCGTGGCGGCGTCCTGATCGGGGCTGCGGTCATAGGCGTATAGCGGAACTTCAAAGATCTTGTTCATGGGTCTTCCCCTTCAATCTTGATGCGCCGAGGCGGAACTGATCGTTCACCGGCAGCGGCTGCCGGTGGCCTTGGGTCTATGGTTTCACCGATTCCCGGTTGGGAAAACGATCTGGATCAAACGCTGAGTATTCTCAGCCCTGCAGGGCCTCCCACATCTCGAGATCGCGCTGGGCGGTCCAGATGCGGGGGGTGTCGATGCCGCGCGCCTCGTCATAGGCGCGGGCGACGTTGAAGGGCAGGCAATGTTCGTAGATCGCGTAGTCGGCGAATTTCGGATCGCATTCCGCGCGCACCGCATCCCAGGCTTCTTTCAGGCTGCCGCCGCGCGCCGCGACCTTGGCCGCGGGGCGATAGGTGCTTTCCACGAAATCGCGGGTGTTTTCGATGGCCGCATTGACCATGTCCTTGCCGATCAGGGCGTCGCCCCGCCCCGGGGCAATCGCATCCACGTCGAACCACTTGATCTCGTCCAGCGTGTCGCCCCAGTCGCTGAAATGCCCGTCGCCGCAATAGCAGGCCGAGTGGTATTCGACGATGTCACCGGTGAACATGACGTTCTGATCGGGCACATGGATGACGATATCGCCTGCCGTATGGGCGCGGCCCAGATGCATCAGATCGACCCGGCGGTTGCCCAGATAGACCGTCATCGTATCGCTGAAGGTGGTGGTCGGCCATGTCAGGCCGGGGATGCTTTCATGGCCTTCAAACAGGCGCGGGAAGCGTTGAAATTCGCTGTCCCAATCCTCTTGCCCGCGTTCCACGACCATGGCGCGGGCCATGTCCGACATCAGGATCTGTTGCGCGCCAAAGGCGCTGGCCCCCAACACTCGGACCGCGTGATAATGGGTCAGGGCCACATGGGTGATCGGCTTGTCCGTCACCGAGCGCACGCATTCGATCACCTTTTGGGCCAAGCGCGGGGTCGCCTGCGCCTCGACAATCATCACGCTGTCATCGCCGATGATCACGCCCGAGTTCGGGTCGCCCTCGGCGGTAAAGGCATAGAGCCCTTCGCCCACCTCGGTGAAGCTGATCTTTTTTTCCGACATGTCCCCTTGGGACGCGAATGCTTTGGCCATGTTGGGTTCCTTTTTCGAAACGTGTGCGGTTTGCGGTGTTGCACCGCCTCCGGCGGCCGTATTTTCAACGAGAAGAAGGGCTGGGTTTACCTTTTGTAGGGGCCATCGAGGGCGGGCAGGACAGTGCCGGTGCAATCGCCGAACCCGATCGTGTAGCCATCGCCTTTGGCCGCGCCGGTGAGGGTCAGGGCGTCGCCGTCCTCGATAAAGCTGCGGGTTTCGCCGGTATCGAGCGTCAGCGGCTCTTTCCCGCCCCAGCTGAGTTCCAGCAGCGAGCCGCGCTCGGGCTTGGTCGGCCCCGAGATGGTGCCCGAGCCCAGCAGGTCGCCTGTGTTCATCGGGCAGCCCGAGGTCGTGTGATGGGCCAGTTGCTGCGCGGCTGAGTAATACATCTGGCTATAGTTCGTCGCGGCAATGGTCGTTGCCGGCTGGCCCTCGGGGGCCATGGTGATGGCGAGGTCGATGTCATAGAGCATCGGGCCGCAGTCTTTGAGGTGATCCAGCAGCTCGAACTCGCGCGCGGGGGTGTCGCAGCGGAACGGCTCCAGCGCGGCTTTGGTCACGATCCACGGGCTGATCGAGGTTGCGGTGGCCTTGGCCTGAAACGGGCCCAGCGGCTGGTATTCCCAGGCCTGGATATCGCGGGCGGACCAGTCGTTCAGCAGGACGTAGCCGAAGATGTTGTCATCGGCCTCTTGCACCGAGATCGGGCCGTCGGAGGGCGTGCCGACGATGGCGCCCATCTCAAGCTCGATATCAAAGCGACGGCAGGGCAGGAAGGCGGGCAAGTCCTGATCGGGGGATTTCAGCTGACCCCATGGGCGGTGGATATCGGTGCCCGACACCACCACGGACGACGCGCGCCCGTTATAACCGATGGGGATGTGAAGCCAATTGGGCGGCAGCGCGTTTTCGGGGCCGCGGAACATGGTGCCGACATTCTGGGCGTGATGGCGGCCTGCGTAGAAATCGGTGTATTCACTGACGGCAAAGGGCATGTGCATCTCTGCGTCGCTTTGGGTGACCAGCAGGGGCTCGACGCGGGTCTGGTCTTCCGAGCCTTCGGCCAAAAGAGCGATCAGGCGGTTGCGAAGTGCGGCCCAGACGGCCGGGCCTTCCTCCATCAACGGGTTCCAGAAGGGCAGGTCGAACAGGGGCTCGTCGCTGAGTTCGATCAGGCCTTCGGTCTCGGCTGTGGTCACGTCCAGAATCATATCGCCGATGGCCACGCCGCAGCGCGGGTCGCTGCCCTCGGTCGAGAAGACCCCATAGGGCAGGTTGTTCAGCGGAAAGGGATGCGCCGCGTCATTGGCCGATGTCACCCAGGATTTTATCAAAGGCATGGTGTGTCCTTATGTCAGTTGCGCTTGCGCATGTGTCTACGAGGTCGTGCGAAGCGATTTCAGCCCCAGCAGGATCGCCGCGAGTATCATGAAGCTGCCGCCAATTCTGTCCAGCCACAGTTTTGCCGGACCCCTGAGCCGCGCCGCCAGCCAGCTTGCGCTGCCGCCATAGGCGGTCAGAAACAGCCCGTCGATGATCAGGTAGGTGGCCGAAAGCACCGCGAACTGAGGCCAGAACTGCAGCGCCGGGTCGATGAACAGCGGAAACAGGGCCGCAAAGAACACCACCGCCTTAGGGTTCGCGGCAGAGGTGATGAACCCCTGCATCCACAGCGCCTTGCGGCTGGCTTTGGGGGCGTCCTCGGCTGCGTTGCTCTTGGCGCGCAGGATCTGGCGCAGGCCCAGGAACACGAGATAGGCAACGCCCAGCCATTTGATCACGGTCAGCGCGTTGGCCGAAGTCGCGATCAGCGCGGCAAGGCCCAACCCGGCGGCCAGCATTTGCAGCAGGTTCGCCGTCAGATCGCCCGCAGCAGTGAACAAACCGCGCCGCAGTCCGTTGGTTGCCGAGTTCGACAGCATCAGCAACTGGCTGGGGCCGGGCGTGCTCATCAGCAGCAAGACCGTGACGACATAGGTGATCCAGGTCTCGGTGCTCATTTCTTGCCCGGCGTGCCGTCGAATTTCTTCTCAAGCGAGGTCCAGCAGTCGATGTAGTCGTCCTGCAGCGGTGCCTCGGTCGCAGCAAAGGCCGTCAGGTGTTGCGGGAAGCGGGTTTCGAACATGAAGGACATGGTGTTGTCCAACTTGTCCGGCCCGAGGTTGGAATAGGACGCCTTGTCGAACGCGTCCTTATCGGGACCATGCGGGATCATCATGTTGTGCAGGCTCATGCCGCCGGGGACAAAGCCCTGCGGTTTGGCGTCGTACTGGCCGTAGATGTTGCCCATCAACTCGGACATGATGTTCTTGTGATACCAGGGCGGGCGGAACGTATCCTCCATCACCATCCAGCGTTCGCGGAACAGGACAAAGTCGATATTGGCAGTGCCCGGTTGCCCCGAAGGCGCGGTCAGGACGGTAAAGATCGACGGGTCGGGGTGGTCGAACAGGATCGCGCCGACCGGGCAATAAGTGCGCAGGTCGTATTTGTAAGGTGCATAGTTGCCGTGCCAAGCTACCACGTCGAGCGGGCTGTGCCCGATTCTGGTGGTGTGGAACTGGCCGCACCACTTGATTGTCACGGTCGAGGGCACCTCGCGGTCCTCGAACGCCGCTACGGGTGCCTTGAAGTCGCGCGGGTTGGCCATGCAGTTTGCGCCGATTGGACCGCGACCCGGCAGTTCGAACTTCTGCCCGTAATTCTCGCAGACAAAGCCGCGCGCGGGGCCTTCCAGAACCTCGACCCGGTACAGCAGGCCGCGCGGCAGGATGGCGATTTCCTTGGGTTCAAGATCGATGATCCCCAGCTCGGTGGCAAAGCGCAGGCGGCCTTCTTGCGGCACCACCAGCAGCTCGGAATCGGCTGAGAAGAAATAATCATCGACCATTGATTCCGTGACCAGATAGATATGGCTGGCCATGCCGACCTGAGTGTTCACATCCCCCGCCGTGGTCATGCTGCGCATACCGGTCAGCCAGGTCAGGCCGCTGTCGGAATGCGGCACCGGGTCCCAGCGGTACTGGCCCAGGCTGATCACATCCGGGTCAATGCAGGGGGCCGATTTCCAGTAGGGCAGGTCGATCTTTTCGTAGCGATGCGAGTGCTTTACGGATGGCCGGATGCGATAGCACCACGTGCGCTCGGGCGGGTTGGCGGTAAAGGCGGTGCCGCTAAGCTGCTCTCCGTACAGGCCATAATTGCAGCGCTGCGGGCTGTTCATGCCTTGGGGCAGCGCGTCGGGCAGGGCCTCGGTCTCGAAGTCATTGCCAAAGCCGGGCATATAGCCGGCATGGGTTCCAACAGGCGTGGCGGCCTGTGTCAAACTATGCGGATCGGTCGGACGATTCATTGTGTGTTCCTCCGTTTGCTGCTTGTCGGATAATAGTTGATTTTGTAACTAACAAGCATGGCAAATGATGAATCCGACAAAAAAGATGAGTTTAACCTGCAAAATTTCCTGCCGTTCCTGTTGAATCAGGCCGCCGAGGAAGCTTCGTTGGAGTTTCAGCAGGTCTATAAAAGCCGTTACGGGATGCTGCGCACGGAATGGCGGGTGCTGTTTCACCTTGGTATCTTTGGCGAACTGACCGCCAGAGACATCGGGGAACGGGCCAAAATACACAAAACCAAGATCAGCCGCGCCGTGCACAAGCTGGAACAGCGCCGGTATCTTAAGCGGTCGCGCGATGAAAAGGACCGCCGGGTCGAGTGGTTGACCCTGACGCCCTCGGGGCAAACTGTGTATCGTGAGCTGCGTGGGGTCGCGCAGGACTACGACAGCAAACTTGCCGGTCTGTTCAGCGCGGAAGAGGCCGATCTGCTGCGCCGCATGTTGCGGCGGCTGGCCGGGATGCAATGACCTCTGGTAATCCACCGCACCGGCCCCCAGATGATACCTGAACGGACACAGGAACGTGATATGACAGCCTCGGACCCCAACGCGGCGAATGCAACTGATTTAATTGACTGGCTTGTAACGCGCGGACTGGAAGGCGCAGACAAAGAAGAACTGCTGGACGGCTATTGCAACAAACTGCTGGACTACGGCGTGCCGCTAATGCGGTTTCACGCCGCGCAGTCCGCCTTGCACCCGGTCTATGGCGGAACCGGCTATAGCTGGTATCAGGACAAGGGCGGTGAGTTTGAAACCTTTGCCTATTCTGAAGTGGCCAGCGAGATGTGGCAGCAGAGCCCGCTATACGCGATCCTCAACGAAGATATCGACGTTGTGCATGAACGCATGGTCGATCAGAACCAGCCCAGCCGCTATCCATTGGTGAACGACCTGCGCGAAAACGGCGCGACCGAATATTACGCGACCGGCGTCACTTTTGACACGCCCACCCATAGCAGCCCGGCAGACGCGAAAAAGGCTGTGGGCGGTGTACTGTTGTCCTGGACAAGCAATGCGCCCGATGGGTTTGGCGAGGGCGATCTGGACCTGATCAACACCGCCCTGCCGCATCTTGGTCTGGCGCTGAAATCGGCCTCGAGCGCGCGGGTCTCGCAGGACCTGATGCGGGTCTACCTGGGCCGCGATGCGGGGCAGCGGGTTCTGTCGGGAGAAATCCGGCGCGGCTCGTTGCAGCAGATCGACGCGGTGATCTGGAACTTTGATCTGGAAGGTTTCACCAGCCTGTCCGAGGAACTGCCGGGCAATGAGATCATCGACATGCTAAACGACTATCTGGCTGTGGCCGTCGATGTGGTGCACAAATGCGATGGCAGTATTCTCAAATTCATGGGCGACGGGCTGATGGCCATGTTCGATGTCGGCGACATCGACGCCGACGCCCGCGCGGGGCTTGAGGCGGTGGCGATGCTGCAGGATGAAATGGCCGGGTTGAACGCCCGCCGGACCGAGGCCGGGCTGCGCGTCTCCAACTACACGCTGGCGCTGCATGCCGGAGAAATCCTCTACGGCAATATCGGGGCCGAAAGCCGTCTGGACTTCACCGTGATCGGCCCAGCCGTCAATCAGGCCGCCCGTATTGCGGGCATGCACCGGTCACTCGGTCAGCGCATCCTGATCTCGGACGACGTTGCACGCGCGGCGCAGCCTTGCGGGCACGAGTTGATATCCTTGGGCCGCTATATGCTGCGCGGTGTGCCGGAACCGAAGGAGTTGTTTACGGTTTATAATGCTGCCGGTTAGTTTCGTTTGATCGAAACAGGTTGCGTCCGTATTGGGTGTCAACCGTCAACTGTTTCAGCGACCGTTTACATCAAAGTCGGAAAACTCTCTGGTTTCCAGATTGTAGAGGATACCCCATGATGATGGACCTCCGTCGCACAAAATGATCACCTTGCCGGTCTCAGCTCTATTTAAATTGGAGTACGAGCCGTAAATAAATCTATCGGTCCCGAGGCCAAATCCGACATGCTGTCCCCGGTATGGTCGGAGCGACCATCGGGGGTCAGTAAACCGTTCGCTGCCAAGTGAAGCAAAGTACTCGACAAGCCTTTGCTCCATCTCTGTGATTTCTTTTTCGGATGGCAGCCAGATTGGCCCGACGGGTTTCGGTGCGGATCGAGAGCACTGTTGAAACAGTCCGGGCGCTTGGTCCAGATCAACTGTCAGCGGACCGTCGCTGGACAGCCCGGACCATTCTCCGGCCAGTAAAGGAAACGCGACAGTCACGAGGACTAGCGAGGGCAGGGCTCGTTTTCTTAGCAGTCGAGGCAAGGGGTAATCTCTTTAGCAGAAACAATTGGCTGAAACATACCCATCTTTGACTGCTTGCCAGAAGCCTAAACTTTTCCTGCAACCCGCAGGTTGTCAGAAATCAATCTCAACCCCCGGCAGGTTCAGCTCTTTCATCATGTCGCGCAATTCC
The DNA here is from genome assembly GCF_056533855.1 of Ruegeria sp. F11. Lineage (NCBI taxonomy): Bacteria > Pseudomonadati > Pseudomonadota > Alphaproteobacteria > Rhodobacterales > Roseobacteraceae > Ruegeria > Ruegeria sp. F11. The sequence goes on along the minus strand of NZ_JBQFOW010000012.1, from coordinate 77,615 downwards.
TGTCGCGCGGCGATGTTGGAGATATTCAACTGCTTGACCCCGATATCCTTGAGGTCCAGCAGGGTCAGCCCGCGTGGGAACAGTTCGCGGAAGATCACCCGCTCGGAAAAGCCCGAGGCGACGCGGAAGCCGATGCGTTGTGACAGCATCTCGATCGCGCGTTGCATCTTTTCCTTGTTGACCATGCGCTGGGTGCCGACCCGGTTACGCACGACGACCCAGTCGATGGGCTTCAACCCAGCCTGCGCTCGCAATTGGCGTGCGTTCCAGACCATCTCGGAATAAACCGAGGGCCCCAGAATTTTCTCACCCTTGGTGTCGATCCGCGCCAGCAGGTCGAAGTCGATGAAGCTGTCATTCAGCGGAGTGATCAGCGTATCGGCCAGCGAATGCGCCACCTGGCTGAGCCTTGTGTGCGAGCCGGGGCAGTCGATGAGGATGAAATCGCTGTCGCTTTCCAGCTCGGATACGGCTGCGGACAGGCGGTGGTCATAGATGTTCTCACCCGGTTTCAGCTTGCTGGCGTCGATCTCGGGCAGGTCGTGGTGGCGGGGGCTGGGCAGGGCAATCTCTGAGCCGTTCAGGAAGTTGCCGCGGTTCTCGAAATAGCGACCGAGGCTGCGCTGGCGCAGGTCCAGATCCAGCGTGCTGACCTTGTGGCCCAACCGCGCCAGCGCGGTCGCCACATGCATGGAGACGGTCGATTTGCCTGCGCCGCCCTTCTCGTTCCCCACTACGATGATATGTGCCATGCCTGTATTCCCATGTCCCGCCGTGCTTGCCCACACGTTGTTGCCAGCCACTATATGTTGTGTTTGCGGGGAAGAAAAGAACCTCAAGCGGCCGTTTGGGGCTTTCTGTGGCCCAAATCCGGAAAACCAAACGCAGGTCGCAGGTTACGAGAGACGCGCTTGCCAAATCGCGGCCCGTGATTCACTGTCCAACTCGGGGTCCGGGAAGGAGAGCGCGGGTTGGAGCACCTGTTTCTGAACGTTCTGAACGTGGTTCTGCCCGTGCTGATCTGCGCCGGAATCGGCTATTGCCTTGCGCTGATCAAGGCCCCGTTCGACAACAAGGTGATCGGCGGCATCGTCTCGAAGGTCGGGTATCCGACGCTAATCATCTCGCACCTGTCCACCACCAGTCTGGCCGTTGGTACCTTTCTCGACATGATGGCCGCTGCCGCTTTGGCAATTGCTGGGTTCGGCGTTCTGGGGTTCGTGGCGCTCAAGGCGCTGCGCCTGCCGGTAAGGGCATTTCTGACGCCCCTGATGCATGGCAATGTGGGCAATATCGGCCTGCCGATCACGCTGCTGGCGCTGGGCGATGCGGGCATGGCCTATACGATGGGATTTGTCGTCGTCGTGCTGATCAGCATCTTCACCGTCGGCATGTGGATCCCGGCGGGGCAGTTTTCGCCGAAGAAACTGGCGAGTTCTCCGATCATTTACGCAGTAGCCCTGTCGCTGATCCTGATGGCGACGGGCACCAGCCTACCACGGCCGATTGCCAAATCCTTTGACATTTTGGGTGGGCTGTCGATTCCGCTGATGCTGCTGACGCTGGGGCATACTCTGGCGACGCTCAGGATCAAAAGCTTGGGCCGGGCGGTCCTGCTGACAGTGTTGCATCTGGCAATGGCCATCGCAATCGCAAGCGCCCTGATCTGGCTGTTCGGCTTTACCGGGGCCGAGCGTGGCGCGCTGATCCTGTGCTGCCTGATGCCGTCCTCGGTCGCGACCTATTTGTTCATCGACCAGCATGTGCCGGAATACGGGCCGGATGTTGCGGGGTTCATCCTGGTCTCGACCCTGACCACGATAGTCGTCCTGCCGGTGGCGTTGTCCTACTGGATTTAACGCGGCCCCTATGCGCAGACATCGGAATTTGTTTTAATGTCTTTGTGTTAGCCGCAGACAGATTTCCCGGGCCCCGGTGGCCCGGTCAGATTTCAGGGGCGTTTTGATGTCGAACACCGAGTCTACCCAATCCTCCGACATGACCGGCCCCCGCGTGGTTCTGGCGATGACGGCGATCTGCATGATGGTTGTCGGCTTCAACACGACCGCCGTTGCCACCATTCTGCCCAACCTCAAGGCCGAGTTCGATCTGACGCCGTCCGGCCTTCAATGGGTGATGGCAATCTACACGGTGGCCAGCGCGACCCTTGTCACCATCGTCAGCCGGCTTGGCGACATAACCGGCAAGATGGGCGTGTTCTTCTTTGGCATGATCGTCTTTGCCTGCGGCTCGGCCACCGTTTTGGTTGCGCAGGACGGCACCATGCTGCTGATCGGGCGCGGCGCACAGGGGGCGGGCGCTGCGGCTCTGTTCGGAACCTCACTTTCGGTGCTGACCGCCGCTACTCCCGAGGCACAGCGCGCAGGCGTCACCGGGGCATGGGGTGCCATTGTCGGGTTGGCCGTCGGGGTGGGGCCAATCGTGGGCGGCAGTTTTGCCCATTACATCAGCTGGCGCGCGGTTTTTGCCGCTGATCTGATCCTGCTGGCGGTGGCATTTTACATCGGCCTGCGGGTCAGCAAGCGAAAATACGTGCCAGACACGCGGTTGGAGGGTGCAACCTTCGACTACCCCGGCGCAATTGCCATCGTTCTGCTGCTGGGCCCGCTGTCCTTCGCCCTCAGCAATGGCGAGAGCAGGGGCTGGGACACCGCCTTGACCCTTGTGCCGCTTGGCATCGCCGCAGTGGCTGCTGTCGCGCTGGTCATCACTTCGCGGCGCAGCGATGACCCGTTGATCGAGCTGCGCTATTTCCGGCATCCACGGTATTTCATGGCGGCGGCAGGTATGTTCTTTGCGGGCTTCACGCTGTTCTGCTTTTTCGTCTATTTCAACGTGTTTGTACAGTCGCCAGACACCTTCGGCTACTCGTCCATCAGTGCAGGCATCTCGATCCTGCCGCTCAGCGTCAGCATGTTCGTCATCTCGGTCACGGCCCCACGCTTTCTTGCACCCTACAGTTTCCAATGGCCGATTATTCTGGGGATGGGGGCGATGGCCTGCGGGTTCTGGCTGCTGGTGACGACAACGAACACCACTGACTATGCCGAGATATGGTGGAAGCTGGTGATCGTCGGCGTTGGGATCGGCATCTGTTTTTCCCTGCTGCCCCGCCTGGGCCTGCGTCTGCTGCCGGAAGAGCATATGGGGCAGGGGTCAGGCGTGATCAACGCGTTTCTCTACTTTGGCGCAACGATGGGCGCGGTGGTCGGTGGCCTTGCCGAGGCCATCACAACCCGCTCTGGCCTGACCGAGGTCATCAACGCGCTGCCCGCCGGGTCTACCCAACGCGAAGACCTGGCTCATGCCCTGACCCACGGCACGCCGGGTCAGGTGCAGCAACTGATCGCAGGGCTGGACCCGGATACCGGAACGGCCTTGGCCAAGGCGCTGCGTGATTTGCAGGACAACGCGTTTGACAGCGCGATGTTTGTAGCCGCCATCGCGGCACTGATCGCCATGGTGCTGGCGCTGTTGCTGGTGCGGGGGCCGGTGCCGCCATTGCACAGCGCGGTGGAATTGACACGGGACAAACAGTGAAGGCTCTGTAATCCCTTTATTATGGATGCAGTCGGGTTTAGTCGCGACTGCCTGTGCCCCGAGCGTGCAGATCGGCGGGGGCACCGGTTGAGCTACAATCTGCGGTGGATTAAAAAACTGCGTTAAACCTGCTTGAAATCCCGAAGCTCCGGAAGGAAACGCAGAGCATGATTGCCTACGTTACAGTCGGTGCCGACGACATGGCACGCGCGAAACGGTTTTATTCGGCCGTCTTGCCTGCTCTTGGCTACGAGTTGGAGGAGGGGCCCGAGGGGCTCAGCTATGCGCTGCCCGTGCACCCGGGCCAGCCACCCGTTTTACCCGAGTTCTACGTCAAGCCGCCCTTTGACGGACGCTCTGCCTCAGCAGGCAACGGGTCCATGGTTGCGTTTGAGGCGCGTAACCAAAAGCAGGTTCGCGATCTTCACGCGGCGGCGCTTTTGGCGGGCGGCTCCGACGACGGCCAACCGGGTTTTCGCGCCTCTTATGGTGCCAATTTCTATGTTGGCTACCTCCGCGATCCTCAAGGCAACAAGATTGCCCTGTTCTCCAGCAATCCGAACGAACCGGGGCGAGACGGTTAATGTGAACTTAGCAAGCTGCGAAATCCATCCGCAAATGGCGGGAATACGGTCTTAAAGCCCGCCCACTCAAATCCAAAAACAAAAAAGGCCGCCCCAACGGGACGGCCTTTCGAATGCGAACCGGTTCAGGCTTAGAAGCCCAGACCTTCGTATTTCTTCTTGAACTTCGAGACGCGGCCACCGGCATCCAGCAGACGCGACGTGCCGCCGGTCCATGCAGGGTGCGAGGAGGGGTCGATTTCCAGAGCCAGCTGGTCGCCCTCGGCACCCCAGGTGGATTTCATCTGAACCACGGTGCCATCGGTCATTTTGACGTTGATGACGTGATAATCGGGATGGATGTCTTTTTTCATCTTTCCGCTCCTTACGCCTCGGCGCCAGCCTTGGGCTTGTAGTTGGTGACCTCTGCGATACGTGCGGATTTACCGCGACGGGTGCGCAGATAGTACAGTTTGGCGCGACGGACGCGGCCACGGCGGACAACGGTGATGCTGTCGATGTTGGTCGAATACAGTGGGAACACGCGCTCCACGCCTTCGCCAAACGAGATTTTGCGGACGGTGAACGATCCGGCGATGCCTTCGCCGTTCTTGCGCGCGATGCAGACGCCTTCGTAGTTCTGCACACGGGTGCGCGACCCTTCGGTCACCTTATAGCCGACACGGATGGTGTCACCGGCTTTGAAATCGGGGATGTCCTTCCCCAGGGCGGCAATTTGCTCCGCCTCAAGCTGTGCGATCAAGTCCATCGCAGGTACTCCTATCTGCTCGTGGTTGGTCCACGAAGTTTGGGCACGGCCTGAGAGCTCTTGGTCTTCACCGGGTCCTGCGTACAGCCCGCCAGAGGTCAGATCGAATGTTCCTTTGGTCCGGTCTGCCCGAGGCGCGTCCTTGCCGAAGAATGCGGGACGTCACGCCATGTAGCAAACCAAAACACCGGAGTCGCTTGGCGCGGCACCGGATTGCGGTCGTTTAAGGAATTTGCGGACCGGGATCAAGCCTAAATCGCATTGTTAGTGGTGAGTTTCCGCCACCTTGAAAATGCGCCGTTGCCTTGTGCGCCGGATCGGGCATTCTGAGGGGAATTACAAGAGCAGAAATTTCAGGCAGGACCCAAACGATGCGATTTGCACTTACGTTGGCCGTTGCTGGGACCGTACTTCTGTCCTGCGGGCGAAGTGGCCCGCAGCCTCAGGTGATCGAGCCGTCACAGGTCGTGGACCGGACGGCCCCTTCGGTGATCTATCCCGATTTCGGTGATGCCGATCCGCATGACTGGGACGGGCGGCATCCCGGCCATTATCCGGTTCACGGACTGGACGTTTCGCGCTGGCAGGGGCCGATTGACTGGCGCAGGGCCAAAGCCTCGGGCGTCAGCTTTGCGTTCCTCAAGGCGACCGAGGGCGGCGATGTGGCCGATCCTATGTTCGACGACCACAGGCGCGGCGCGCAGGCGGCGGGTGTGCCGTGGGGGGCTTATCACTACTATTACTTCTGCCGCCCGGCGCATGAACAGGCCCGCTGGTTCATCGAGAACGTTCCGAAAGGGGCCGATCTGCCGCATGTGCTGGACATGGAGTGGACCCCGCATTCCAAGACCTGCACCTTGCGCCCCGACGGCAAAACCGTCCGGGCCGAGGCGCAGCGGTTTCTGAATATCCTCGAACGTCACTACGGTCGCAGACCGATTGTCTACACCACGGTGGATTTCTACGAAGACACCGACATCGCGCGCCTGCCGAAAACCGAGTTCTGGCTACGCTCCGTGGCGGGCCATCCGAGAGAGGTCTATCCGCGGACGATTTGGCGGTTCTGGCAGTACACAGGCACCGGGCTGGTCCCGGGCGTGCAGGGAGGTGTCGATATCAACACTTTCAACGGCACGCCGGAACACTGGGCCGCCTGGAAGGCAGGCGGGTCTTAGGTGGGCGATCCGTAGGTTTCGATCGTTCCGCCGCCAATCAGGTGATTCAGCCGCCGCTCACGCTCTTGTCCGAATGAGTTGCGAAGCCAGAAGGATTCGCCCTGGGTCAGTTCTCGGCGCTCAAAGCCCTGCTCGCGCATGCAGCGGTCCACCTGATCAATCTCACCCTGCGCCCGCAGCTGGTCCTCGAACGGAGCGGTCGCCACAGGGCCGATAATGATGCCCCAAAGCAGGATGTTTGTCGCATAGGCACCGATGACGGCGCTGGTGCCACCCTCATCGGCTTGCTGGGCGCAACCGTCCAAGGCGACCTTGGCCGAATAGGCGTTGTGACCGTCTTTTGTGGGAACCGAGGGCGCAAGAGGTTTGGAACTGCAAGCGGATGCAAGCAGAAGGCTCAAAAGTATAATCTTTTTCATGGTTTGGTCTGGGTATTCTTCTTGTTTGGCTATTCAAAAGTCGTCGATTTTCAGGATGAGTATCCCGCGTTTTGATCAACTTCAAAGGGTGCCTGCGCAAGTTTTCCACCTGCGACCCGGAAGCCACAGTCGCGCCGTTCAGTCGGCTGCTTCGCCCTTGGATTTCGCGTAGGCGTCCCAAATATCTGGCCGTCTTTCCCGAGTGATCTCTTCAGCCATTTGGTGCCGCCATTCGGCGATACGGCCGTGGTGGCCGGACATCAGCACATCGGGGATCGGGCGGCCATTCCACTCGGTGGGGCGGGTGTATTGGGGGTGCTCCAACAGGCCCGAGGAGAAGCTTTCCTCCTCGGTCGAGGCCTGATTGCCCAATACACCGGGGATCAGGCGCACGGTGGCGTCGATCATGGCTTGTGCTGCGATCTCACCACCGGTCATGACGAAATCGCCCAAGCTGACCTCCTGAACGCCGTAATGCTCCAGCACCCGCTCATCGACGCCTTCGAACCGGCCACAGAGCAAAGTCATGCCATCACAGCGCGCGAGGTTTTGCATCATGCGCTGGTCCATCCGGCGTCCACGCGGGCTGAGGTAGATCAGCGGCCAGTTGCCTTGCACCCCGGCCATTGTGTGCTCGATTGCCGCGCCCAGCACATCGGCGCGCAGCACCATGCCCGCGCCGCCGCCCGCAGGCGTGTCATCAACATTGCGGTGCTTGCCGATGCCGAACTGGCGCAGATCAACAGTCTCTAGCTGCCACAACCCCTCTTGGAGCGCTTTGCCGGTCAGGCTTTCCCCCAGAACGCCAGGAAAGGCCGAGGGGAACAGGGTGATGATCTTGGCCTTCCACACCCCGTGCAGATCCGGCGCGGGCGTCAGCAGCTCACGCGGTTTCAGGGTTGGGCGGATCGCCTTGCGTCCATGAGATTTTGAGGGCGTGTCGGTCATCAGTGGCGGGTCAGTTCATCTTGGGCGGATTGAATAAGCGCCTTCTTTTGCGCCATTAACGCGCTGTCGTCCAGCGCCGAGCGGTTCAGCGCCAGCATTTCCGACAAGACCGCATCGGGCAGGCTGGGGTTGGCTTTGCGCGGCGGCACTAGCTGCATGGCCTTTGAGCGCGGCAGGTCCAGGAATTTGGCAAAAGGTGCGCCGGGGCCGAACCGGCGCTGGCGCAGGTCTTCCAGCCGCTCTGTCTGTATGGTGACATCGGGAAGCGCATCGCGGATTGCGTCGGCTGTTTCGCGCAACTCGGGCAGGTGATCGAGATTGGCGTGGAAATCGTCGAAATCCTGCACAAGGCGCGTGCGCTGCAAGTCGTGGGCCCACAGGCTGCGCAGCCAGTCGGGCTTTTCGCGCAGGGACAGGTAGACGGTTATGTCCACCTCCTCGCCAATCAGGCGGCGCTTAACCGCACTGACCAGAGTGGCGGCCAGATCGGGGGCCGCCGCGTAGCCCTCGGCGCTATTTCTGCTGGGGCGCAGGCCCGCGAAGTTCTCTTCGCTCAGGATCAGGCCGCGGCGGGTTCCGAAATCGAGTGTGGTCAGAAATTCGTTCAATTGACCGCCGAAATCGGCCAGCGTGCCGTCCAGCCGATAGACCGAGTGGCGCGTGGCGGCGTCGGCCATTCCGCTCTTGCGGGTCTTGTAGGGCAGAACCAGCGAGAAATTTGGCCAGATCAGTTCCCGGTTTTCATAAAGGAACGACTGTGCTGCAGTGGTCCCGGTTTTGTGCAGACCCAGATGCAGCAAAACGCGCCGCATCAAAACAGGCCTTCGGGCGGGTCTGCGATGATGCGACCTTTGTCCAGATCGACGGTGGGCACGCTGTCCAAGGTGAACGGCAACAGAACGGTGGCTTTCAGCCCCGGTCCCTGCAGTTCCAACAGGTCCGCCGCGCCGTGGTTCTGCACCGCCTTGACCTTCCCCAGAAGGGTGCCGCCGGTGTCATAGACCTCAAGCCCGATCAGGTCGGTGTGATAGAATTCGTCATCGGGCAATGAGGGGAGTTGTTCCCGCCGCGCAAACAGGCGCAGGCCCTTCAGGGCGTCGGCCTGTTCCTTGGTTTCCACCCCGCCCAGCCGGGCGGCAAAGCCGTTCTTGATCGCTCGGGTCAGAACCAGAGGATAGCGTTCGGTGCCGGATTCGTCGGTCAGGGGCGAGTAGGCCTCGATATCTTCGGGCACAGCGCAATAGCTTTTCAGCCGTACTTCGCCGCGCACGCCGTAGGATCCCGCAATGCTGCCGACACAGATCAGATCACTCATTTGAGCCTTCCGTCACACATAGTCCGTCCCGCCATTGCCCGATTGCCTCGCAGGCCTCGCGCTGGTTGCTGCGTTCAAAGAACACGCCGACAATAAAGGCGATTGCCAGGAGTATGGGAAGCCGTAACAGGCCGAACATATCTATCTTACCTCAATCGGCAGGGTACTAGCCCGGTCTTCCCAGCCGACCTTTTCCAGCTCGGGCGTGTCCGAAATCTCTTCGGGCCAGCCGACACAGAAATAACCGATCAGCCGCCAGTCATCGGGTACATCCAGATCGCGCACCATCTGGTCTGGGTCCAGAATGGACACCCAGCCCAGCCCCAGCCCCGCGGCCCGCAGGGCCAGCCAGAACAGGGTGATGGCCGAAACCACCGAATAGCGCCGCATCTCGGGCATCGTGCCCGCGCCCAGCCCCTGCCCCTTGTCGGTGGCGTCGTCGCAGAATACGGCCAGTTGCACCGGGGCCTCTTGCATCCCCGACAGCTTCAACTGGCTGTAAAGCTGCGCCTTGTCGCCGGAATACCCTTTCAGGGCTTCGGCATTGGCCGTCTTGAAATTCTCAAGCGCTGCGGCGCGCGCGGTCGCACTTTCGACGCGGGTCACGCGCCAGGGTTCGCTGAGCCCCACCGAAGGAGCCAATTGAAACGCGTCGAGGCAGCGCGTCAGCACTGCCTCGTCCACAGGATCGGTGCGGAACCGGCGCACATCGCGCCGGAGCCGCAGCAACAGATCGAACTGCGTGCGAAAATCGTCTGAAAAAGCCTGATCCCGCACGTGCCCGCCTGCTTATTCTTCCGCAGCCGCTTCTTCAACCGGTGCTTCGGCAGCTTCCGTTGCCTCAGCGGCCTTGGCTGCTTTCTCTTCCGCGCGTTCCTGAGCTTTCTTGCCCGGGGTCCCCTTGTTGGGGTTATTGCGCTCGGCCTTGTCGCGGGCGCCGGCAGCTTCCAGCATGCGGGCGATCCGGTCGGTGGGCTGTGCGCCCTGATCCAGCCAGTACTGGATGCGCTCCATGTTCATTTTCACGCGCTCCTCGCTGTCTTTCGGCAGCAGCGGGTTGTAGGTGCCCAGCTTCTCGATGAAACGGCCATCGCGGGGCATACGGCTGTCAGCCGCAACGATGCGATAGAAGGGACGCTTTTTCGAGCCGCCGCGGGCGAGACGAATTTTCATTGCCATGGTGGTATCTCCTTTGAATGGCGTATCCGGGGTAAGCCCGGTTTAGTTCTGATGCTTCTTATGGTGTCGGATGACTTCCTGAATGATGAAATTCAGGAAAGCCTTGGCGAAATCGGGGTCCAGATCGGCCTCCTTCGCCAGGTCTTCTAACCGTGCGATCTGCGCGGCTTCGCGCGTGGGATCGGACGGGGGAAGGTCGTGTGTCGCTTTCAGCTTGCCAACAGCCTGCGTGTGCTTGAACCGCTCGCCCAGCGTGTAGACAAGGATCGCGTCCAGCCGGTCGATGCTTTCGCGATGCTCTTTCAACAGCGTGGCAGCCTGTGTCACGGGGTTGGTCATTGGCCGGTCCTTTCGGTGGTCAAGTCAATCTGCGGGTGACGCCAGATCTGGGCGGTCAGGCCCAACAGCTCAGCATTCTCAACTTCCAGCACTGCACCAAGGCGTTCGGCCAAAGCGCGCGAGCGGTCATTTTCGTGGGCAATGTACGAGATCACGCCGTTCAGCCCCTGATGGCGCGCGGCATAGTCGCGGGCGGCCTCTGCGGCCTCATATGCCAGACCTTTGCCCTCGGCTTCAGCCATCACGGTCCAGCCCAGTTCAGGTTCAGCCCAGCCCGGCACGTCGATGATACCGGCCCAGCCGACAAACGCGCCGCTGGATTTCTCGGTCAGGTGCCACAGGCCATAGCCGCGCAGCGCCCAGTGTCCCAAACGACCGGCCAGCGAGGACCAACTGCCCAGCTCATCCTTGGGCCCGCCGACCATGTGGCTGCGTTCCGAGGCGTAAAAGGCAATCATCGCAGGCAAATCGTCCAGATGCGGCGCGCGCAGGATCAGGCGGTCGGTCTCGATGGTGGGGATTGTGGACGAGGTCATGCGTAAGCCTCCATCCCGCCATTCACCAGATCACCCGGAGCCGGGTGCCGCCAAATCTCGGATTTGCCGTATTTGGGGTGTTCGTAGAGATATTCGAACTGTGCACCCAGACGTTTGGCCACCGCCTTGCTGGCGTGATTGTCCAGATCAATCAGCGAGATCGCCGTCTCCCAGCCCAGCACATCATAGGCGTGGCTACGTGCAGCCTGCGCCGCCTCGGTCGCATAACCCTTGCCGGTGGCATGGGTCATCAGGGTCCAGCCGACCTCGGGCTCGGGCCAGCCTTCGGGGAACCACAGGCCGATGCGTCCGACATAAGCGCCGGTGTCCTTTTCATCGACGCTCCAATAGCCATAGCCGCGCACAACCCAATGCCCCAGAAGCGAGGCAAAGACCCGCCACACCTCATCCCGGCGCAGCGGGCCGCCGACGAATTTCGCCGCCTCACTGGCAAAGAACGCGGTATCCGCGTCCAGATCAGCCTCGGACGGCGCGCGCATGATCAGGCGCTCGGTCTCAAGCCGGGGGATATGATCAGCGATCAGGTTCACTTTTTCTTACCAAACCCGCTGAGGCCCGGGGGCAGGCCCATGCCGCCGCCCAGACCGGGCAGACCACCGCGCCCGCCCATTGCCTTGGCCGCCTGTTCCAGCGCCTTGGGGTCCATGCCTGCGGCCATTTCCTCGGGCGAGGGGCCGCCTTTGCCGAACATGCCCTTCATGGCCTGTTTCAACATCTTGCCTTTGCCCATCTTGCCCATCTTCTTCATCATGTCCGACATCTGCCGGTGCATCTTGAGCAGCTTGTTGAGGTCGCTGACCTCCATCCCCGAACCCGCCGCAATCCGTTTCTTGCGGCTTGCCTGCAGCAGTTGCGGGTTGGCGCGTTCGCGTTTGGTCATCGACTGGATCAGGGCGATCTGCTGGCGCAGGATCTTGTCGTCCAGACCCGCCTGATCCATCTGCTTGGCCATCTTGTTCATGCCCGGCATCATGCCCATCATGCCCTGCATACCGCCCATCTGGATCATCTGCTCCAGCTGCATTTTCAGGTCGTTCATGTTGAACTGACCTTTGACCATGCGCTTCATCATGCGCTCGGTCTGTTCCATCTCCATCGTTTCCTGGGCCTTTTCGACCAGGGCCACGATGTCGCCCATGCCCAGAATACGACCGGCGATCCGGTCTGGCTCGAAGGTTTCTAGCGCGTCCATCTTCTCGCCCAGACCGACAAAGCGGATCGGCTTGCCGGTAACAGCGCGCATCGACAGCGCCGCACCACCGCGCCCATCGCCGTCCATCCGGGTCAGGACCACGCCGGAAATGCCGACCTTGGCGTCGAACTCCTCGGCCACCTCGACGGCGACCTGACCGGTCAGGCCGTCGACGACCAGCAGCGTCTCGCGCGGGTCGACCGCGTTGCGGACCTGCTCAACCTCATCCATCAGGACTTCGTCGATATGCAGACGGCCCGCAGTGTCGAGCATATAGACGTCATAGCCACCCAGCGTCGCCTGCTGCTTGGCGCGCATAGCGATATCAACCGGTTTCTGGCCCGGCACGATCGGCAGCGTGTCGACGCCAACTTGCGTGCCCAGCACCGCCAACTGATCCATCGCCGCCGGGCGATAGACGTCGAGCGAGGCCATCAGGACCTTCTTGCCCTCTTTTTCTTTCAGGCGTTTGGCCAGTTTGCCGGTGGTCGTGGTCTTACCCGAGCCCTGCAGACCGACCATCAGGATCGGCGCAGGCGGGTTGTCGATCTTCAACGCGCCGGGGTCTTCCTCGCCACGCAGGGTATCAACCAGCGCGTCATGTACGATCTTGACGACCTGTTGGCCGGGGGTGATCGACTTGGTGACGGCCTGACCGGTCGCCTGTTCCTGCACCTTCTTGACGAATTCGCGGGCCACCGGAAGCGAGACATCGGCCTCAAGCAGGGCAACGCGAACCTCGCGCAGGGCGGTTTTGACGTCTTCTTCGGACAGGGCACCCTGTTTGGTCAGCCGGTCAAAGACGCCAGAAAGGCGTTCGGATAGATTTTCAAACATGCCTTCGGCCTCCTATGCCGGTTATCTGATGGCGTGCCCTACATAGGATGCGCCGGTTAAATGCACAAACGCCCCCACGGGCGAAACTCGCTGGTGGGGGGCGATCCCTGAACGACTCAAGGGACCGGAAGGGTACTCTCTTCCGGATGTTTGGGGCGGCTTATGTAAATCAGTTCACAGTGTCAAGACCGGGCTGGCTGTAGACCTGTATCCCGTCATCGGGCGCGGTTTGCCTGAAACGCGGTTTTGTGGCACGCTGCTAGGGTATTTTTTACTGGTTTGCGTGGTGAGGGGTATTTTTATGAAAGTATTAACGCATGTGGTGAAGAAAGGCGAAAATCTGAACAAGATCGCTGCCAAATACGGATACAAGAATTTCGACATCATTTATAAGCACAAGGAAAACGCAAAGTTCCGAAAATTGCGGCCGAACCCGTCGAAAATAATGCCGGGGGATGAGGTCAGGATACCTCCGGCAAATTCTGCGGCGATGGTGGTGGACAGAAAGTCGCTTAAGGAAATTGAAAGCGTTCTGGCCAGCTTGAAGAAAAACCGGAAAGAGGCCGCACAGGATTTCAAGGCGCTTCGAAAGGATGTCACATCGGAATACCTCAAGGCGAAAAAGGCCAGCGACAAGAACGATCTGAACGCGCTGTTGCTGACCCTTGGGACGGGTTTGGCGTTCAAGGTTGGCGCGGCCTACAAAAGCACGCAACTGGCAGGCAGCAAGCTGATCCTGCACAACAAGAAATTCCTCAAGCAATTCGTGATCGACAAGGGCATTCAGGATTCCCAGTTCATCGCGCAGGCCTTCCGGGATGATATCAAAGAGACCACCAAAGCCGGGCTTTGGGGAAAACGTGCTGTCTCGGTTATTGCGGGTCTCATGACGCCCTCGTTCTGGGCCGGGGCGGCGATTGAGGTTGCCAAGGGGAACTGGGACCCGGTCAAATGGACCAACGCGTTGAAGCGGATCGAGAAATCGGCACTGAGTAAAGTGGGCGAGGTCGAAAAGAATGCGTTGCAGAACCTGGACCTGCGTATCGCGAAGTATGAAAAGGCACTGAAGATGGCGCGGAGCATGGTCAAGGGCTAAGCTCGAAGTACCTTCCCCGGTTGCAAGTCAGCGAAGGCTTCGGCATCACGCTTCTGTCGAAGTCATTTCCCGGGGGTGCTATATGACCGCATCGGATACCTCAGCCGACAACCTGCCCATCAGTTCGGACGCGCTGCTGGCGCAGCTTGACGCGTGGGGGCTGCCCTATCGGCTGCACAGTCACATCCCGCTGCGCACGGTCGAGGATGCAAAAGGAGTCGAGGATCAGTTCATGGTTCCGGGTGAGAACGCCCTGCGCCTCAAGAACCTGTATCTGCGGGACAAGAAGAAGCGGAACTATCTGGTGACGTTGGAGCAGAGCCGCGAGATTGACCTGAAAGCCCTTGGGGCCGAGTTGGGGATCGGCAGCCTGTCTTTCGGGTCGGCGGATCGGCTGATGCAGAACCTGGGCATTCGTCCCGGCTCGGTCAGCCCGCTGGCGATGATCACAGGGGTCGGGGCTGGGGTGCGGTTCTTTATGGACGCTGCCGCCCGGCAGGCGGATGTGATCTATATGCACCCGCTGGTCAATGACCGGACCGTTGCAATGGCGCGCTCGGACGTGATGGCGTTTTTTGATCGGATCGGGTGCGAGGTGGGCTGGTTGCCCTAGGGGACGGGCCTTGGGGCGCAGGCCGGGGCTCCGCCCGTTCGGGCTGAAACTGTCCGCCGGACAGTTTCTGTAACGCCCCTCACCCTCCGGCGGAGGTATTTTTGAACAGAAGAAGACGCGGCGGCTTTAGGGTTCGGTCAGGGCTTTGTTCAGGGCCGCCGCGACATGAGCGGCGGAGGGGTTGATGAACAGGTGGCCGTCTGCTTCGAACATCGGGTCGTCGAGGTGATCGGGGAAGGCCAGCGGCAGTTCGGTGCAGGCCAGCAGGATTGCCGTGCCCGGTTTGGCTTGGCGGTTGCAGAAGTCCAATAGACGTTTGTGGGCCGTGGCTGACGCGCCTCCGTAAAAGTCGGTGTCGATCATGGCCTGCATTTCGGCGATGTCGTCCTCGGGCAGGCGGTCATTGGCGCGGATGCCCTCGGTGGCGAGGCGGTCGGCGTAGTTGGTGGCCTGCATGGTGACTGTTGTGCCCAGAACCAGAGCGTCCGGGGCTCCGCTTGCGGCTGTGACCTCGGCGGTGGCGTCGAAGATGCTGAGGATCGGCATGCACACGCCCTGACGGATCGCGTGCAGCCTTGCATGCGGTGTGTTCGAGGCGATGATGCCGAAATCGCAACCGGCGCGTTCCAGCGTCAGCAGGGCATCGCGGAAGACCGCGTCGAAGGCGGCCCAACTGGCCTCATCTCCCGCCACACCGCGCAGGGCTCGGGTTTTGGCCTGCGTGACGGATTCGATGGTCATCGGCGGGATTGGGAGAGGCGAGCCGTGGCCGCGTTCGGCGAAATAGCGCCCGGCACCTTCGGCAATTGCCCGGTAATAGTCCACGGTCGAGGCCCAGCCGACACCGCCCAGAATTCCGATTTTCTTCATGATGAACGCCCAGTCTTGCAAACCCGCTAAGGCGCAGACTGGACGTTTCGTGGCGCAAAGGCCAGAGGGGATCAGGCGGCCAGTTCTGATACCGCCTTATGGGCGCTGTTTAGTGCAGCTTCGGCGTCCAATGCCATCTGATCGGCAGCGATGACATCGACATCGGTGATGCCGATGAAGCCCAGCACGTGTTTTGCGTAGTTGGTGGCAAAGTCGATTTCGGACCCGACTGCCGTGCCGCCCGAGGCGATGGCGAGGATCGCGCGTTTGCCATCCAGCAGGCCTTTGGGGCCAGCCTCGGTATAGGAAAAGGTCAGGCCCGCGCGGGCGACCAGATCAATCCAGGCCTTGAAGGCGGCGGGGACCGAGAAATTGTAGATCGGCAGGCCGATAACGATGGTATCCGCGCGTTGCAGTTCCGATACCAGCTCGTCCGAAAGCGCCAGTTGGTCCCGCTGCACTTCGTCGCGCTGATCGGCGGGGGTAAAGTTGGCGGCGATCCAGTCCTCGGTCAGCAGGGGCAGGGGCGTGGCTAGGTCGCGGCGGATGATGCGCCCGGCATCCAAATGGCGAACGATCCGGTCGGACAAGTCGCGGGTGGCTGATCCGGTGCGGCGGGCCGAGGCGTCGATATGCAGGATGGTCTTGGTCATGGTTTTGGGGTCCTTCTGGTCAGGGAAATCTTGCTGTCCCCAATATGAATGTTGCATTGGTGAACAAAACTCGGATACATCAACATTGAATGTTGGAAATTGCACAGAAGAAGATGTGTCATGGACAATTGGGATGAAGTGAGAACCGCTTATCAGGTGGCGCGCATGGGAACCGTCAGCGGCGCGGCCGAGGTTTTGGGCGTGCACCACGCCACCGTGATCCGCCATATCGACGCCATCGAGGCGCGGCTGGGCGTCAAACTGTTCCAGCGTCATGCGCGGGGCTACACGCCAACCGAGGCTGGTGAAGACCTGTTGCGTGTGGCGCAGGCCACTGAGGATCAGTTCAACCAACTGGTCGGGCGGATGAAGGGGCGGGGCGATGATGTCTCGGGCGAGCTGGTCGTGACGTCTCTGGCCTCGCTTGCGCCTTTGGTGGTGCCGACGCTCAGCACGTTTCAGAACGCGCATCCCGGCCTGATCGTGCGGTATCTGACCGGCGACCGCCTGTTCCGGCTGGAATATGGCGAGGCGCATGTGGCCATTCGCGCCGGGGCTGCGCCGGATCAGCCGGACAACGTTGTGCAGCCCTTCATCTCGCAAGAGGTCGGGCTTTTTGCCAGCAAGGACTATATCGCGCGGCGGGGGAAACCCTCGGGCGTGTCAGATTTCGCTGATCATGCGTTTGTGGGCAATGACGATGAAAACAGCCGCGCCCCATTTGCCCGATGGCTGCGCGAAAATGCTCCGGCCGAGGCGATCACCTTCCGGTGTTCGAACAATTTCACCGGAGGTGAGGCGGTACTGGCCGGGGCAGGCATCGGCTTCATGGCCCGGTGGGAGGCTGCGCGCCACCCCGATCTGGAAGAGGTCATGGAGCCGTTGCCGGAATGGTCCGGCAAGCTGTGGCTGGTGACCCATGTGGACCTGCACCGGACGACCAAGGTGCAGGCGTTTCTGAAATTTCTCAAAGAACAGGCCAAGGGCTGGCTGCCATGAGCCCACAGGCGCGCGGCCATCTGGCCATGCTGACCTTTTCGGCGCTTGTGGCGGGCAGTTTCTCGCTGGGCTCGATCATTGCCAATGAGATCGCTCCGGCGGCGCTGAACGCGATGCGTTTTGCCATTGCTGCGCTGGTGATCGGGGTTGCGGCCCTTGTCACCACCGGCTTGTCGCGCGGGGCGGCGCAGGCACCTTGGCGCTATCTGATATTGGGCGGGTTGTTCGCCACCTATTTCGTCCTGATGTTCTACGGCCTGCAAACCGCCCCGCCGGTCAGCGCTGCGGCGGTGTTTACCCTGACGCCTGTCATCTCGGCCCTTGCGGGCTGGGTCCTGTTGCGGCAGATCACGACGCCCCGCATGGCGCTGGCCCTGATCGTGGGCGCAATCGGGGCGCTATGGGTGATTTTCCGAGCGGACTGGCAGGCGTTCCGCCTGTTCGAGATCGGAACCGGAGAGATCATCTATTTCTGGGGCTGCGTCGCGCATGCGGTCTACACGCCGATGGTGCGCAAGCTGAATCGGGGCGAGCCTGCTGTGGTGTTCACCTTCGGCACGCTCGTTTCGGGCTTCCTGGTTCTGCTTGTATTCGGGTGGTCCGACATTGCCGCGACCGATTGGCTGAACCTGCCGTTCATCGTCTGGCTGGGTATTCTATACCTGTCATTCTTCGCAACAGCGGCGAGTTTCGTTCTGGTCCAGTTCTCGGCCCTACGGCTGCCCTCGGCCAAGGTCATGGCCTATACCTATCTGGTGCCAAGCTGGGTCATTCTGTGGGAAATCGCTTTGGGCAACGGTGTGCCGACCGGCTTGATTTTGGGCGGGGTTGTTCTGACCGTTGTGGCGCTGTTGCTTTTGTTGAAAGAAGAAGCTCCGACCCCAATCCGGCGCTTGTCCGATTGAGGCTTGCTTTCCGCGCAAGCCATGTAAAGCTCACCCCCCTAAACGGGGCAATCGAAAGGACGCAGAAAAATGAATCGGATCTTTGTCGCCGGGATAGGGCTTTCGATCTCTGCGTGCAGCCAGACCGGCACCTCTGAGACGGACCTGCAGGCCAGCTGCGAGGCGCTGGTGGTGGCCGAAACAGGTGTTCAGGCCGACGGGGTACGCGCGACGGGCACCCAGATCGCGCCCACCGGTTCGGTCACAACGGTCGCAGTAGAGGGCGCGACCGCCCCCTGGTTGTGCCGCGCAGACGCGACCGGGGTTGTGACAGGCGTGGAGTTCAGCCAGGAAGGCTAGCCCGAAGCTTCCCGTTCGAAACTGTCCGTTGAGGCAGATCAAGGCCGATACATGCAAATTTCCCTATGCTTTGCGGCGAGGAGGAATTTGCCATGTATAAACATATCATGTTCCCGGTGGACCTGCATCTGCCGCCCGAGGTTCGCAAGGCGGCGGACGTTGCCGCCGAGGTAGCCAAGTGGCAGGGCGCGAAAATCACCGTTGTCAGCGTGACCGGAACTGATCCGGCTCAGACAGACTCGGCGGTTCATCAAGATTTGCGCGCGTTCGCGGATCAACTGTCCAGAAACAGCGGGACCGAGGTCGCGTTCCGCAATATCCACTCGGTCGACGTGGCCGTTGAGGTCGATGGGGATCTGGCCAAGGCGGCTGACGAGATCGGCGCGGACCTGATCGTGGTTGGCACCCATGCGCCGCGGATAACCGACTATATTTTCTCAAGCCACGCGGGGTATCTGGCGAAGCATGCCAGTGTCTCGGTTTTTGTAGTCAGATAGCTTTAGTCGTCGCCCGCGGGCAGTTCGACTTCGAGAAACCGCTCGAACGCATCCAGATTGACCGGTTCGAACTGCCCGAACCCCTGCATCCAGACTGAGGCTGCGCGCAGGGCGTCTGGTTCCAGCTTGCACCACTTCACTCGACCGCGTTTCTCCTGGCTAATCAGCCCGGCTTTGGTCAGGATGACCAGATGTTTCGAGATCGCAGCCAGCGACATCTCGAACGGTTCCGCCACGTCCGTGACGGCCATATCATCCTCAAGCAGCATCGCAAGGATGGTGCGGCGGGTGGGATCGGCAAGGGCCGCGAAAACGGTGTCGAGGTCGTTGGGCATGCCCGTGCTGAACCACAGCCCCGAAGTTTGGTCAACCATTTGGTTGAATATGCGGATTCAGGTCTTTTGGCGTGTGGCATCCGGATTGGCCGGAATCCTGATTAGGCTACGAGTAACGAATTTCATTTAAAATCAATATTTTAATGTGCGACAATCCAGGCGCGCAACCCCGTTGACTCTGTGCCCGCAGCCCCTTAGCACCCTACCCAAGACTGTACGAGGGACCCGCCCGTGACCGATGATGACCAAAAGCAGCGTATGGCGCAGCTTGAGGCCAAGATCGAAGCGGCGAAAAAGGCCAAAGCGCCCAAGCCCCGCGCAGATGCTGACGTGTCCGGGGGCGAGCTTGCCTGGAGGATGGTCATCGAAATGGTATCCGGTCTGGGGATCGGATTTGGCATCGGATACGGGCTGGACAGCCTGCTCGGGACAATCCCGATCTTTCTGGTGCTTTTCACATTGCTGGGCCTTGTCGCGGGCGTGAAGGTTATGCTCCGCAGCGCGAAAGAGGTTCAAGATAAACAAGCGGCTGCAAGCGCGGCCGAGAAGGACGAGAGGGACTGAACGTGGCGACCGAGACCACCGCAGCAGAAGGCAGCAGCCTGGTATTCCACCCGATGGACCAGTTCATCGTCAAGCCGCTCTTTGGCGACGGTGCGATTGCCTGGTACACGCCCACCAACGTGACCCTGTGGATGTTCCTGGCGATTGCCGCGATCTTTGGTCTGCTGGTTCTCAGCACCTCGAAGCGCGCGATTGTTCCGACCCGGATGCAGTCGGTGGCCGAACTGGCCTATGGCTTCATCTACAAGATGCTGGAAGACATCTGCGGCAAGGAAGGCGTCAAATACTTCCCCTATGTCATGACCCTGTTCATGTTCATCGTCTGCGCGAACTTCCTGGGCATGATCCCCACATCCTTCACCACCACATCGCATTTCGCCGTAACCATCCCGCTGGCGCTGGCCGTGTTTCTGACCGTGACCGTTCTGGGTTTCGTCAAGAACGGTGCCGCGTTTCTGGGCCTGTTCTGGGTCTCGAGCGCACCGCTGGCGCTGCGCCCGGTTCTGGCGATTATCGAGCTGATTTCGTACTTCGTGCGTCCCGTCAGCCACTCCATTCGTCTTGCCGGTAACGTCATGGCAGGCCACGCCGTGATCAAGGTGTTCGCAGGCTTTGCCGCGATTGCCGTGATCTCGCCCGTGTCGGTTCTGGCGATCACCGCTATGTATGGCCTCGAGGTCCTCGTGTCCTTCATTCAGGCCTACGTATTCACCATTTTGACCTGTGTTTACCTCAAGGATGCGCTGCATCCGTCGCACTAAGGTCCGAACACCCAACATCGAAACTTCCAATTCGTAAGGAGACACATCATGGAAGGCGATCTCGCACACATCGGCGCAGGCCTGGCAGCAATCGGTTCCGGCGCAGCCGCAATCGGGGTGGGCAACGTTGCAGGCAACTTCCTGGCTGGCGCCCTGCGCAACCCTTCGGCGGCTGCTTCGCAGACCGCAACCCTCTTCATCGGTATCGCATTCGCAGAAGCGCTGGGCATCTTCGCATTCCTGGTCTCGCTGCTGCTGATGTTCGCCGTCTAATCTGCGGAACCTGATCCTTACGCGCAGGTGGGCCCAAGCCATAGCGGCCCACCTGTTGTAAAGACAACGTTCCGACGGAGGACATCATGGCGACTGAACCCCTTGCCAAAGAAGTAGCTGGCACCTGCGTTGACTCTCATGGGTCGGCGATCGGTATGCCGCAGCTCTGCTTCGATTGGTTCCCCAACCAGATTTTCTGGCTGGTCATTACGCTGGTCGTCATCTTTCTGGTCCTGTCCCGCGTGGCTCTGCCCCGCATCGCGGCAATCCTGGCTGAACGTCAGGGGACCATTACAAATGACCTGGCTGCGGCCGAAGATCTGAAGGCCAAGGCGGTCGAGGCCGAAGAGGCCTATAACAAGGCGCTGGCCGATGCCCGGACTGAGGCACAGCGTATCGCAGCGGAAGCCCGCGCCGAAATCCAGTCTGGTCTGGATGACGCGATTGCCAAGGCAGACGCGGAAATCGCTGCAAAGGCGGCTGAATCGGAAAAGGCAATTGCCGAAATCCGTGCCGGTGCGCTGGAAAGCATTCAAGTGGTTGCCAAGGATACGGCGGCTGAACTGGTCACTGCACTGGGCGGCGAGGCGGATGCCAAAGCCATCAACAGTGCCGTAGACGCGCAGACGAAAGGATAAGTGACATGCGGAACACTCTTGCCCTTATCCTGACTGTCGGCGCAGCCAGCCCCGCGCTGGCAGCAAGCGGCCCGTTCTTCTCGCTTGGCAACACCGACTTTGTGGTCCTGCTGGGCTTCATCGTCTTCATCGCGGTCCTGTTCTATTTCAAGGTCCCCGGCATGATCGGCGGCGCCTTGGACAACCGGGCCGCTGGCATCAAGTCCGAACTGGACGAAGCCCGCGCCCTGCACGAAGAAGCGCGCAGCCTGCTGGCCTCGTACGAGCGCAAGCAGCGCGAAGTTCAGGGTCAGGCGGATGCCATCGTCGAAGCGGCGAAAGCAGATGCGGCTCTGGCGGCGGAACAAGCCAAGGTCGATCTGGAGAAATCCATCGCCCGTCGTCTGGCGGCCGCACAGGACCAGATCGCATCAGCCGAAGCTTCGGCCGTGAAAGAGGTACGCGATCAGGCGGTGTCCGTCGCGGTCTCGGCAGCAAGCGCCGTTCTGGCCAAGCAGATGACAGCAGCTCAGGCAAACAAGCTGATCGACGCGTCCATCGCGGATGTCGGCGAAAAGCTGCACTGAGATTGACAGACAATCAGACAGAAAACCCGGCCTCAGCGCCGGGTTTTTTCTTTGCCACGTTATCCCTGGCTTGAAAGTTTGTTCAAGATGTCTGCGTAGTCTTTTGAGGCGACAAAGACTTGGGGCAACTCATCCAGGACTGCGTCGATCGGATCGTACAAAGCCGCAGCCTGCGCCAGAATGTCGTCAGGAATGGTTTTTTTGGCACGTTCAACCCGTTCGGGCACCTGGAACTTGAGGCCCAGAAAATCGGCAACGTCAGCCTGCCGGGTCCAGATGGCCTCATAATGCAGGCACAGAACCGGAGAGTCTTCAAATGTGCCCCAGCGTTCCATCTGGCTGGCCTGATTTAGAACATCGCGCCGGAACAGATCCTCGACCGGGCCCGAGGCATGAAGGTGGTCGAAATGCTCATCCACCCAATCCCGCCCGAACCGTTCAATCGCAGAATAGACCGACAGTGCGGAATCCTTTGTTGAGCCAAAGCAGAAAAGCGTTTTCACATTTGCCCGGGTTTTTAGCGCGTCCGGAAAATCATGCGTTTTGACCAGCGTTCCGGGGTGTAGCGCTGCGGTTTCCAGCCGCGCCTCGAACACCGATTTCGCCTTGCGTGGCCGATGCCGTCGCTTGTTTGCCTGACGCAGAGCGTCATACATCAGCGTGCTGCCGGACCGTCCGTTGCTGGCAACGATAATACAGGGGTCGTTTACAGGGGTAAGGCGACGTAAGAGATTGATCATTTTCAGCTTGTGCTTGCTCAATTGCGACCGGGTGCCAGGTTTTTGCTGATGGTGCAGTCGCGTAAACATCTTGTTGCCCGGATGTCTACCTTTTTCGCACAGTTCACCCGTTGTGGATGTGGACGAAGTTTAGATTTCATTCTCGATTGGGGCGGAAAAAACTCATGGCTGCCCGGTTTCGTGGTCCAGCCGCTGCCGCGCAATTTCCTCGTTCTTCTCGGCCTTTTGCTGATCCTCCATGCAGCGTTCCACAAAGTTCAGATGCTGTTCCACCGCATCCCGCGCCTTTGACGGGTCGCGTGCCTGAAGGGCGGTGTTAATGGCGCGGTGCTGGTTCAGGATGGCCTCGCGGGTGGCGCGCTGCTGGAACATGATTTGCCTGTTGTAGAACACGCCCTGCCGCAGCAGATCGTACATCGAACGCATCATGTGGAGCATGATGACGTTATGACTGGCCTCGATGATGGCCATGTGAAACTCGGCATCCAGCCGGGCCTCATCCTCGGCGGCGTTGCGGGCGTGCGCGGTTTCCATCTTGTCGAAAATGGTCTGGATCACCTTCAGGTCGCTGCCGGACCCCAACCGCGCGGCGCGCTCTGCCGCCAACCCCTCCATGTCGCGCCGAAATGAGAGATAGTCGAACACCGCCTCGTCATGGCTGCTGAACAGGCGGATCAGGGCGGGGGCAAAGGCGGAACCCAGAACCTCGGCCACGTAAATCCCGGACCCGGCCTTGGCGGTCAGCAATCCCTGCGCCTGCAACTCGGAAATTGCCTCGCGCAACGAGGGGCGCGAAACCCCCATCCGGTCGGCCAGTTCGCGTTCCGGGGGCAGCCGTTCGCCGGGGCGCAGGATGCCCCGCAGGATCAGCAACTCAATCTGACGCACGACGGCATGTGACAGCTTTTCGGTTTGAACTTTGTGAAAGGGCATGGGGCGTTCCGGAATTGGTCAAATCATATGACCACGCATCCAAACCGGGTTCAAGAAGCGGGAGAAATCACAAAGGCTGAAATATTAGGTCAGAATTATTGACTTTAATTGAGGTGCGCATAGGCTGCTAAAAATCCAGTTCGGAGGAGCCCGATGTCCACGCAGCCGCTATTCGCCACCCGCACGACGCGCATGAAAGCCTCGGAAATTCGCGAGTTGCTGAAACTGCTGGACCAGCCGGGCATCATTTCTTTTGCGGGCGGTATCCCGGCCCCGACCCTGTTCCCGGCGGATGCCTTTGCGCAGGCCTTTCAACAGGCGTTGGGCCCGGGCACACGGGCACAGGCGCTGCAATATTCCGTTAGCGAGGGGTATGTCCCGCTGCGTGAATGGCTGGTGGATCATATGCGGCAGATCGGCGTGGAGTGCGCGCTGGACAACGTCCTGATTACATCGGGCTCGCAACAGGCGCTGGATTATCTGGGGAAGCTCTACCTGTCTCCCGGCGATACGGCGCTGGTCGGGTGGCCGACCTATCTAGGGGCGATTGCAGCCTTCAACGCCTATGAGCCCCGTTTTGATCGCCTCGGCATCGACGAAAATCGGGGCGCGGCGGAATATGCGGCCGGGACCGGCAAGGTCAAATTCGCCTACCTGTCGCCCGATTTCGCCAACCCGACCGGGGAAACCGTGGACCTGCGGGGCAGAGAGGCGCTGTTGGATCTGGCCGATGATCTGGACTGCGCCGTGATCGAAGACGGGGCCTATCAGGCCCTGCGCTACGACGGCGCGCCAATCCCGCCCGTTCTGGCGCTGGAACTGGCACGCAAAGGGTCGATCGAGGCGTGCCGGACGATCTATTGCGGCAGTTTCTCGAAAACCCTGTCTCCCGGGCTACGGATGGGCTGGGTGGTTGCAGCCAAGCCGGTCATCTCGCAATTGGTTCTGATGAAACAGGCGGCGGACCTGCACTCGGCCACCATCAACCAGATGGCGGTGCATCAGGTGGCGCAGGCCTGTTTCGACACGCATATCCCGAAGGTGCGCCAGACCTATCGCGCGCGGCGCGATGCCATGCTGGCGGCGCTGGAGGTAAATATGCCCGACGGCGTTCAGTGGACCCGCCCCGAGGGCGGAATGTTCATCTGGCTGACCCTGCCTGCGGGAACCAACGGGGGTGATCTGCTGGCGCGGGCTCTGGACACGGTCAAGGTCGCCTTTGTGCCGGGTCAGGCCTTCTTCCCTGATGGCGGCGGTGCCAACACGATCCGCCTGAGCTTCTCAAACTCGAATGAGGACACGATCCGCGAGGGCATACGTAGGTTGGGTGTCCTCCTGCGCGAATGACGGAAAGGTTCTGTTAACCATATTGGCCCATAGCTGGCGGTATGATCCGCTATCTGCCCCTTCTGCTGCTGGCCGCCTGTTCGGCTGGCACGCCTTACTTCCGCGATCAACCGGCCACACGTATCGCGGTGAACGGTAGCGTGTTCGACGTTCGTGTCCGAGATGAACTGGCCGAGGCCGTGCGCGTGAACCCGCAATACGCCCCGCGTCTTGGCCCGATCCGGGACCGGGCTGCAGTGGCCATGGCGCAGGTCTCGGGTTGTCCGATTCTGGATGTGCTGGGCGACGCGGCGGTAACGGTGGGGGTTCTGGGCTGTGACCGCGAGCTGGGGGAAAAGCTGATTTTCGGCGCGCTGCTCCGCCGCCCCTATGAATGCGTGAACTACGGCTATTCCGGCGGATACGGCTATCAGGTCTTTGAATGCACACCGTACTGAGATACGCGGGTCTGCGCGTAGTTTCGCCAAGATGTTGTGGATAACTCGGGAGAATGACCCATATCCTGCGCAATCACGTTGACACCTCGCCCCTCGCTTGCTCACACTCAATAGCCAGAGGAATCATATCAAGAGCAGCCATTTGCGTTTCAGCAAACTCAAACTGACCGGCTTCAAAAGCTTTGTTGACCCGACCGATCTGATCATCGCGGACGGGCTGACCGGTGTGGTGGGGCCTAATGGTTGCGGCAAATCCAACCTGCTGGAGGCTCTGCGCTGGGTGATGGGCGAAAACCGCCCCAAATCCATGCGCGGCGGCGCGATGGAGGATGTGATCTTTGCCGGGGCCGCCACCCGGCCCGCGCGCAACTTTGCCGAGGTGGTCCTGACCATGGACAACTCGGAACGTCTGGCACCGTCGGGTTTCAACGACAGTGACCAGCTTGAGATTGTGCGCCGCATCACCCGCGACGTGGGCAGCGCCTATAAGACCAATGGCAAGGATGTGCGCGCCCGCGATGTGCAGATGCTGTTCGCCGATGCTTCGACCGGCGCGCATTCGCCCGCGCTGGTGGGCCAGAACCGCATCGCCGAGTTGATCAACGCCAAACCCCGCGCCCGCCGCCGTATTCTGGAAGAGGCGGCCGGCATCTCGGGGCTTTACCAACGCCGCCACGAGGCCGAGCTAAAGCTGAAAGGCACCGAGGCCAACCTGACCCGCGTCGACGACGTGCTGGAACAGTTGGGCGGGCAGCTGGCGCAACTCGCCCGTCAGGCCCGTCAGGCCGCGCGTTATCGCGAGATTGGTGAGCAGTTGCGGCAGGCCGAAGGGATGCTGCTCTATCGTCGCTGGAAAGAGGCCGACATGGCCCGCCAGCAAGCCGAAGACAAGCTGCGCGACCGCCTCACCGAGGCCTCGCGTGCCGAGGCCGAAGCGCGTGAAGCCGCCGCCAAACGCGCCCAGATCGAAGAGACTCTGCCGCCATTACGCGAGGAAGAAGCCATCGCCGCCGCCGTCCTGCAGCGCCAGATGGTGCAGCGCGATCAACTGAGCGATCAGGAAACCCGCGCCCGCCAGACGATTGAAACGCTGACCAATCGCATCCAGCAGCTTGGCAATGATATCGAACGCGAATCCGGCCTGAACCGCGACGCGGGCGAGATGATCGAACGGTTGGAATGGGAAGCCCGCGAGCTTGCCAAGGCCGCCGAAGGCTATGACCAGAAGGTGGCCGAGGCCGCGGAGGTTGCCCGCGAGGCCGCCTCGGTTCTGCAGGATCGCGAAGATCACCTGTCGCAGGAAACCGAGGATATGGCCCGTCTGGTCGCCCGCCACCAATCGGCGCAGCGTCTGGTCGAGGACAGCCGCAAGACGCTGGCCCGGTCCGAGGGCGAAGAGGAAAAAGCCCGCGCCGCCGTGGATGAAGCGCGCGCGGCCCTGACCCGCGCAGCCGAGGCCTTCGAGACCGCGCAAGAGGGCGAAGAAGAAGCCCGCGAAGCCGCCGAGGCCGCCGAAGAAGCGCTCGCCGCCGCAGACGAGTTGCGCAATGACACGCAGGCGCGTGAGGCCGAGGCGCGCGCCAAACGCTCCGAGGCCGAGGGCGAATTGGGCGCGATCCGGGCCGAAACCACTGCGCTGGCCAAGCTGGTCGAACGCGACACCGCCGAGGGCGGGCAGGTGCTGGACCTGCTGCGCGTCGCCTCGGGCTACGAAAAAGCGCTGGGTGCGGCCTTGGCCGACGACCTGCGCGCGCCTCTGGTTGAAGGCGACGGCCCATCAGGCTGGGTACAGGTGGCAGGTTACGACAGCGATCAACCGCTGCCCGAAGGGGCCGAGCCGCTGGCCCTGCATGTCTCGGGCCCCGACCGGCTCAGCCGCCGCATTGCGCAGATCGGGCTGGTCGATTCCGATCAGGGCGCGCGTCTGCAGGCCGCGCTGAAACCCGGTCAGCGCTTGGTGTCGCGCTCGGGCGACCTGTGGCGCTGGGACGGGTTTCGCGCCTGGGCCGAGGATGCCCCAAGCGCCGCCGCCCTGCGTTTGGAACAGCTCAACAAACTGGAAACGTTGAAACAGGAACTCGCCCGGACCGAGGCGCAGGCCGATGGTGCCCGCGCCGCGCATGAGGCGCTGTCGCAGCAACTTGCCGACGTGACCGAGGCCGACCGCCGCGCCCGCGAGGCCCGCCGCGCTGCCGATCAACGCATGGCCGACACCGCGCGCCAACTGTCCCGCGCCGAAGCAGATCGCAACTTGGCACAGGGCAAGCTGGAAACCCTGACGCTTGCGGTGGACCGCCACAAGGACGACGCCATGTCCGCCCGCGCTCAACTGCGCGAGGCCGAGGGCGCGTTGACCGGGCTGGGCGATCTGGACAGCGCCCGCGCGCAGGTCGAGGACATCAAACAGACGGTCGAGGCCGCGCGGGTCACCATGCTGACCCACCGCTCGACCCATGATGAATTACGACGTGAGGGCGAGGCTCGCACCCGGCGAAGCCAAGAGGTGACGAAAGACCTCAGCGGCTGGAAGCATCGTCTTGAAACAGCGGAAAAGCGTATCGCGGAACTGGCCGAACGCAAGGAAAGTTCTGAAGAGGAATTGCAAGAGGCTATGGCCGCCCCCGGCGAGATTGCCGAGGCCCGCGAGGAACTCAACGAGCTGATCGAAACCGCCGAAGCCCGCCGCGCCGAGGCCGCCGACAAGCTGGCCGAGGCCGAGACCGAGCAGCGCGAGGTTGTGCTGGCCGAGCGTGAAGCCGAACGTCTGGCCTCGGAAGCCCGCGAAACCCGAGCGGCGGCTGAGGCGCGCTGTGATGCGGCCAAGGAAAGCGTGATGGCGGCAGCCGAACGCATCGCCGAGGATCAGCAACTGACGCCCAACCAGTTGCTCAACCAGTTGGACGTGAACCCCGACCAGATGCCCGCCGCCGACGCGCTGGAATCCGAGGTCAACCGCCACAAACGCCAACGCGACGCGATGGGCGCGGTGAACCTGCGCGCCGAGGAGGACAGTAAGGAAGTTCAAGAAGAATTCGACACGCTGAACGGCGAAAAGGCCGATCTGGAAGAGGCGATCAAAGCCCTGCGCAGCGGCATCGCCAGCCTCAACCGCGAAGGCCGTGAGCGTCTGCTGACCGCGTTCGAACAGGTGAATTCCAACTTCGCCATGCTGTTCAAGCACCTCTTTGGCGGTGGTGAGGCCAATCTGGT
This sequence comes from Ruegeria sp. F11, assembly GCF_056533855.1. Lineage (NCBI taxonomy): Bacteria > Pseudomonadati > Pseudomonadota > Alphaproteobacteria > Rhodobacterales > Roseobacteraceae > Ruegeria > Ruegeria sp. F11. Next base: position 48,985 of record NZ_JBQFOW010000012.1, on the reverse strand, counting down.
CATGGTCGAAAGCGACGATCCGCTGGATGCGGGGCTGGAAATCATGTGCCAACCGCCGGGCAAGAAACTCTCGACCCTCAGCCTGTTGTCGGGCGGCGAACAGACCCTGACCGCCACCGCGCTGATCTTCGGCGTCTTCCTCGCCAACCCCGCCCCGATCTGCGTGCTTGATGAGGTTGACGCGCCGCTGGATGACGCCAACGTCACCCGGTTCTGTGACTTGCTGGACGAGATGTGCCGCCAGACCGACACCCGGTTCCTGATCATCACCCACCACGCGGTGACCATGGCGCGGATGGACCGTCTGTTTGGTGTGACAATGCAGGAACAGGGCGTCAGCCAACTGGTCTCGGTCGACCTCAAGAAAGCCGAGCAGATGGTCGCCTGACTGATAACTGCATCGTTATGCCTGTTGCAGGGCGCTTCGGGCTAGACTGTCCGAATGACCCGCTATCTGATCCTTGCTCTGCTGGCTGCCAGCCCGGCGATGGCCACCGAATGGGCCACCAAATCTGGAGACATTCCCCTGTCGCCTGACGAGCTGGACGCGCTGGCAGGCCGCACGCTGACTTTCTATGACGACGGGCAGGCCGCGTTCTCAGCCGGAGGGGCCTATTCCTATACCTACGCCAGCGGAGATGCTGCCTTTGGCACCTATTCCATCGCCGAGGACGGCAGCGTCTGCATCGCCTACCGCAATGGCTTCAGCCGGTGCGATTTGTACGTGCGGAGTGGGGAAAGGCTGATTCTGATTGATGAGAAAGGGGATCGGTATCCGGTGCGGCCGGAGTGAGACTTGAAAGTGCATCCCACGCCGAAACTCGCAATAATTTTTTAATTTGCGTTCTTAGGTGGCATACACGAACTGAAACAATTAGCTTGCATCTCGTCTTAATTCGTCGGAGACGCTCCTAGTGCATGATGCAACTTCAACCGTAGTTTCTTTTCTTCAAGGTCGCCTGATCAGAGGTTTGGGCCCAAAAAATCTGCTTTACCTCCATAACCCCAAGGCGGGTTTCTCCTTTGTTCTTAGCCATCTTTGGGAAATTTCGGGAATGCCTCCGGGGAAGCGTATTCATAACGTCAAACAAAGCCCGTTCGAGTATAGAATCGAGTTTTTTCCCAATATTGAGAATGCGTTTGTGTTCAGTTTCGCAAGAAACCCATTTGCAAGATGCTTGTCCGCTTACAATGAAAAAGTAAATCCAAACACAATCAAACGCGATGAAAACGTCTGGGGGAAATTTGCAAAAAAGTACTCGCTGGCCGAAGACGCCAAGCTTTCTTTTGCCGATTTTGTAGAACTGATCTCAAATGATCCAGACCCCTTGAGCCTCGATCCGCATTGGCGTCCGCAGCACATCAATATTTTGAATGCGGCGGTGCGCCCAAATTTCATCGGTTATGTCGAGACTCTGAACGAAGATTTTGGCCTCGCAATGAGGACAGCGGGTGTTGAAGATGCAGTGGTCGAATCCCGCGAAATCAACAAAGGGTCGAGCGATACGCGCGGTGGGTTACAACAAGCCCTTTCGGAAGACCGAGTTGTTGAAAACCTTGTTGAGCTTTATCGGCATGACTTTGAGGCCTATGGATATTCCTGCGACCCTGCGGCTCAGATCAAAAGCTCTTCCGCACCTGTCATCGCCGAAGGCACGCATCCTGTCCTCAGAAATATATCGCGGCTTTTGGCAGCAGTGCCGCGGGATCAGTCACTTGAGTTCGGCCAAAGCGATCGGAGTGCGCCCTTGTTTCTGGACTTGCAGGAAGCCATCTGTGGCAACAAAGAACACCCGGGCATCTGGGATAATTTGGATGAGGCTGCGCGGTTGCAGCAATTCCGGCTGCAAGATCGCCTAAACAGAACCGAAGACGCGCTTCGCGCATCAAATGCGGCATTTCGTGCGGTGCAGGAAAACCCATGGCCGCTGTTGACCAAAGCTGTTATGGGGCGCCTGAGCAAAAGAAAGCACCGCGATAGGCTAAACTGATAGAGCTTGTTGATGGCGTTTGGGCTGATTGCGGCGAACGTGTAACGACAGGTGTGTTTGCAAAGCGTGGGTCGCGTCAAGAAGTTCCGATTTGGTGCGTAACGACCCGCGTGTCTCACAACTGCCCCAACAAATCCACCGTCGGCCACGCATCCGCAGGCAGCCCCAACCTCACCTGCTCGGCCTGCACGGCAGCCCGCGTGCCCGCACCCAGAATACCGTCGATCTTGCCCACGTCGTACCCGCGCGCCTGCAGTTTGCTCTGCAGTTGCTTCATCTGCGCCCCTGACAGACCTTGCGCCGGGTTGCCCGCGTCGTAAATCTGCGCGCCCTCAAGCCGGGTGCCGAAATAGGCGGCGGTCATGACGTAGACGAAGCTCTGGTTCCATTCGAAATAGACATCGAAATTCGGGTAGGCCAGAAAGGCGGGACCTTTGTGCCCCTGCGGCAGGATCAGTGAGGCGGGCAGGTTGGCCAGTGATCCGCTGCGGGCCTGCACGCCCATCGCCTGCCACTCGGACACCGGGCGCGGTTTGCCGGGGCCGGAAAGGGACCAATCCATCTGTGCGGGCACCGTCACCTCTTGCAGCCACGGCTGGCCCGGTTGCCAGCCCAGATGCGACAGCATTTTCGCGCCCGACATCAGCGCATCCGGAGCTGAGGTTTTTAGCGAGACCGTACCGTCTTCGTCCCCATCGACTCCGTTTTCCAGTATGTCGCGGGGCAGCATCTGCACCATGCCTATCTCTCCGGCCCAGGCACCGGTGGTGCGGGCGGGGTCGAAATTGCCCCGGCTGTAGAGCTCGATCGCGGCGAAGATTTGCGGTCGGAACAGTTCAGGGCGGCGGCAGTCATGGGCCAGTGTCACCAACGCGTTGCGGGTATTGAAATCGCCCTGAAAGGACCCGTAATCGGTCTCGAAGGCCCAGAAGGCCAGAAGCACGCCGCGGGAAATGCCGTATTCCTGCTCGATCCGGTCAAACACGGCGTCGTATTTGCCAGACATGGCCTTGCCCCGATCGATCCGGTTTTGCGAGATCAGACGGCGGGAGAACTCGATGAACGGTTTCTGAAACACGCCCTGCGCCCGGTCGGCCTTGAGAACCGCGCTGTCCTGCTGCACGCCTTTGAAGAAGGCGTCCACCGTGGCTTTGTCATAACCTTGTTGGACCGCCTCGGCCTTCAACTCATTGACGAAGGAATTGAATCCGCCGCCACACTGGGCAACAGCAGGTGAGGCGAGCAAGGTGGCGACGACAATGCCAGAGAGAATGCGCATGGACAGGTCCGTTACAGAATAAAGCTGACCCCAACCGACACTGACACGAGGGCAAGCGCAAGCCCCCAGACGCGCCACAGCATGTTACATGCGCGGAAAATCTCCGCTGCGCCGATCTCGCGGGGGGCGTCGCCATTGACCCAGGCCAGATCGCGCACCTGCCCGTCATAGCTGCGCGGCCCGGCCAGCGCGACGTTCAGGGCGCGGGCCATGGCGGCCTCGGGCCAACCGGCGTTGGGCGAGACGTGGTGGTTTGCATCGGCCAGTATGGCGCGCCAGTGTGCCCATTGGCCAGAGAGCGCGACGATCATCGCGCAGGTCAGGCGGGCTGGGATCAGGTTCAGCAGATCATCGAACCGCGCCGAAGCCCAGCCGAACTCGCGGTATTTGTCGTTGCGGTAGCCGATCATGCTGTCCGCCGTGTTCACCGCCTTATAGATCAGGATCCCAGGCAAGCCAGCGACCAGAAACCAGAGCGCGGGCGCAATAACCCCGTCGCTAAGGTTTTCCGCCGCGCTTTCGATGGCCGACCGCGCGACCTGTCCTTCGGTCATGTCCCGCGTGTCGCGCGAGACGATGCGTCCGACCATTTCCCGCCCTTCGGACAGCGAAGACTGCAAGGCCGCGCCCACATCCCGAACATGCGTCACCAGCGATTTCTGCGCCAGCAGGATGGCGCAGACTAGCACCTCGGCCACGGGGCCTAACCAAGCCAATGCCCACCCGACGGCCCCGGCTGTCAGGATCAGGACCAGCAGAACCGCCACGCCTTTGATCCGCCGCTGTGCGCCGTGGTTGAGGCGATTGTCCAGCCAGCCGATCCCGTTGCCAATAACAACCGCCGGGTGCCTGACACGGGACCACAGCCAATCGGGCTCGCCCAAGGCGGCGTCCAGGCACATGGCGCAGGCCAGTAGCAGGGGTGTGCTCACAACGCGGCCTCCAGCCGGTGCCATCCGTCCGAGGGTGGCAGGCCAAGGCGCAGATAGGTTTGGGAATAGGGGAAGATGCGGCTCCAGATATGGGCGCGGGCCAGACGGTCCTGCCATGCGGTGGCGTTGTCGACCTCGTAGAGACGGAACAGCGTTGTGCCTCCGACCAGTGCCGCGCCCTTGCCGGTGATCAGGGTGTCCAGCCGCTCGGTCTCCTCCGCCAGCCGCGCGCGGGTGGCAGAGGCCCAATCGGTGTCCTGCAGCGCTTGGGTGCCGATGCGCAGCGCCGGGCCGGAGACCGCCCACGGGCCGGTCAGATCGTTCAGGCGAGCGATCAGATCGGGATGGCCGATGGCAAACCCCAGCCGCAGCCCCGCCAGCCCCCAGAACTTGCCGAAACTCTTGAGCACGATCACCCCCGGTCGGCCCGCCAGATGGATCAGCGAGGCGTCGGGGGCCACGTCACAAAAGCTCTCGTCAATCACCGTCAGAGGGGCGTCGACATCCGAGGCCTGCCAGACCCGCCCATCGGGATTGTTCGGATGCACGATAACGCGCGCGTCGGCAGGGCCGTTCGCGACCACACGCCACCCCTGTGCCGTGAAAGCGGCGGCGTGTTCGTTATAGGTCGGCGCGGTGATCTGAACGCGGCCCGGTTCACCCAACGCGGGCAGGCGCGCGATGAGGGCCGAGGCTCCGGGCGCGGGCAGAATCGCGGCCCCCTCCGGCACCCGCCAGAAGTCGCGCGCCGCGTCCGACAGGCGCTCAAACGCGCTATGATCGGGCAGTTCCATCCAGTCTGAAGGTTGCAGCCCCGCCACCTTATAGGGGTGCGGGTTGATCCCGGTGGACAGGTCGATCCAGTCGCCGCGCGCGCCGCCATAGCGCGCCATAGCCCCATCCAGCCCGCCGCCATGATCGCGGGCACTGCGCGGGTTCAATCTGTCGTCCTGTCCCACCATCTGCTCTTGCCGGAATCGCCACAATGCGCTGCTTCAAGCGGATTTTTGCCGTCCACACAAGCGAATCCGCCCGATCACAGCCCTGTGCAGGCGTCGTTAACACTTTGTTAAGGAAATCGCGTGATCACGGATCGCAGGGATCGGCATCAATCACCCTATCACGTGCCGAGGTTGTTGCAAATGAAAGTACTGATTGTTGAGAGTAACCCCGACCTCGGTCGGGTCTGGCAGCGGCATCTGCAAAGGCAGGGGGCCGAAGTCACGCTGGTGGAAAAGCAAGAGGCAGCGATCCTTGCGCTCTACGGCGCGGATTTTGATATCATTGTGCTGGACCTGGTTCTGGAGACCGGCAGCGCACTGGCCGTGGCCGATTTCGCCAGCTATCGCCGCCCGGACGCGCGGGTGATTTTTGTCACCAACACCACCTTCTTTTCGGACGGGTCGATTTTTGCCCACAGCCCAAACGCCTGCGCCTATGTGCAAAGCGGAACGCCGCCAGAGGATCTGGCGGCGATGGTGGAACATTACGCTGCGGGCCGCTGATCTCGCCCGTGGGGTTCGTGATATTCCAGAACCGGGTTCGTCGGGATGATCCGGTGCGGATTGATGCTGTCATGGCTGTAGTGATAGTGGCGCACGATGTGGCTCATGTTCACGGTCTCGGCGACGCCCGGCCACTGGTATAGCTCGCGGGTATAGGCCCAGAGGTTCGGATAATCGACCAACCGCCGCCGGTTGCATTTGAAATGCAGATGATACACTGGGTCGAACCGGATCAGCGTGGTGAACAGCCGCCAGTCGGCCTCGGTCACGCGGTCGCCCATCAGGTAGCGGTTTTGCGCCAGCCGGGCGTCCAGCCAGTCCAGCGTGTCGAACAGGGGGGCAACGGCCGCGTCATATGCTTCCTGGGTTGTGGCGAAACCTGATTTGTAGACGCCGTTATTGACGTCGGAATAGATGCGGGCGTTGACCTCTTCAATGTCATCTCGCATAGCCTCGGGCCAGTAATCATCGGTGTTGCCCGTGATCCCATTGAATGCCGAATTGAACATGCGGATGATTTCCGAGCTTTCGTTCGAGACGATCGTTTTCTCGACCTTATCCCACAGGATTGGAACGGTGACGCGGCCCGAATAGTTGGGATCGGCGCGGGTATAGATCTGATGCGCAAAGTCTGAGCCAAACAGCTTGTCCCCGGTTGCGCCATCTCCGTCCATCTCAAAGGTCCAACCCTTGTCCAGCATGTCGGGATGCACGACCGAGACCGAGATGTGATCGCTCAGGTCCTTCAACTCGCGGAAGATCAGCGTGCGATGCGCCCAGGGGCAGGCGTGAGAGACATACAGGTGATAGCGCCCGGATTCGGCCTGAAAGCCGCCCTTGCCCGACGGCCCGGCGCTGCCATCGGCGGTGATCCAGTTGCGAAACTGCGCGGCGCTGCGTTTGAACGCCCCGCCGGTGGATTTGGTGTCATACCAGGTGTCGTGCCATACCCCATCGACCAACAGGCCCATATCAAGTCCTCCGCATGTGTTTCAGCAAAGATAGGGCGGTGTGGGGCCTGTTCCTATGGTCCGGCCCGCGCACCGGGCCTGCGCCCACGCACAACCCGGGCCTGAGATGTCTGCGCCACAGCAGGCAAGCAAGCGCCGCTATGTGACGCGGTTTACTGGATTTTTACATTCAGTCGGTCAAAATAGAGGGTGTGAGCGGGGGAATAGATTTATGAGTACCTATGTTTCAAAGGAAATACGCGCGGAATTGGATGCCGCGCGAATCGCTGCCCTGAAAAAGACCAGCCGTCTGCGGGTCGAGTTGGGCGACAATACATTCAAAATCCTCAAACTGTGGAAAGATGGCTTTTCGGTCGAAGCTGAAACCACACCGCGCCTGCGTGGGCTGGTCGATATTTATGACGGGGCCAACCATCTCTACCAATGCCTGATCATCGCGGATGAGGAAGACGGTGGCGAAATGCGTTATGAATTCAAGCGCAGCACTGCCGCGCATGACAAAGCCCCGCTGGATTTCTACCGTGCCCCGGATGCGCCAATCGCGCTGTTGGGGAAGGAGGATTAAGGGCTAGTTTCGACCGCCCGTTTGTCGCGTCGCTTACTGCAAATCGCCAAAGGCTGTTTTTAACCGTCTACACGCCTCTTCCACCCGTGCGCGTTGCGTGGCCAGATTGAACCGCTCGAAGGTTTCTCCGCCGGTGCCGAAGCCGGGGCCGGATGAGGTGGCGATGCGCGCGTCCTCTCGCAGGCGCTTGACGAATTCACCGTGATTCATCCCGGTGCCCGAGAAATCGACCCAAGCCAGATAGGTCGCCTGAAGCGGCATCGACCAAAGGCCCGGAATCTCGGCGATGGCGGCATGGAACATCTGGCAGTTCTCGGCCAGATGCGCGACCTGCGCATCGACCCATGCCGCCCCCTCGGGCGAATAGGCAGCGGTGATCATTGCCACCCCCAGCGCGCCGGGGTCATAATCTAGCGTCTGCAACCGGTGCTTCATGTTGGCCCGCAGCTTGGCGTCGGGGATGATCATGTTGCCGGTGCGCTGGCCCGCGATGTTGAAGGTCTTGGACGCCGCCGTCAGCGTCACGGTCCACGCCTGCGCATCCGGTGCGGCCACATCCATCGGCACGAAGCTGTGGCCGGGATAGACCAGATCATGATGAATCTCGTCCGACACAAGGATCAGCCCGTTCCGCTCGGCAAACGCCGCCACCGCGCGCAATTCCTCTGGTTTCCACACCCGACCCGAGGGGTTCTGCGGTGAACACCACAGCAGCAGCTTTTCGGACCCGTCCAACCGCGACTGCGCATCGTCCAGATCAAGTGCATAGCTGTCGCCCTCCCGCACCAGCGGGCATTCCACCACGCGGCGGCCCGATTTGTTCACCTTATGGGCAAACTCATGGTAAACCGGCGAGAAGATGACGACCCCATCTCCGGGGTCGCTCCACACATCCAGACACAGGGCAATCGCGTTGCCCAGCCCCTGCGAGGTCAGAACCCAATCAGTGTCGATCTCCCAGTTGTGGCGGGTCTTCATCCACCACTGGATCGCGTTCAGATACTCCGGGTGCATCCATGAATAGCCAAACGCCCCATGATCGGCAGCCTTTCGCACCGCCTCGATCACGCACGGGGCGGTGGCATAATCGGAATCCGCCGTCCACATCGCCAGCCCATCCTCGGGCGAGATGCCATACAGGCGCTCCATCTTGTCCCATTTCGAAGAATTGGTGCCCCGGCGGTCGATCAGGTCGTTGAAAGTCATGTCATCTCCATCTGTCGAGGCGAAAGCTAACCTCAATTCCGCCATGTGCAAGAGGGGCCGTTGCGGTGGCGGGCGCGATGGCCTAAATCAGCCCCATGAAACGCAATATCCTGATCCATCCCGATCCCCGCCTTAAAAAGGTCTGCGCGCCGGTGGCCGACATCACCGACGACCTGCGCAAACTGGCCGACGACATGCTGGAGACGATGTATGACGCGCCCGGCATCGGTCTGGCCGCGCCCCAGATCGGCGTGCTGGATCGGGTAATCGTGGTGGATTGCGTCAAGGAAGAAGGCGAGGCCCCGCGCCCGCTGGTGATGTTCAACCCCGAGGTCATCGCGGCCTCGGACGAGACCAATGTCTACGAGGAAGGCTGCCTGTCGATCCCCGAGCAATATGCCGAAGTGACCCGCCCCAAGGTGGTCGACGTCACATGGCTGGACCGTGACGGCAATCTGCAGCAGGAAACCTTTGACGACCTCTGGGCCACCTGCGTGCAGCACGAGATCGACCATCTGAACGGCAAGCTGTTCATCGACTATCTCAAGCCGCTGAAACGCCAGATGATCACCCGCAAGATGCAAAAGCTAAAGCGCGAGAAGGCCCGCACATGACGGTGCGCACTTGCCTGCCATGGCCCGACAAGCGCCTGCGCACCAAGGCCGAGGACGTGCCCGAGATCACCGACGACATCTGCGCCATCTGGGATGACATGATCGACACGATGGAGGCGATGCCCGGCGTCGGCCTTGCCGCGCCGCAGATCGGGGTGATGCTGCGGCTGGCCGTGGTGGATGGCTCGACCCAGCGGGGCAGGGCGGTGCGTCTGGCCAACCCGGAAATCCTGCACAGCTCGGTCGAGCTGCGCGAACATGACGAGGCCAGCCCGAACCTGCCCGGCGTCTCGGCCAAGGTGAAACGGCCCCGCGCGGTGACGGTGAAATTCCTCAACGAACAGGGCCAGATCGACCGCCGCGATTTTGTCGGCATCGAGGCCACCAGCGTGCAACATCAGATCGACCACCTGAACGGGCGGATGTATTTTGACCGGCTCAGCAAGGTCAAACGCGACATGCTGCTGCGCAAGGCAAAGAAGATGGGGTGAAACCCCATCCTACGGAGGGACGGATGCGTATAATCTTCATGGGAACCCCCGATTTCTCGGTCCCGGTGCTGGACGCTCTGGTCGCTGCGGGCCACGAGATCGCCGCCGTCTATTGTCAGCCCCCCCGGCCTGCCGGGCGCGGCAAGAAGGACCGCCCCACGCCGGTCCATGCGCGGGCGCAGGCGCTGGGCCTGACGGTGCGCCACCCGACCTCGCTGAAATCACCCGAGGAACAGGCCGGCTTTGCCGCGCTGAACGCAGATATCGCCGTGGTCGTGGCCTATGGGCTGCTGTTGCCGCAACCCATTCTGGACGCGCCCGCCCATGGTTGCCTGAACATCCACGCCAGCCTGCTGCCGCGCTGGCGCGGGGCCGCGCCGATCCACCGCGCGATCATGGCGGGCGATGCGCAAACGGGCATCTGCATCATGCAGATGGAGGCCGGGCTGGACACCGGCCCCGTCCTGCTGCGCGAGGCCACCGATATCGGGCCGGAAGAAACCACCGCCGGGCTGCATGACCGCCTTTCGGCCATCGGGGCGGCGCTGATCGTCAAGGCTCTGTCCGATCTGCCCAACCTGCGCCCCGATCCACAGCCCGAAAACGGCGTGACCTATGCCGAAAAGATCGACAAAGCCGAGGCCCGCATCGACTGGTCCGCTCCCGCGACCGAGGTCGACCGCCACATCCGCGGTCTGTCGCCCTTCCCTGGCGCATGGACCGAGGTTCAGGGCGACCGCATCAAGCTGCTGGCCTCTCGTCTGGCCCAAGGGCAGGGCACCCCGGGCGAGGTGCTGGACGATCAGTTGACCGTGGCCTGCGGCACCGGCGCGGTCGAGTTGTTGCGCCTGCAACGGGCGGGCAAGGGCGCGCAGGACAGGGAAACGTTTCTGCGGGGCTGGCCGATCCCTGCCGGCACCCACCTGTTGTCGGAGTAAAGCCATGTTCATGATCCTGATGGGCACCGTCGTGATTGCGGGGATTGTCGGCTACCTGTCCGAGAAAACCGGCTTTACCCATAACGGCTACCTGCCATCCATCATCATCTGCGTCGGCGGGGCCTTCCTGTTCTATTTCGTCCGCATCATGTTCGGCATCAGCTTTGGCCCGCCGGGGCTGGACGCGGTGCTGTCCTCGATCGGGGCCCTGATCATCGTGCCCACCCATTGGAGGAAATGACATGCCCATCGTCGCCCTGATCATCATCGGTGCCGCCGCAGGTTTCCTCGCCACCCGCCTGATGCGGATCGAGGCCGACATTCCCACCACCATGCTGATCGGCATCATCGGCGCGCTGGTGGGCGGGCTGATCCTGCGCACTCTGATCACGATGATGGGCTGGCTGTCGGGTTTTGTCGGCGCAGTGCTGGGGGCGCTGCTGGTGATCTGGCTGTGGCAGACTTACGGACGACGCTGACCGCTATCGCGCCTCACACGCAGCCGCCGAGCCCAACGCAGGGGCCGTGCGCGTGGTCATGTCGAACCGGTTCGCCTCGGCTGCGGTCATCCAGTGCATCTCATCCTCGGATGCCACATCCAGCGTGAACCAGTAAAAGGCCGGATCGACGCCGATATCTCCGAAATAATCCAGATAGCGGTCATGTTCCGGGTGCCCCGCGGGCAGGTCCGCGGCCACATACCCGCCGCCGCCCCAACTGTGGACGCCGACGCAGGCCCCGGGCTCCAGCACCCGCCGGTTGCCCGCCAGAAACAGGTCGGTCCCGCCCGATGCGACCAGCCCGTCCGAGGGCACGACCGTATCGAACCCTTCCGCGCGCACCACGCGGCTGAAGACCACATTGGCGTCATCATCGACCGAACCTTCGATGTTCTGCAGCACCAGGGTTCTGATCTCTGGGTTTTCGTCGATCACCTTTTCAAAGGCGCTAAGGGTTCTGTGATCGATCGTGCCGGTTGCGACGATCCGATCTCCCTCGGCGGTGAAACTGATCGGAGTGTAAGGGTCCGCGCAGGCCGCCAGCAGCGACAAGACGGCTGGACAGAGAAATCGGAAGGTCATCGGCATCTTTCCATCCTTACCCTAGTTCCGTGGCGGCCGCGCCTTGTAGACCGGCAACTGCCAGCCAAACAGCAGCGACCCCGCCCGCAGCGCCCAGCAGGTCAAGGCGCATAGCCCCAGCGCTGGCAGGCCTTCAAGCCCCAGACGTGTCGCCAACACTGCCATCAAGGCCCCGGCAAAGGCGCAGGAGACATAAAGTTCGCCCTGTTTCAGCACCAGCGGTACCTCGTTGCAGACCACATCGCGCATCAGCCCGCCCAGACAGCCTGTGGTAACGCCCATCAGCACCACGATGGTGCCAGACTGGTCCAGTGACAGCGCAGCACCGGTTCCGGCGGCGACTGCGATGGATAGCGCAAAGCTGTCCAGCCAGATCAGCCAGTTGTACCGGCTCTCGACCAGATGTGCGGTGAAGAAGACCAGCACGGCCGCCCCAACCGCGATCAGGATGTAATCGGGTTGGCCGACCCAGAAGACCGGATGGCGGTTCAGCAGCAGATCACGCACGGTACCGCCGCCCACCGCCGTCAGGCAGGCGATGAAGGCAAAGCCCACCAGATCAAGCTGCGCCCGGCTGGCCACAAGCGCCCCGGTCAGCGCAAAGACCACAACCGAGGCGTAGTCCAACAGGGCAAGCCCGCTCACGCCTGCGCCTTTTTCGGTTTGAACGGCGCCATGCCTGCACGGGCCAGTTCATCGGCCTTTTCGTTTTCGGGATGGCCTGCGTGGCCCTTGACCCACTCCCATGTCACCTCGTGGCGGGTCTGCGCCTCATCCAGACGCTGCCACAGATCGACATTCTTGACCGGCTTCTTGTTCGAAGTCTTCCAGCCGTTCCGCTTCCACCCGAAAATCCAGCCCGTCACGCCATTCTTCACATAGGCGCTGTCGGTGACGACCGTGATGGTCGAGGGGCGCTCGAGCGTCTCAAGCGCACTGATCGCCGCCAATAGCTCCATGCGGTTATTGGTGGTCTCGGCCTCACCGCCGTTCAGTTCACGTTCCTTCAGAACCGTCTCACCATCCATCGCGCGCAGCAGTACACCCCAACCACCGGGTCCGGGATTGCCGGAACAGGCCCCGTCGGTATAGGCAAACAGCTCAGCCATGGGCCAGCAACAGAATGAAGCCATCGTAAGACCCGGCCAGACCTTTACCGACGCCGGTTGTGATCTGGTCGATGGTGAACCCGGCCTCGGCCAATGCCTCCTCAATCTCGGTCTGTGAGAAATAGGTGTAATATCGATCCAACTCGTCGCGATGTTCTCCGGTTCCCAGCTTCAGGCCAAGGAAGAATATGCCCGCGGGCTTCAGGGCCCGGTGGATCGCGGCCAGATGGCGTGGGAAATCTGCGCGCGGGGCGTGAAGCAGGGAAAAACTGGCATAGATGCCGTCAAATTCCGCGTGCTCGGTCACATCATCAAACGTCCCCAGTTGCGCATCAACGCCGCTGTTGCGGGCATGTTCGACAAAGGCCGGGGTCGCGTCCAGCGCGCGCACCTTTAGCCCTGCACGCATGAAAAAAGCGCTGTCTGAACCGGGGCCGGAGCCCAAATCCAGCACATAGCCGCCTGCGCACACGGCATCGGCAAACTCTGTCCGTGCCTTTAGTTGTTCGGCGGGCAGGGGGATGCTCAGGTATTCGGACACACGATTGGTATAGGCGTTGATCGTTTTCTGATCGGTCACAGGTACACTCCGACAGACAGGCACAGGATGACGATGGCGGTCAGCAGGATGCGCAGTTTCATCCACCAGCGCGGGGCCAGCCCCCAATACCAGAACATCGCGTCCAGCATCAGCAGGCCAGTAAAGCCCACGATCAGGTTGATCCCGGCGCTGACCGGGCCGCCACCGGTCATGAAGAACGCCCAAAGCGCGGGCAGAACCGACAGTGTGTAACAGATTGTGGCTCTGCTGCCCGAGGTCTTGGTGGCAAAGCCCCACAGGATGCCTGACATGAAACTCAGGATCACCGAGCCGTAGAACAGTTGTATGTAAGGCCCGACGAACCGGGGCCCCAGCGCCTGACGGCCCCAGTCGTTCAGATCGCCGTTCAGATAGGTCAGCGCGCCCCAAACGAACGGGATCAGGCCCGTGAGGCCTAGATACAAGGGGGCCTTGGGCACACCGTTCATGCCGGTTGCCGCAACACCCGCGGCACTTTGAATTCCACGTTTTCCTGCGCGGTTTCGACCAGTTCGACCGTCACGTCGTAATGGTCGCGGAAGGCGTCGATCACCTCGTTCACCAGCACTTCGGGGGCCGAGGCCCCGGCGGTGATGGCGATGGTCGAGATGCCCTGTAGGGCACGCCAGTCGATCTCGGTCGCGCGCTGGACCAGTTGCGCATAATCGCAACCGGCGCGCGAGGCGACCTCGACCAGACGGCGTGAATTGGACGAGTTCGGCGCGCCGACCACCAGCAGGGCGTCAGATTTGGGGGCCACGGCCTTGACGGCCTCCTGCCGGTTAGTGGTGGCGTAACAGATGTCTTCCTTGTGTGGACCGACGATGGCGGGGAAACGCGCCTGCAACGCTGCGATGATGTCCTTGGTGTCATCAACCGACAGGGTCGTCTGGGTCACAAAGGCGAGTTTCGCGGGATCGCGCACCGCGACCTCGGCCACATCCTCGACCGTTTCGACCAGCAGCACTTCGCCCTCGGGCAATTGCCCCATGGTGCCGACGGTTTCAGGGTGGCCTTTGTGGCCGATCATAATCATCTGCAGACCGGCCTCGGCATGGCGCTGCGCCTCGACATGGACCTTGGACACCAGAGGGCAGGTTGCGTCCACATAGATCATCTCGCGCCGTTCTGCCGTAGCGGGTACCGATTTCGGCACGCCATGGGCCGAGAAGATCACCGGGCGGTCATTGGGGCATTCGTCCAGTTCCTCGACAAACACCGCGCCCTTGGCGCGCAGCCCGTCGACGACGAATTTGTTATGCACGATCTCATGGCGCACATAGACCGGCGCGCCCCATTTCTGCAGCGCCATCTCGACGATCTTGATGGCGCGGTCCACGCCCGCGCAGAACCCTCGCGGGGCGGCCAGATAAAGTGTCAGTGGCGGCTTGGTCATGTCGCTGTCTCCTTAAGGCACAGGTAAGTCTTTTCCTTGCCTTGGTCCAGACAGGACCGCGTCATTCATCTGACATGAATCGCTGCTAGCCAGTAGCTGTTTGAGCACCTGACCATAGTTAAAGAGGCGCGGCCAAGGTGATAAGCCCTGACCGCGCCATCATTCCCCCGGAAGTGAGTGGCCGGGTCTTAGTGTCCACCTGCAGCGGCGACGCTGCGGGGCTCTGCTGGCATCTCGCGCGGAGGACGACCGATCACGTCGCGCAGGTCCTCAAGCTCGATGAAGTTGTCGGCCTGGCGGCGCAGCTCGTCCGAGATCATCGGCGGCTGGCTTCGGATGGTCGACACGACCGAGACGCGCACGCCCTGACGTTGCAGGCTGGCAATCAGCGGGCGGAAATCCCCATCGCCCGAGAACAGCACAATATGATCGACACGCGGTGCCAGTTCCATGGCATCGACAGTCAGTTCGATATCCATGTTTCCTTTGACTTTCCGACGCCCCATGCTGTCGGTGTATTCCTTGGCCGGTTTGGTGACCATGGTGAAGCCGTTGTAATGCAGCCAGTCAACCAGTGGGCGGATCGGCGAATACTCGTCGTTTTCCAATAGCGCTGTGTAGTAGAAGGCGCGAAGCAACTTGCCGCGGCGCATGAATTCCTGCCGCAGAAGTTTGTAGTCTATATCAAAACCGAGTGCTTTTGCTGCGGCGTAAAGATTCGAGCCGTCGATGAACAGCGCTAGCCGTTCGTCCTTATAAAACATAATAGTCCCTTCCGGTATAAACCAGAACGCAACGTGATGAGTGAGTGAGTGTAAAATGTGGCGCGCGCTGGTGTGCCTATAATTAGGGCTTTTATCATGCATCGCAAGTATGCAATTCGCCGAATATAGAGGATTTAATGAGCGAATCCGTGCAAAATGTCGTTATTGCCCTGGGCGCCAATCTCAGGTTGAGAGGAAACAGTCCCAAGGTGACGCTTCAACTGGCCCTTGACGCTTTATCGCGTCAGGGCGTGCTGATTCGTGCCACCAGCCGGTTCTTCGCGACCCCCTGTTTCCCGGCGGGTGCGGGGCCGGATTACGTCAATGCTGCGGCGTTGGTTGAGACGGTCAAAGACCCTTTCGACCTGTTGCAGGTGCTGCACGATGTTGAACATGAGTTCGGTCGCGAGCGCGAGCAGCGTTGGGGGATGCGGACACTGGATCTGGATCTGGTCTGCTACGGTGACCTGGTGCTGCCTGATCCTGCGGTGTTTGACCACTGGCTGACCCTGCCCGCACAGGCGCAGCGGCAGGAGGCACCCGATCAACTGGTTCTGCCGCATCCGCGCCTGCAGGACCGTGCGTTTGTACTGGTGCCGATGGTCGATGTGGCCCCCGATTGGCAGCATCCGGTGCTGGGACAGACGACCCGAGAATTGCTTGCCGCACTGCCAGCCGCAGATATCGCCGGGGTCACGCCCTTGTGATCCGCGCATTTGCAGCATTTCCTGCTTGTCAAGGCGTTCAAACAGCCTTAGATAAACCTCTTCCTGACATGGATTCACTAACGGAGAGCGCCCAATGGCCCGCGTGACGGTTGAAGATTGCGTAGACAAGGTTCCAAACCGGTTCGAACTGGTGATGCTTGCCGCCCATCGTGCGCGCGAGATTTCCGCCGGTGGCCCGATCACCGTGGACCGCGACAACGACAAGAACCCTGTCGTCTCGCTGCGTGAAATCGCCGATGAGACCCAAAGCGCGGATGAACTGCGCGAGCGCCTGATCGAGGCCAACCAGACCCAGATCGAGGTCGACGAGCCGGAAGAAGATCAGATGGCGCTGCTGATGGGTGCGGAATCGGATAAGCCCGCCGATGACGACATGTCCGAGGAAAAACTGCTGCGCGCTCTGATGGAGGCTCAAGGCCAGGGGTAATTCCCAAACACGAAGGTGCGGACCGGATGATTTCTGCTGAAGACCTGATTGCGCTGGTCCGCAACTACAACCCCAAGACAAATGCTGACCGCATCACCCGCGCCTATGAATTCGGCAGGCAGATGCATGAAGGGCAGTTCCGCCATTCCGGCGAGCCCTATTTCTCTCACCCCGTTGCCGTTGCCGCCATCCTGACCGAACAACGTCTGGATGACGCGACCATCATCACCGCCCTGCTGCACGACACGATCGAGGATACCAAGGCCAACTACGGCAAGGTGTCTGAACTGTTCGGCGAGGAAGTCGCCAAGCTGGTCGATGGTGTCACCAAGCTGACCAATCTGCAGCTGTCCAGCCGCGAAACCAAGCAGGCCGAAAACTTTCGCAAGCTGTTCATGGCCATGTCCAAGGACCTGCGGGTCATTTTGGTCAAACTGGCCGACCGTTTGCACAACATGCGCACCATCAAGGCGATGCGCCCCGAAAAGCAGGTGCAAAAGGCGCGCGAGACGATGGATATCTACGCGCCGCTTGCGGGCCGCATGGGGATGCAGTGGATGCGCGAGGAGCTTGAAGACCTCGCCTTTCGCGTCCTGAACCCCGAAGGCCGCCAGTCGATCATCCGTCGCTTTATCACGCTGCAGCGAGAGACCGGCGACGTCATCCACCGGATCACCGGCGACATGCGGTTTGAACTGGAAAAGGCCGGGATCGATGCCGAGGTGTTTGGCCGCGCCAAGAAACCCTATTCGATCTGGCGCAAGATGCAGGAAAAGGATCAGGGCTTCTCGCGCCTCTCGGACATCTACGGCTTCCGCATCATTACTCAGGCCGAGGAAGACTGCTACCGCACCCTCGGCGCGATCCACCAACGCTGGCGCGCGGTGCCGGGGCGGTTCAAGGACTACATCAGCCAACCGAAATCGAACGGCTATCGATCGATCCACACCACGGTTTCGGGGCGGGACGGCAAGCGGGTCGAGGTTCAGATCAGAACCCGCCAGATGCACGACGTGGCCGAAACCGGGGTGGCGGCGCATTGGTCCTATCGCGACGGTGTGCGCTCGGAGAACCCGTTTGCGGTTGATCCGGCCAAATGGATCGCCAATCTGACGGAACAGTTTGACAATGAAGAGGATCACGAAGATTTCCTCGAAGCCGTCAAGCTTGAGATGTATTCGGACCAGGTGTTCTGCTTCACGCCCAAGGGCGATGTGGTGAAGCTGCCGCGCGGGGCAACGCCGATTGATTTCGCCTATGCGATCCACACCAGAATTGGCTATTCCTGCGTGGGGGCCAAGGTGGATGGCATCCGCGTACCGCTGTGGACGCGGCTGAAAAACGGGCAGTCAGTCGATATCATCACCGCCGATGGCCAGACGCCGCAGGTGACATGGCTTGAGATCGCCGTGACCGGCAAGGCCCGCACCTCGATCCGCCGGGCGCTGCGCGAGGTTGACCGCGAGCGCTTCATCAAGCTGGGCAAGGAACTGGCGCGTGCGGGCTTCGAACATGTGGGCCGCAAATCCACCGACAAGGCGTTGGAGACGGCCGCGAAACACCTGCGCCTGAAGGACAGGCACGAATTGCTGGCCCGTCTGGGCAGCGCCGAACTGACCGCTCACGATGTGGTCAAGGCGGTCTATCCCGATCTGGCCAAAGATGAAGGCGATGCCATCCCGCTGCGCCGCGCCGTGATCGGCCTGGAGCCGGGTCAGAAATTCGACCGCGCGCCGTGCTGCCAGCCGCTGCCGGGCGAACGCATCGTCGGCATCACCTATCGCGGCAAAGGTGTGGTGGTGCACGCCATCGACTGCGACCGACTGAGCGAGTTTGAAAACGAACCCGAACGCTGGGTCGATCTGCACTGGCACTCGGGCACCCACCCGGCCGTTTACGGTGCGACGCTGGATATGACCATCGGCAATGACGCCGGGGTATTGGGGCGTATTTGCACATTGATCGGCGAGAAAAAGGCCAATATCTCGAACCTCGAATTTGTTGACCGCAAACCGGATTTTTACCGTCTGCTGATCAATGTGGAACTGCGCGACTTGGAACAGTTGCATTCGCTGATGCTGACGCTCGAGGCGGACAGCGATGTTGCAGCGGTCGAACGGTTCCGGGAAAGCGCGAAAACCGCTGTTGCGGCTGGCTGAGAAAGGGTGAGGACGAGTGGTTTTCAAGCGCCGAGATCGCCGCTCAGCCGTTCAAGTCGCGTCCGAGTTCGTCTATCCGCGCGGCGGCTGGACCCGCGCTTTTCACTACGTCAAACATCGCGTCCGCCGCCTGCCTGACAGCCCTGAACGCATCGCGCGCGGCATTGGGGCAGGGGTGTTTGCCGCCTTTACCCCGTTCTATGGGCTGCACTTTCTGGTCGCCGCCGTGCTGGCGCGATTGTTCAACGGCAACATTCTGGCCGCGCTGTCGGGTACGTTCTTTGGCAACCCGCTGACCTATGTGCCCATCGGCGTGGTCAGCTTGCAAACCGGTCATTTCCTGCTGGGCACGCGGTTTCGGAAGGGTGATACTGACGGGCTGATGGGCAAGTTCGCCGATGCGATGGGTGATCTGAAAGACAATTGCATCGCCATGTTCACCGGGCGCGAGGCCGACTGGCATGGCCTCAGCCGGTTTTATGACGATGTGTTCTTTCCCTACATGGTCGGTGGCGTCATTCCGGGCATCGTGGCGGGCGTGGCCTGCGCCTATCTCAGCCTGCCATTGATCCGTACCTATCAACAGCGCCGCCGCGCCAAGATCAAAGCGAAATTTGAAGAAATCAAACGTCTTGCGCAGGCAGAGGCTGACGTTCCGGTGACAAAACCACTAGGCTCGGCCCAAGGGACAATGAAGGATTCGAACGATGTCTGACAACCACCTGCGTCTGGGCGTGAATATCGACCACGTGGCCACTATCCGCAACGCGCGCGGCGGGGCGTATCCTGACCCGATCCGCGCCGCGAAGCTGGCCGAAGAGGCCGGGGCTGACGGCATCACCGCCCACTTGCGGGAAGACCGGCGCCACATCCTTGACGCTGATATCGAAGGATTGATGGACACGCTGAATGTGCCGCTGAATTTCGAAATGGCCGCGACGGATGAGATGCAGAAGATCGCTTTGCGTCACAAGCCACACGCGGTCTGCATCGTTCCGGAAAAACGCGAGGAACGCACCACCGAAGGCGGGCTTGAGGTCGCGCGCGAGGAAAACAAGCTGGCCCATTTCATAGCGCCCCTGCGCGATGTCGGCTGCCGCGTCTCGATCTTCATCGCTGCCGACCAACGCCAGATTGAGGCTGCCCACCGCATCGGGGCCGAGGTGATCGAGTTGCACACCGGTGCCTATTGCGACTTCCACGCCGAGGGCAAACCGGACGAGGCCGCCCGCGAACTTGAAGCCTTGCGCGAAATGTCCGCCTATGCCCACTCGCTGGGTCTTGAGGTCCATGCAGGCCACGGCCTGACCTATGACACCGTCAAGCCCGTCGCAGCCTTTCCCGAAGTGCGCGAGTTGAACATCGGCCACTTCCTGATCGGCGAGGCGATCTTTCTGGGCCTCACCCCGGCTATCACCGAGATGCGCCGCCTGATGGATGAGGCGCGGGAATGATTGACCTGACCTCCCTCGCCGTAACGGCCTTGGCCTTCTTTATCGTTGCGGTCTCGCCGGGCCCCGCGAATATCTCCAACGCCGCCATCGCGATGAGTTACGGGCGCAAGATCAGCCTCATCTACGGTTTGGGTTTGTCCTGCGGTCTGGTGTTCTGGGGGCTTGTTGCCGCAAGCGGTATGGGCGCGGTGCTGCAAAGTTCGCTCTACGTCCTGATGGTGCTCAAGGTGCTGGGCGGTCTCTACCTGCTTTGGCTGGCGTGGCAGTCGGGACGCTCCGCGCTGCAGCCTGAGGCAACCAGAGTGTCCGTTCCGGCCAATGGCAAATGGTTCTGGCGCGGGCTGATCCTGAACCTGTCCAACCCGAAATCGGTGATTGCATGGATGGCGGCATTGTCGGTCGGCCTCGGCCCGGATGACGGCTTGCTGTCTGTTGCTGCTGCGACCCTGATCTGCATTGCGGCCGGGTTCCTGAACAACTTCCTCTATTCCATGCTGTTTTCGGTCAGTGGCATGATGGCCGGATACCGCCAGTTCCGGCGCTGGATCGATGGGGTTGTCGCCGGATTGTTCGCGGCTGCCGGTCTCGGCCTGATCAAATCGGCCTTTGCGCGATGATCACACCCGGTTTCATCGCCATCTGGTTCGCCTGGATCATGGCCGGAGGGTCCCCCGGACCTGCCACCATGGGCATCGCCGGAACCGCCATGAACGAAGGACGCAACGCCGGTCTGGCCTTTGCGCTGGGCATCTGCGCAGGCTCCGCCGCCTGGGGCATTGCCGCCGCACTGGGCCTGTCGGCGATCATGCTGGCCAATGTCTGGGTGTTCGAGGTGATCCGCTACGTCGGCGTCGCCTATTTGGGCTGGCTGGCGCTGAAAGCGCTGCGCCGGGCGATGACCTCGGACGAGGTCGCATTGGGCAACCCGGTTACGGGCTCGCTAGGCGCTATCTTTGCCAAAGGCGCAGCCATCCACCTGACCAACCCCAAAGCGATCCTGAGTTGGGGGTCAATCTACGCTATCGTCGCGCCGAATGACGCCAGCCTGTCCATGCTGCTGGGCTATTTCGGCCTGCTGTATGCGGGCTCGCTGGTGATCTTCATCGGCTACGCCTTCTTGTTTTCATCCGAGCACATGGTCCGCACCTACCGCCGCGCCCGCCGTTGGTTCGATTTCGCCTTCGCTGGGTTCTTCGGGCTGGCGAGTTACAAGATTCTGACGGTGCGGTTGTCGTGATGAAATTGTGGCAGCCCGAGCAGAAAACCCTATTATTCAATCGGGTCAAATACATCGTTTGGTTTGCCCTTCTCTTGATGGTTTCGATCAATTCGGGCTTTGCCAAAGAAAAGCTGGGTCTTGATAGCCTGTTCTTTTTTCCTCTGGATATCCTTGTGTTCCCGGTATTTTTTGCGACATTGGTCCAATCGCATCCATGGTCAAAACTCCATTCCGAAGCGATCCCAAGCGCGGTGTTATGGTACAACGCCATCTACATGGTTGGCTTGTCAGTATCGGTGTTACTGACTGTGCAATTTGTGGGGTTGGTCTACAGGATCAGGTATTGGCACCAGATTGATTTTTGGGACCTTCTTCTAAGAAACAGTGTACTGCTGTTTTGGGCAGCGGTTTCCATCGGAATTTGCAGAACCGTATTATGGCAATCGGCACAGGCAAAACGAACGCTCTTTGGCGATAAAAGAGGCTGAACAACCATGATCCTCGGCATCGGCACAGACCTTGCAAACATCGAGCGCATTCAGGGCACGCTCGACCGCTTTGGCGACCGGTTCCGCAACCGGGTCTTCACCGACATCGAACAGACCAAGGCCGAACGCCGCGCTGACACCGCAGGCACCTATGCCAAGCGCTGGGCCGCGAAAGAGGCGTGCTCCAAGGCACTGGGCACCGGCCTGCGAATGGGGATCGCGTGGAAGGATATGGCCGTCACCAACCTGCGCACCGGCCAGCCCGTGATGCATGTCACTGGCTGGGCCGCAGAGCGGCTGAAAGAGATGACGCCCGAAGGCCACGAGGCGATCATCCACGTCACCCTGACCGACGATCACCCCTGGGCGCAGGCCTTTGTGGTGATCGAGGCGCGCCCGCTTCAAGATAGCGCCACCCGGCCTTGACTCGCCCCCACCCGCCCCGCATGTAGCACCCCAAACACGCAAGGACTGGAGAGCAGTATGGCCGAGGAAGCCAAAACCGGAAGTGGCATCTGGGAAACGATCAAAACCATCGTTTACGCCCTGCTGATTGCAGGCGTCTTCCGGACCCTGTTCTTTCAGCCCTTCTGGATTCCCTCAGGCTCGATGAAAGAAACCTTGCTGATCGGGGATTTTCTGTTCGTCAACAAAATGGCCTATGGCTATTCTTACGCCTCGTGCCCCAGCCTGATCATCCCCAGCGTCGGCCTGAATATCGATGCCGAAGACGTTTGCGGCTGGATGAAAGGCGAGGATGGAAACCGCATCTGGGGCGGCGAGCCTGAACGCGGCGATGTCATCGTTTTCCGCCACCCCGTCACCGGGCGCGACTATATCAAACGGCTGATCGGCCTGCCGGGCGACCGAATTCAAATCCGCGAAGGCCAGATCATCCTGAACGGCACCCCGGTGCCGCAGCAACCCGATGGTGTCTTCACCGAAACCGCCGAACCGCAAGGCCCGCAACGCCTGCGTCCGCGCTGCTCGAACGGCCCGGTGGGGCTGGGCGGTGTGTGCGAAAAGAACCGCCTGATCGAGACCCTGCCGAATGGTGTGTCTTATGACGTGCTGAACATCGGCAATCAGGGCTCGGACAACACCGGTATCTACACGGTGCCCGAAGGTCACTATTTCTTCATGGGTGACAACCGCGACAACTCTGCCGATAGCCGCCTGCCGCAATCGGCAAACGGGGTTGGCTATGTGCCCTATGAAAACCTGATTGGCCGTGCCGACCGTATCATGTTCTCGTCCGCCGGTCGGTCGATGCTGTTCTTCTGGACCTGGCGCGGGGATCGGTTCTTCAAGGCGGTCAATTGAAACTGTCGGCCGAGATAAAGGCGTTCCAGCAGCGGCTGGGGTACGAATTTTCCAACCCCGAACTGCTGCTGCGCGCGCTGACGCACGGCTCTGTCTCGTCGCCCACACGGCCCGACAATCAGCGGCTGGAATTTCTGGGCGACCGGGTGCTGGGCCTTGTCATGGCCACGGCGCTGCTCGAAGCCGACAAAGCCGCCTCCGAAGGCCAGCTTGCCCCGCGCTTCAACGCGCTGGTCCGCAAAGAGGCCTGCGCCGATGTTGCTCGCCAGATCGACCTTGGCGCGGTTCTGAAACTGGGCCGATCCGAAATGCTGTCGGGGGGACGCCGCAAACAGGCCCTTCTGGGCGACGCGATGGAGGCCGTCATCGCCGCCATCTACCGCGACGCCGGGTTCGAGGCCGCCCGCGACGTCATCCTCGCCCTCTGGGGCGACCGCGTCCACAGGGTCGAGGCCGACGCGCGCGACGCCAAAACCGCGTTGCAGGAATGGGCCCAGGCCCGCGGTCAGAAACCCCCCTCTTATGTCGAAGTCAAACGCACCGGCCCCGACCACGCCCCCATCTTCACCATCGCCGCCCGCCTTCAGGACGGCACCGAGGCGCAGGCCACCGCAGGCTCCAAACGCCAGGCCGAACAATCCGCCGCCAAAACCCTGCTCTCCACCCTCCCCAAATAACCCCACTCTGCGCCCCCGCGGCGATCCCCAGCTTCATCTGGCCAAAAATATCCCGGGGGGTTTGGGGGGCTGGCCCCCAATCAGAACAAGCGGCTTGGGGGCTGCCCCCCCAATTAGGTTAAGCGGTTTGGGGGGCACCCCCAACCGATCAACAAATCCTCTGGCCCGCCCGCCCATTCTGCGATAGGGGTGCGCACCTGCAAACAGGATCGCAAAACACATGACCACACGCGCCGGATTCATCGCCCTGATCGGAGAGCCCAACGCAGGCAAATCCACCCTTCTGAACCGCATGGTCGGGGCCAAGGTCTCGATCGTTACACACAAGGTGCAAACCACCCGCGCCCGCATCCGGGGCGTGGCGATGGAGGGTGACGCGCAGCTGGTCTTTGTCGACACGCCGGGCCTCTTCAAACCCCGCCGCCGGCTGGATCGCGCCATGGTTGCAGCCGCATGGGGCGGGGCGGCGGATGCCGACGTGGTGGTGCTGATGGTCGAGGCCCATCGCGGCATCACCGAAGGGGTCGAGCGCATCCTCGAAGGTCTCGAAGAAATCGGGCAGGGCCGAACCATAGCGCTCGCGATCAACAAGATCGACAAGGTGCCCTCGGAAAAACTGCTGTCGCTCACCAGTGACCTGAACGCCCACTATCCCTTTGCCGAAACCTTCATGATCTCGGCCGAAAAAGGCCACGGCGTGGACGACCTGCGCACATGGTTGGCGTCAAAGCTGCCCGAAGGCCCGTGGCTCTATCCCGAAGACCAGATCGCCGACCTGCCGATGCGCATGATCGCGGCTGAGATGACGCGCGAGAAACTGACCCTGCGGCTGCATCAGGAACTGCCCTATCAACTGACGGTCGAGACCGAAAACTGGGAAGAGCGCAAGGACGGCTCGGCCAAGATCGATCAGGTCATCTATGTCATGCGCGACGGCCACAAAGGCATCGTGCTGGGCAAAAAGGGCGAGACCATCAAGGCGGTCAGCCAGGCCGCACGGGCGGAACTGGAAGAGTTCCTCGACCGCAAGATCCACCTGTTTCTACAGGTCAAAGTCCGGCCCAACTGGCTTGAGGAATCCGAGCGCTATTCGGAAATGGGTCTGGATTTCAAAGACGGCAACGCATGACCCGGCTGACGGCCGAATTCTGGGTCCATGCCTATCTGGCGCGGCTGCGGTTTCAGGAAATTCCGGCCTTTGTGGTCGCCCACGGGGATGACACCGCAGGCGCGGTGTTGGTCAAGCTGAACACGCTCGACGGTCACGCGGTCGCGTTTCAGCGCAGTTTCGATCTGATGAGCGGTGAGCGGACATGGGTCGAACTGTCCAGCGGCCCCGAATCTGACGTGGATGCCGCCGTCAACCGGCAACGCAGCTTTGACCCCGACCTTTGGGTGATCGAGGTTGAGGACCGGCAGGGACGGCATCTGCTAGGCGAGGAAGGGCTGGACTGAGGCCACTCAACGGGTCTTGGACCAGCGGCGCAAAGCGACTATTTTATGGCTGAATCCCGCCCGGCCAAGAGCCGGAAAACCCAGCGGACATAGCAGGACAAAGAGGTGTTGGCGTGGCTGAAACGCTTGCAGAGAAACTGGAAAAGTCAAATCTTGGCCACTGGATGCAGCGGTTCGAGGGGTTCATGGTCTTTATCGGCGTCGTCGGCCCTTTCGCGACGCTGCCGCAGTTGGTCAAGCTGTATTTCACCCATTCGCAACACGCCACCGGCCAGTCGCTGCTGTCCTGGTCGCTTTATGCGGCTCTGTCGTTTCTGTGGTTCGCCTATGGGCTGGTGGTCGGCAAACTGCCGATCTATGTGGGCAACGGCATCTCGATGGTGCTGAACATCTTGATGGTCGTTGGCATCCTGATCCACGCTGGCGTGACGTTCTGATCCGCCAGTTCAAGGGTGCAAACTTTGGGTGACTGTGAGGGGGCCGTTATCCCTCAGTCCAGATGCCAGCCCTCCTCGTAATGTCCCAACACTCTGGACAGGTCCCGCAGCGATGCAAACAGTCGCGCGTACACATCCCGGGACAGCATCGGTTTGTTGTCGTCCAGCAGTTGAACAAGATCGACCACATCGGCAGCAAAGGCCTCGTATACATGCTTGTCGGCCGCCGTGGGGTCCAGCGTCCAGATGTCGTGATCGTCGTAATAGGTGGCTGGCAGGGGTTCGTCGTCAATCATAATTTGCCCTCTTTCCGTTTGAAGGCACAGGTGGGGATGGTGAAAACGCGGTCAAAACAGATGGCAGAAAGTCACAAGAATTTGGCGATTGGGAAAAACGGCAAAACTCTTCAGCACTTGCGCATCTGTCGCCCTTGGGATTTTCTGCGGGCAGGCTGACACAAAACCGGATCACATCTTGGACTGGCGCGATCACGGCATTCTTCTGACCTCTCGTCGTCACGGCGAAACGGCGGCGATTATCGAGGTTTTCACCGAAGGCCACGGTCGCCATGCCGGTGTCGTGCGCGGTGGCACCAGCCGCAAGATCGCGCCCATCCTGCAACCCGGCGCGCAACTGGACGTGCTGTGGCGCGCACGGCTAGAGGAACATATCGGCAGTTTTCAGGTCGAACCGCTGCGATCGCGCGCGGCGGCGGCGTTTTCCGGACGGCTGGCGCTGGCTGGGCTGAACGCGGTGGTTGCGCTGTTGTCTTTTTGCCTGCCCGAACGCGAACCGCACCCAGCGATCTACAAGCAGACCGAACAGTTGATGGACCTGCTGGGGCAGGATGAGATTTGGCCGCTGGCCTATCTGCGCTGGGAACTGGCTTTGCTCGAAGAACTAGGCTTTGGCCTTGATCTGCAAACCTGCGCGGTGACGGGGGCGGTTGAGGGGCTGGTCTATGTCTCCCCCAAATCCGGCCGAGCCGTTAGTGCCAAAGGGGCAGGGGAGTGGGCCGACAAGCTGCTGCCATTGCCACCCTGTTTGCGCGGCGAAGGGCTGGCGCCTGATGCCGAAATTGCCGAAGGGCTGAACACCACCGGTTATTTCCTGCAACACCGCGTGGCCCCGGCTTTGGGGCACAATCCGCTGCCCGAGGCGCGGTCGCGATTTCTGGAACAGCTTAGTCGGCGGCTTTGAACACCATCTCGTGCCCGTCCTCATTGCGCAGGATCAGCACGTCGCCGGACACCTCGGACTGGGTCATTGCCATCAGGGCAGCGAAATAAAACCCTTCGGCTTCAAGACCGGCGCAGGCGGCGCGGGTTGCTGCCAGATCGGCGACCTCGAACCACGGATAGGGCGCGTTAAGGGTGCCGTTATAGCTGTTGCAGGGGGCATTTCCCTCGATCCGCCCCGGTTCGGGAAAGCGCAGCAGGGCGCTGGCCTCATAGGGCTGCCCGTCGATTTCCTGCAGCACCCATGTCTGATCCGCCGCGCCATAAGCGGCGACGGTTTCGTCCTTGTCGCACTGGAACAGGGCCATCAGGGGCAGCAGAAGGGTCAGGCGTGTCATCGGGTGTGTCCTTCAATACGGGTTCGCTCCGCTCAGCAATTCCTCGCGGACTTCCAGGCGGGGCCGCCAGTTATAGCGAGTGTCCTCGACCATCGGGGCCCAGAACAGAGCGCCGCTGTTGCGCCAGGGGTCGAGGATGATGCCCTTGTCCATCGGGTCGCCCTTGGCGCTGACCAGCGCCGAGTGGTGGATGATCCGGAACTGGGTCGGCGGAGAGGTCACCCAATGCAGGTCCAGCGTTTTGAAGTGCTCTTGCCGAAGACGCCCGGTCATGGCCTCGGCCCAGTCGTTGCACAGGCCCTTTTCGCGAAACCCGTTGGCGATCTTGGCGTTGTGGATGATGGCGGCGTCGGTGACGTTCCATTCCTGCTTGAGCTGCTGGGAATGGGTGTAGGCGATGACGGCGGCCTCTTGCGCCTCGGCCGGATCGACATTGGGGCCGAGGTTGCGGATGGCTTGCGCCAGCCCGTCGATATCGGCTTGCGTGGCGGTCGGCGGGGTGGTGGCGCAGGCGCCCAGGGTGAGGGCGGCGAGGATTGCCCAAAGTGCCAGTATGCGTCTCGTCATCTAACGGTCCGGTCAGGTGTTGTCTCGCCGGACGCTCTACCCCTGTTCCGGCCCGGATCATAGGGGGAGTTTGCGGGTCGGCGGATCAAGGCGACCCCAGCCTGCCAGAAAAAGACCCGGCGCAAAGGCCGGGTCAGTCGGGAAACAGGGCTGTCGAATTCGATCACCCGAGCAGACGTCGTGCGATGACCTGTGCCTGAATTTCGGCAGCCCCTTCGAAAATGTTCAGAATGCGCGCGTCACACAGGACGCGGCTGATTTTGTATTCCAGCGCAAAGCCGTTGCCGCCATGGATCTGCAGACCATTGTCCGCCGCCGCCCAGGCCACGCGCGCGCCCAACAGCTTGGCCATCCCCGCCTCAAGGTCACAGCGTTGGCCGTGATCCTTCTCCCACGCCGAGAAATAGGTCAGTTGCCGCGCGATCATGATTTCCACCGCCATCATTGCTAGCTTGCCGGACACGCGGGGGAATTTGATCAGCGACTTGCCGAATTGCTTGCGGTCAATGGCATATTGCATCGCGATGTCCAGCGCGCTTTGCGCCACGCCGATGGCGCGGGCGGCGGTCTGGATGCGGGCGGATTCGAAGGTCTCCATTAGCTGTTTAAAGCCTTTACCTTCTTCACCGCCCAGCAGGTTCTCGCCCTTGACCTTGAAGCCGTCAAAACCCAGCTCGTATTCTTTCATGCCGCGATAGCCCAGAACCTCGATCTCGCCGCCCGTCATGCCGGGGGTGGGGAAGGGATTCTCGTCCGTGCCCGGCGTTTTCTCGGCCAGGAACATAGACAGGCCGCGATGGTCGGTGGTGTCCGGGTTGGTGCGGGCCAGCAAGGTCATTACATGGGTACGGGCTGCGTGGGTGATCCATGTTTTGTTTCCAGTGACCTCATAGTCGCCCTCGGCATTTTTGACCGCGCGGGTGCGCAGGCTGCCGAGGTCGGACCCGGTGTTGGGCTCGGTGAAAACGGCGGTGGGCAGAATCTCGGCACTGGCGATCTTGGGGAGCCACTGTGCCTTTTGCTCGTCGGTGCCGCCGGCGATGATCAACTCGGCCGCGATCTCGGAGCGGGTGCCCAGCGAACCGACGCCGATATAGCCGCGTGACAGTTCTTCGGAGACCACGCACATCGACGCTTTGGACAAGCCAAACCCGCCGAATTCTTCGGGGATGGTCAGGCCGAAGACACCCATCTCGGCCAGTTCCTCGATGATTTCCATCGGGATCAACTCGTCCTTCAGGTGCCAGTCATGGGCGTTCGGTTCGACCTTTTCCTGAGCATAGCGGCGGAATTGCTCGCGGATCATTTCGAGTTCCTCGTCGAGCCCCGAGGCCCCGAACATGGTCGAACCGGCCTGATCCTGCATCAATTCCACCAGACGCGTCCGTGCGGCCTGAGAATTGGCCTGCGCCATCAGGGTCTGCACTTCGTTGCACTGGAAGCCCGACAGTGCGTCCCAACCCAGCCCGAGGTCCTGCAGGCGCACGACCTCACCCTGGTTCATCGGGATGCCGCCTGCGACCTGATGCAGGTATTCGCCAAAGGCGATCTGGTGCAGAAGTTGCTCGGCCTCCCCGAACTTGCCGTCAGCCTCCAGCGCCTCGGCCCAGCGTTGCATCTGGGTGAGCGACTGGTGATAGGTCGCGACCCACGCCAGCCCGTGTGCGGCGGTCTGGTTGGCCTCGATCAGCGCGCCCGAAATGCGGCCATCCGCCGTCACCATGCCGCGCACGGACTCGCGGGCGCGCTCGAACACGGTCTCGACCGCAGGTATTGCGGCCCGGGTCAGGGCAAGAAGGTCGGGCAAAACTGCTGCTGTCGTCATCTCGGTCATATCCTGTCCGTCATGGGCCATGAATCGCATCCTTTCATCAGTCGTACGGTCATACCATGCTGCACATGCAGCGCAACAAAAATACCTATGGGGGTGCAAAAAAGTTCAAAAGTTGCGCCAATGATTTTGCAGGTGCAGAGCGCCCGGGGGATGGTATTGAGAGGTCATGACACTGTTTTCCGCACTCACGCCGCTGGAGTTTGCGCTGGCCATCCTGATTGGCTTTGTGGCGGGTTGCGTCAAAGGCATGGTCGGCTTTGCAATGCCGATGGTGCTGATTTCTGGCCTAAGCCTGTTCCTGCCGCCCAATCTGGCCCTGGCGGGGCTGATCCTGCCGACGCTTGTGACCAACGGCGTGCAGGCCTTGCGCGAGGGGACAGGGGCGGCGATGCAGTCGATCCGCAGGTTCCGGGTGTTCCTGATCGTCGGGCTGATCTTTTTGCTGGCCGGGGCGCAGTTTGTCAGCATTCTGCCGCCATCGACGTTCCTGCTGATGATCGGTATCCCGGTGACGTTCTTTGCCTTGATACAGGTTTTGGGAGTGCGGCTGGTGATCCGCCACCCATCGGCCCGGATCGAGGCATTGGTCGGGGCAACTGCCGGGCTGGTGGGCGGCATGTCCGGCGTATGGGGGCCACCGACGGTGGCTTATCTGACGGCGTTGAACACGCCCAAACTGGAACAGATCCGCATTCAGGGCGTGATCTACGGGTTAGGGGCGGTGGCCTTGGTGTTGGCGCATCTGGGGTCGGGAATTCTGCGCGCGGACACGGTTCCATTGTCTGTGGCGCTGATACCGCCCGCGCTGGCGGGCATGTGGGTTGGTTTGCACCTGCAGCAACGGATCGATCAGGAGAGTTTCCGAAAGGCGACGCTGTGGGTGCTGCTTCTGGCCGGTCTGAACCTGCTGCGGCGTGGGTTTATGGGTTAGCGGCGGTTCTCGGCGAAGCGGAAGGCGAAATAGAGCCCCAGCATCAGGAAGAACAGGCCCGAGATATCCCCGATCAGATAGGCGATATATTCCGCGGTGGCGCTGCCGAAAGCCAGATTGGTCAGCATGGACACCAGGAATGACGTGATCACCCCGACGCCCATGATGCAACTCCAGCACGGTTTCCGGTCGGCCCGCGGAAACAGGTCCCATCCTGCCCATTTCAGCAGGTAGAACACGGCAGGGACGGTGGTGACGGCAATTGTGATGGCCAGCAGGCGGCTGGGCAGAAACACATCCGACCCGCCGACATACCAGAAGACGAAAAACACACCCGGCAGAAGCGCCGGGATCGCCCGCCACCCCAGCAGCCACGCCGATAGGACCCGCACGCCATGCGGCAGGAACAGCAGGCTGGCCCGGCTGGGATATTCGGGAAAGAACACGTTCTGCAACGGCATCAGCACCTCGAACGAGAGGAACCATGCCAGAACGTAAGCCAAAGAGGCGTAGGTGGTTTCAGAAGCCCAGTTGCGCACGGTGGTCAGTCACCATTGCGCAGGTTCGAGGCGTCATCTGGGGGCATGAACGATATACCGCCCCCGGTTGGCCGTACCGCTTTGCGACAGGTAGCCTTTTTCGACCAGAGACTTCAACGCGCGGAAAAAGGTCGGCCGCGATACGCTTTTGACCAGCGTGTGTTCGATCAGACCGAAGGTGCGGACCTCTTGATCGGCTTTCGAAAGTTCTTCGGCCGCGTAGTAAATATCGCGTTCAACCGGAGAGAGCTTTTCCAGCCCAAGGGTCTGTTCCATGCTTTGCATCAGCTTGCGCAGCTCGGTGAGTTTCGAGATTTCTGTCATTGATTTACCTGTTTTTGTCTGCGCCAATTCCCGCGAAATTTGGGCGAGTCGGAACGGGCTGAGCGAGTAACTTTTCAGCAAGTCCCATATTGACACATATCCCCATACTTATAGACTACACGTCTGATTAGGTTGCTCATTTCGCCAACGTGAGTGTGTGTGCGTGAGCCGCCCATAGGTATTTTCAATTTTGGCCCGGTGCGTCAGCGCCGGGCTTATTCAGTCTAATAGGCAGCAGACCTACCTTATGTTGTGGTATTGGGCAATGCATTTGTAACTGTCCCGTTAATTTCGCAACTCTCAGAGGATCAGAAGGGACACATCTACTCGGCAAGAAAAAGGGGCGCGAACGCCCCTTAGCTTAAGTTCAGCCGATCGCGACGGCTTTGATGTCCTCGTCAATGAACGGGACGTATTGCTCGAAATTCTCGGCAAACATCTGCACCAGTTTTTCCGCCTGTTTGTCAAAGGCGCTTTGGTCATCCCATGTGCGGCGCGGGTCCAGCAGAACTTCGGGGACGCCGGGAACCGAGACCGGGACGTCAAAGCCGAAATTCGCATCTTTGCGGAATTCGGCATCCGCCAGCGAGCCTTCCAGCGCGGCGGTCAGCAGGGCGCGCGTGGCCTTGATCGGCATCCGGCTGCCCACGCCATAGGCTCCACCGGTCCAGCCGGTGTTGACCAGCCAGCAGGTGGCGCCATGCTGGGCGATCTTGTCGCGCAGCAGGTTGCCATAGGCCTCGGGACGGCGCGGCATGAACGGCGCGCCGAAACAGGTTGAAAAGGTGGGCTGCGGTTCAGTCACGCCATGCTCGGTGCCTGCGACCTTCGAGGTAAAGCCCGACAGGAAGTGATACATCGCCTGCGCTGGCGTCAGCCGCGCGATCGGAGGCAGCACGCCGAACGCATCGCAAGTGAGCATGATGATGTTCTTGGGATGCCCGCCCAAGGCCGATTTCGACGCGTTCGAGATGTATTCCAGCGGATAAGCGCAGCGCATGTTCGCGGTCAGCGAGTCGTCGTTGAAATCCAACTCCTTGGTCTCGGGGTCGAAGACCATGTTCTCGATCACGGTGCCGAACTTGCTGGTCGTGGCGTAGATTTCCGGCTCGGCCTCGGCGTTCAGGTTGATCGTCTTGGCATAGCAGCCGCCCTCAAAATTGAAGGTGCCGCGATCCGACCAGCCGTGTTCATCATCGCCGATCAGAACCCGCGCGGGGTCAGCGGACAGGGTGGTCTTGCCGGTGCCGGACAGGCCGAAGAACACGGCAGTGTCGACCGGGTTGCCCACGGCGTGGTTGGCCGAGCAGTGCATCGGCATCACGCCTTTCTCGGGCAGCATGTAGTTCAGCAGGGTAAAGACGGATTTCTTATTCTCGCCCGCATATTCGGTGCCGCCGATCAGGATCAGCTTGCGGTCAAAGTTCAGCGCGATCACCGTTTCGGACCGGCAGCCGTGCTTGGCCGGGTCGGCCTTGAAGCTGGGGCAGTTGATGACCGTGAAATCTGCGGTGAAATCGTCCAGATCTTCGCGATCCGGGCGGCGCAGCAGGTGGCGGATGAACAGGTTGTGCCAGGCCAGTTCCGTGACCATGCGCACGTTGATCGAATAGCTGGGATCGGCCCCGCCGACGAGGTCCTGCACGAAATAGTCGCGGCCCTTCATATGGGCCAGCATATCTTGGTAAAGCGCATCGAACCCTTCGGGGCTCATGGCGGCGTTGTTTTCCCACCAGATGCTGTCGGCGACGCTGTCGGTTTTGACGACGTGCTTGTCCTTTGGGGACCGGCCCGTGAACTTGCCGGTGGTGACCAGAAACGCACCGCCATTGCCAAGGGTGCCTTCGCCACGCTTCAGCGCCTCTTCGATCAGCGCCGGTTCCATAAAGTTGTAATAGACATGTCCCAGACCCTCGATGCCCTGATCTTCGAGGCGGAATTGCGGGTTAACCCGTCCAGATGTCATGTGTGTCTTCTCCTGTGGTGGCGCGGGCCTTGGGCCGGATGCGCCATGGGCAGATGCCGGGATAAGCCCGGCGGTCAAGCGCCTCTTATCATGGTATTTTGGGGCATGAACAGGTGGGTTTGGCGAGTTAGCGCAACCAAGCACAGGTTTAGCGCCACCACGAATTGCCTGCCGTAATTCAGGGCAACAATTCGGGCGGGGCAAGGCAATTTTGCCGCATACCTGCCGCAAGAATGGCACGATTCGTGGTTACGGATTGATTCGGTAGATCAAAAACGCCAACAATGTCTTACAAAAAAGCGTATTATTGCGCGAGTGAGCAGGAATAGGGGTGAACCCGATGTCGAAGATTGCACTGGTGGACGACGACAGAAACATTCTGACGTCCGTGTCCATGACGCTTGAAGCCGAAGGTTTCGAGGTCGAAACATATAATGACGGGCAGGCCGCTCTGGACGCGTTCAACAAGAAGCTTCCGGATATGGCCGTGCTGGATATCAAGATGCCGCGTATGGACGGCATGGATTTGCTGCAGCGGCTGCGCCAGAAAACGCAGATGCCGGTAATTTTCCTGACCTCGAAAGATGATGAGATCGACGAGGTTCTGGGCCTGCGCATGGGTGCGGATGACTATGTAAAAAAGCCGTTTTCCCAACGTTTGCTGGTGGAGCGCATCCGTGCGTTGCTGCGCCGACAAGAGGCCACAAGCGGCGATGCGACCGCTGCCAATACCGGCGATACCAAGGTAATGGAACGTGGGGAATTGCGGATGGATCCGCTGCGCCACGCGGTCAGCTGGAAAGGGACGGATGTGTCTCTGACCGTGACCGAGTTCCTGTTGCTGCAGGCGCTGGCCCAGCGTCCGGGCTTTGTCAAAAGCCGCGATCAGCTGATGGATGTGGCCTATGACGATCAGGTCTACGTGGACGACCGCACGATCGACAGCCACATCAAACGCCTGCGCAAGAAGATGCGTGCAGCGGACTCTGAGTTTTCGGCCATCGAAACCCTTTACGGGATCGGGTACAGATACAACGAAGAATAGGCCTGGCCGTCTACAAGAGGTAATGGGGTTCCGTGCGCGACACTGAACGAACCGATGAATTGCGCGACGGTGACGTCGTTCTGGGGGATGACTGGGTTATCCCGCAGGACCTCGATTCGGAAGAACTGCAGCATAAGCGATCCCGACGGAACCTGTTTTCGCTGCGCGGCTCGCCGCTGGCGCGCAAGATCATCACCTTCAACCTGATCGCCCTGGTCATTCTTGTGACCGGGTTGCTCTATCTGAACGACACCCGCAAGGAACAGGTTCAGCAGACGGCGCGCAACCTGATGGGTGATGCGCAACTGGTCAGCAACGTGTTCGAGACTCAGTTGCGGCAGGGAAGCGCACAGAACCCGCGCGATGCCTCGGATCTGGACGTCAAGGACACCCTGGCGGGCCTTAGCCTGCCCAAAGGCGGTGAGGTGTTCGTCTACGATTCCAGCGGCACCCTGATCGGCTGGACGCGCGGGGCGTCTCCGCCATCGGAACTGCCTGTGTTGCTGCGCTCGGACGCGGATATCCAGACCGGCAGCACGGTGATCAGCGATACCTTGAACGCCGTCTGGACCGGCCTATCCCGCATCATCAATTGGTCACCCGAGGTTGAGGCACCGACCCTCGCACAGCGTGTTCAGACCATTGTTCCGACCGCGTTGCAGGGCCAGCATCAAGTGCAGGCAGTGTCGGACGAAGCGGGCGATACCGTAATCGTCGCCGCCGCGCCGATCCTGTACGAGGGTATTCCCGCCGGAGCGGTCGCCATTACCGGGCCCGCCGGTGAAATTGACGCTTTGGCGCGGCGCGAACAGGAACGGGTGCTGCAGATGTTTGTGGTGGCGCTGCTGGTGTCCATCGGCCTCAGCCTCGTGTTGGCCTCGACCATCGCCAACCCGTTGGCCGATCTGGCCGCCGCTGCCGAAATGGGCAAGGACCGGGGCACCGGGGTCAATCCCGGCCGCATCCGCATCCCCGATCTGAGCGCGCGCCCGGATGAGATCGGACGCCTCAGCCAGGCCCTGCGCGGGATGGTGACCGCGCTTTACAACCGGATCGACGCAAACGAACAATTCGCCGCCGACGTGGCGCATGAGATCAAGAACCCGCTGGCCAGCCTGCAATCGGCGGTCGGCACGCTGCGCATGGTCAAGCGCGACGATCAGCGTGAAAAGCTGCTGGGCGTGATCGAGCATGACGTGAAGCGTCTGGACCGTCTGGTCAGCGATATCTCGAACGCCTCGCGTCTGGATGCGGAACTGGTGAAAGAGGAAGAACAGCCCTTCGACCTGCTGAACCTGCTGGGCAATATCGGCCAGTTCCTGGGTGAGGATGCCCGGTCCAAAGGCATCGACTACATCACCGACCTGCCAAGCGATCCCATTGTGGTCAATGGGCTGGAGGCCCGTCTGGCGCAGGTCTTTGTCAACCTGATCACCAACGCGATTTCCTTCTGCGAGGAAAGCGATGCGATCCGGGTCTGGGTCCGCAAGCGAGACAACCGCGTGCTGGTGGTGGTCGAAGACACCGGCCCCGGTATCCCAGAAGAATCGCTGACCAAAGTGTTCAAACGCTTCTATTCGCAGCGGCCTGCCGAGCATTTCGGGAATAACTCGGGCCTGGGTCTTGCCATTTCGAAACAGATCGTCGAAGCCCACGGCGGCGTGATCTGGGCCGAGAATATCCGCCCGACCGAGGCCGACATCACATCAGACCCGCTGGGTGCGCGTTTTGTCGTGGGGCTGCCAGTCTGACATCATGACCATAGCGGCCCTGTCAGATGCGTTGAATCAGGACAGTGCCTGTGTTCATGCAACTTGCGTTGCCGTCGATGGCCAGGGGCTTCTGATCGTTGGGGCCTCGGGGTCCGGCAAATCCGGTCTTGGTCTGCGTATGATGGCGCTGGGGGCAGGTCTGGTCGCGGATGACAGGGTCAATCTGCACATGGACTCCGATCAGGTCATCGCCGAGCCTGTTCCGCAGATCTCGGGCCTGATCGAGGCGCGTGGTATCGGTCTGCTGCGGGCCACGCCTTGCAGCCCCTCACCGCTGGCCTATGTCGTCGATCTGGACCAAGCCGAAACAGCCCGCCTTCCGGAACCGGTAACGATACAAGTACTGAGGCAATCTGTTCCCTTGCTTCGCGGGGCCGACCTGCCCAATTTGGCGGAAGCTTTGATCCAACTGCTCAGGATGGGACGCGTGACCACGGATTGGCCCGGCACATGACTTCGCAACGGCGCATCGTTCTGGTGACGGGCCCCTCGGGCGCAGGCCGGTCCACGGCGATCCATGTCCTAGAAGATCTGGGGTTCGAGGCCATCGACAACCTGCCCATGGGCCTGTTGTCCCGACTGCTGGACGGGGCCGAAAGCGACCGCCCGATGGCCCTTGGCATCGACGCCCGCAACCGGGATTTCTCGACCATCGGGTTCATTGAACTGGCGGCCAAGCTGGGCCGCATGGTGCAGGTCGATCTGACGGTGCTCTATCTGGATTGCAGCGATGACGTGCTGCTGCGGCGATTCTCGGAAACGCGCAGGCGGCACCCGGTGGCGCGCGATTCCAGCCCCGAAACCGGCGTGCGGCAGGAAAAGGAACTGCTGGCCCCGATCCGCGAGATTGCCGATACCTTGATCGACACCAGCGCTCTGAACGTGCACCAGCTGCGCGAAGAGGTCGAACGCTGGTTCGCTCCCAAGGACGGTCGGCATTTGGCGGTGTCGGTGGAGTCCTTCTCGTACAAACGCGGCCTGCCGCGCGGTCTGGACATGGTGTTTGACTGCCGGTTTCTGGCCAACCCCTACTGGCGGCCCGAATTGCGGGCAGCGGATGGTCGAAACCCGGATGTGGCGCACTATGTACAGTCCGATACGAACTACGCACCGTTTTTCGACCGTGTGGTGGAGTTGCTGTCACTTCTGCTGCCGGCCTTTCGCGCCGAAGGCAAAGCACACCTGTCCGTGGCATTCGGCTGCACGGGCGGGCAGCACCGATCCGTCGCCATGGCCGAAGCGGTTGCGAAAGCCCTTGCAGAGGGGGGGCAGCAGGTGGCAATTAGGCATCGCGAAATGGAACGACGCGCGTTGAATGTGAGGCCGGATTGATCGGGATAGTGATCGTAGCGCATGGGGGGTTGGCTCAGGAATACCTGTCCGCGATGCAGCATGTGGTCGGACCGCAGCCCGGCCTGAAGGCCATCGCGATCGAGGCCGACCACAACCGCGACGAAAAACAGGCCGAAATCTGCCGCGCCGCCGATGAGGTCGACGTGGGCGACGGCGTTGTTATCGTGACCGACCTGTTTGGCGGCAGCCCGTCGAATCTCAGCCTGCGGGCCTGCGCGCCGCAGGATCGGCGCATCCTTTATGGCGCAAATCTTCCGATGCTGATCAAATTGGCCAAAAGCCGCCACCTTCCGGTTGCCGATGCGGTGCGCCGGGCGATGGAGGCTGGACGGAAGTACATCAATGCGCAAAATGTGACATTGGATTAAGACCGGATTGATTGAAATGACCAGCCGAAGCCTGAAAATCATTAACGAAAAGGGTCTGCACGCCCGCGCCTCGGCCAAGCTGGTTGAACTGGTCGAAGGCTTTGACGCCCGCGCCGAAGTGTCCAAAGACGGACTTTCTGCCTCAGGGGACAGTATCATGGGCCTTTTGATGTTGGCAGCCTCGCGCGGAACCACTATTGACGTCGAGACGTCCGGGCCGGATGCTGAGGCATTGGCAGAAGCCCTGGAAGCTCTTGTGAACGACAAGTTCGGAGAGGGGTTCTGAACCGCCCCGCCGGGACAGCAAGAACGGGAAGACCAGGAATTGGCGGAAACGACGCACGAAACCAAGACAGGCCCGATGGTGGATGGGACCGCGGATCAGGGCGAGATCTACGACCGTAGAACCCTGACCTATGCGAACTCGTTCGACGACGCCTGGACCTCGACGGCCATCCGCGCCATCGAATGGTGCACCGGCAAGCTGACCATTCTGCGAATGGTCAACAAGTTCGAAAAAAAGAACGAATACTATCGGGGCCAAAGGTTCTGGCGTGGCGCGCTGGATGTCATGGGGATCGACCTGACAACCCCGCAGGATCAGATCGACCGCATTCCCAAGAAAGGCCCGGTTGTCGTGGTTGCAAACCACCCGCACGGCATGGTCGACGGCATGATCCTGGCCGAACTGATCGGACGGGTCCGCAGCGACTACCGCATCCTGACCCGCTCGGTCCTGACCGGGCTGGACGAGGCCGCGACCTCGTTCATGATCCCCGTTCCCTTCCCGCATGACCCCGAGGCGCAGGCCAAAATGCTGGAGATGCGGGGCAAGGCGATGGAGCATCTGAAAAACGGCGGCGTCGTGGCCCTTTTCCCATCCGGCGTGGTGATGTCGTCGGATGACTGGTTCGGCCCGGCCATCGAGCGCGAGTGGAATGTCTTCACCGCCAAAATGATCCGCCGTTCGGGCGCGCAGGTGGTGCCGATCTTCTTCCCGGGCCGCAACTCGCGTGCCTATCAGATCGCCAACAAACTGTCCGCGATCCTGCGACAGGGCCTGCTGCTGCACGAGATCGTCCGCTCCTGCAACAAGCCGCAATCTCCGGTGATCGGCCAGCCGGTCTCGGACGAGGACATGCAATTGCTGGAACGCGACCCGCGCGGCTTCATGGCCTGGCTCAGAAAGCGCACGATGGCGCTGGGCCAGACACCCAACGCCTGATCCGGAACTTCATCTGGCCAAAAATATCCCGGGGGTGAGCCCGGATAAAATCCGGGCGAGGGGGCTGGCCCCCTTTACCGTGTCGGAACCGGAACCTCACCGCGATAATCATAAAACCCGCGTTCGGTCTTACGGCCCAGCCATCCGGCTTCGACATATTTGGTCAACAGCGGGCAGGGCCTATACTTGGTATCCGCCAGCCCATCATGCAGAACGTTCATGATCGCCAGACAGGTGTCCAACCCGATGAAATCCGCCAATTCCAGCGGCCCCATGGGGTGATTGGCCCCCAGCTTCATAGACTGGTCAATGGACTGCACGCTGCCCACGCCCTCGTACAGGGTATAGACAGCCTCATTGATCATCGGCATCAGAATGCGGTTCACGATGAAAGCCGGAAAATCCTCGGCGCTGGCGGCGGTCTTACCCAGCCGGTCCACCACGGCTTTGCAGGTGCTGAATGTCTGTTCATCGGTCGCGATACCGCGAATCAGTTCCACCAATTGCATCACTGGCACGGGGTTCATGAAGTGGAACCCCATGAACCGTTCGGGCCGGTCCGTCCGGCTGGCCAGACGGGTGATTGAGATTGAGGATGTGTTCGAGGTCAAAATCGTATGCGGCAAAAGATGTGGTTGCAGGTCCTCAAAGATCGCCTGTTTGATCGCCTCGCGCTCGGTCGCCGCTTCGATTACCAGATCGGTCTGCCCCAGTTGCGGCAGTTCCAGCGTCGTGCTGATCCGCTTCAACGCCCCCTGCATGGCCTCTTCCGAGATCTTCCCCCGCGACACCTGACGCGCCAGATTGCCTTCAATCGTGGTCACGGCGCTGTCCAGCGCGTCCTGGCTGACATCGTTCAGCAGAACGTCATAATCCGCCAGCGCCAATACATGGGCGATGCCATTGCCCATCTGGCCCGCGCCAATCACTCCGACCGATTTTACATCCATGTTCAGTGCCTTTGTTCTTGGGTTGCCGCGACATTACCGGCAGTTCGGGGCGGGCGGCAAGGGACTCGGTTGGGTTGGATTTGCTTCAAATGCGCACATTAGCATTTTCTCAAGACCTGAGGCGGCAGGATGGCAGCGGGTGACAATTGGGTGAGTGATATGAGCTATCATCAAACGGGCGCGGGATTGCCCGAAGACCACGTGTGCCGCTACGGGGCATCAAAGCTGCAGTTTCGCGGACCGAAGCGGTCTCTGGGTGGGTCCTATCTGGCGTGTTTGGGCGGGGATGAGACGTTTGGACGTTTCGTTGACCAACCGTTTCCGGCCTATCTGGAACAACGTCTGGACCGCAAATGCGTCAATTTCGGAAGCCTCTTCTGCGGGTTGGAGGCTCTGTCGCAGGATGCTGATCTGCGGGACATGGCCAATGCGGCCGAACTGTGCGTGTTGCAGGTGCCGGGCGCGCTGGGGCAGTCGAATCGGTTCTACAAAGTGCACCCGCGTCGCAACGACCGCTTCCTCGCTCCGAATGGAGATCTTGTCGCCCTATACCCGGATCTGGACTTCACAGATGTGCACTTTGTCCGCCACCTGCTGGGGCGGCTGCACGCATGTTCCGATGCACGGTATGAGGTCGTGGCACAGGAATTGCGCCAGCAATGGACGCGGACGATGGTGCGGTTTCTACAACAGATCGAACCGCCGGTCATTCTGCTCTGGCTGCGCGTGGATGGTGAGATTGCGACTGAATATGGCGGCCCGCTCGGCTGTGATCCGGTTTTTGTCGGGGCCGATATGGTCGAGGGTTTGAGGCCGCTTTGCGCTGGGATCGTTGACCTGAGCGTTCGGTTGTCCGGCGACTCGGATGAGATCGAGGATTTACTGTTCGGAACCCTGCAGCAGCCCATGGCTGAGCACATGATCGGACCAGCCTCGCATCGCCGGATCGCGGATGCGCTATATTCTGCGATCAGTGATCTGAATTGAAAAAGCCCGCCTGTTGGCGGGCCGTTCCTAGATTTTCCGACGAAAAATCTCAGGCTGTGATCAGCCGAGTTTCTCGGTCAGTTCCGGCACCGCCTGGAAAAGGTCTGCGACCAGTCCGAAATCGGCAACCTGGAAAATCGGCGCTTCTTCGTCCTTGTTGATCGCAACGATGACCTTCGAGTCCTTCATACCCGCAAGGTGCTGGATCGCGCCCGAGATACCGACTGCGACATACAGATCGGGGGCAACAACCTTACCGGTCTGACCCACCTGCCAGTCGTTCGGGGCATAGCCCGAGTCAACGGCGGCGCGCGAGGCACCAACCGCCGCGCCTAGCTTGTCGGCCAGCGTTTCGATCAGTTTGAAGTCCTCTTCCGAGCCGACACCACGGCCGCCCGAAACAACAACGCCAGCCGAGGTCAGTTCGGGACGGTCGCTTTCGGCCACCTTGTCCTCGACCCATTCCGACAGACCTTCGGAACCCGGAACCGAGATGGTTTCAACCGGGGCCGAACCACCTTCGCCCGCCGCGTCAAAGCTGGCCGTCCGCAGGGTGACAACCTTCTTGGCGTCGTTCGATTTCACAGTCTGGATCGCGTTGCCCGCATAGATCGGACGCTCGAATGTCGAGCCGTCAACCACGCCGGACGCATCCGAGATCACCATCACGTCCAGCAGCGCGGCGACGCGCGGCATCACGTTCTTGGCGTCGGTGGTTGCCGGGGCCACGATGTGCTCATAGCCGTCGGCCAGCGACTCGATCAGCGCTGCGGTCGATTCCGCCAGGCGGTGACCCAGCGAGGCATCCTCGGCGACCAGCACCTTGGCAACGCCATCGATCTTGGCGGCGGCCTCACCAGCAGCGGCGGCGGAACCGCCTGCGGCCAGAACAGTCACGTCACCCAGAGCTTTTGCGGCGTTGACGGCCTTGGCGGTGGCGTCCAGCGACAGCTCACCATTGTTGACTTCAGCGAGAAGAAGAACAGCCATTACACAGCCCCCGCTTCTTTGAGTTTCTCGACCAGCTCGTCAACCGAGCCCACCACGATACCGGCAGCGCGCGCGGGCGGCTCGTCGGTTTTTACAATCTCCAGGCGCGGGGTGACGTCAACGCCGTAATCGGCGGCGGTTTTCTCATCCAGCGGCTTTTTCTTCGCCTTCATGATGTTGGGCAGCGAGGCATAGCGCGGCTCATTCAGGCGCAGGTCAACAGTCACGATGGTCGGCATCTTGACGCCGATGGTCTGCAGACCACCATCCACCTCACGGGTGATCTTGGCGCTGTCGCCTTCGATGTCCAGTTCGGACGCGAAGGTACCCTGGGACCAGCCCAGCAGGGCCGACAGCATCTGACCGGTGGCGTTCATGTCGTTGTCGATCGCCTGTTTGCCAGCCAGAACGATGCCCGGCTGTTCCTCTTCAACGACTTTGGCGAGGATTTTGGCAACGGCCAGCGGTTCGATATCAGTGTGGACGTCATCAGCCGCAACCACCAGAATCGCACGGTCTGCACCCATGGCCAGCGCGGTCCGCAGGGTTTCCTGCGCCTGCTTTACGCCAATCGAAACGGCAACAACTTCGTCCGCCTTGCCCGCTTCTTTCAGGCGGATCGCCTCTTCCACGGCGATTTCGTCGAAGGGGTTCATCGACATTTTGACATTGGCGAGATCGACACCGCTGCCGTCCGCCTTGACGCGGACCTTCACGTTATAGTCGATCACGCGTTTGACAGGCACGAGTACCTTCATATTGCGCTTGCTCCTCACAAAAAACGGTAAGCCGCGAAGCCCACCAATGCTCTCGTGGGACTGAATAGCGTCTCAGGTCGCACGACAACAGGGCAAAATCGTCACGTCATGCACTTGGGACGTCGCGTTTTGTGCTTTTTTCAGCGTGCGGAAGTGCTGCGTCGGGATGCGGGGAACGGGCGCTTAGCGGTTGGCGCCCGGAATCCACAAAACGTCATCCTTGCCGCCGTTGTTGGCGCAGCGTGCCGCAACAAAGAACCAGTCGCTCAGACGGTTGAGGTATTTCACCGCCACAGTGTTCACCGGCTCCATATTGGTCAGCTCAACTGCCAGCCGCTCGGCCCGGCGCGAGACCGTTCTGCAGACATGCAGATGGGCCGCCAGACGCGAGCCGCCGGGCAGGATGAAACTGCGCAGCGGTTCCAGATCGGCGTTCATCGCGTCAATCTCGGCCTCGAGCCGGTCGATCTGGGCGGGCGCGATGCGCAGGGGCGGATAGTCGGCCTCGGCATCTTTTTCCATGTCGGGGCGGCAGAAGTCTGCGCCCAGATCGAACAAGTCGTTCTGGATGCGGGCGAGGGCGGCGTCGGTCTCGCCATCGGCCTCGGTTCGGGCAACGCCGACGAAGGAGTTCAACTCGTCCACCGTGCCATAGGCCGCCACACGGCCCGAATATTTCGCGACACGCTCGCCATTGCCCAGGGCGGTTTTGCCGTCATCGCCGGTGCGGGTGTAAATCTTGTTCAGAACGACCATCTATTGCACTCCTTGCCCGCGCAGCCAGACGAAAAGAACGATCAGCACGACGGCGACGAACTGAAACAGGATACGCAGCCGCATCATCTTGTTGCTTTTCTTGGCAGCTTCCATGCCGCCCTTGCCGAAATTGGCGATGCCCAGGGTCAGCACAACGACCACTGCCGCCATGGCCAGAAGCAAAACGACCATCAAAAGGTCCATGAACTCACCGTCTGTGTGTTATTTGCGATTGGCCTGATCTAGCCTTTGTCGCGCCAAAAGCGAACAGGTTTTTTGCCTCAGTCCGCCGACAGGATGCGATCAATCGCGCGGGTGGACAGGACGCGGCGCAGATATCCGGCGATATACGTGGGGGTCGTCACGTAGTACCGCGCCCGGGGTCTGCGGGATTCGACCGCATGGGCCAGCTTTGCCGTCACCGCCGAGGCTGGCAGTTCGAACCGGTCGGGCCCCGACGATTCGTAGAGCCGTTTCAGCAAACCGGCCTCGTATTTCTCGCGAAGGGCCGAGTTCTTCCAGTCGATGAACCGTTCGAACATGGGGATCGAGTTCACGCGGATTTTCGATGTAACCGGGCCGGGTTCGATCAGGATGACCTTGATATCCGTGTCCCGCAACTCCATCCGCAGCGTATCCGTCAGCCCCTCGACCGCGTATTTTGTGGCCACATAGGCCCCGCGCCACGGAATCGCCACCAGCCCCAGCACCGAAGAGTTCTGGACGATTCGCCCGTGCCCCTGCGCCCGCATGATTGGGATGATCTGCCGGGTCAGTTCGTGCCAGCCAAAGAAATTCGCCTCGAAAATCTGGCGCAGGCCGTCGGTGGGTAGGTCCTCGACCGCGCCGGGCAGCCCGTGCGCGCCGTTGTTGAACACCGCGTCCAAAGTGCCGCCTGTGGCTTCGATCAACTCGGCCAGGCCGGACGTGAT
The DNA here is from genome assembly GCF_056533855.1 of Ruegeria sp. F11. Classification (NCBI taxonomy): domain Bacteria; kingdom Pseudomonadati; phylum Pseudomonadota; class Alphaproteobacteria; order Rhodobacterales; family Roseobacteraceae; genus Ruegeria; species Ruegeria sp. F11. The sequence continues at coordinate 4,322 of NZ_JBQFOW010000012.1, read as the reverse complement.
GGTCGCCGCGTCGGTATAGTCGATTCGGGGGCTTTCGAACCCTTGCGCCCGCAGCCGGTCACAGTCTCGCTGCTGGCGGCAGGAGGCAAAAACCCGCCAGCCGCGCGCACGCATACCGTGTGCGGCGTCCAGACCTATGCCCGAGGAACAACCTGTAATGAGAATTGATTTCTGCATGTCATCCCCGACCTTGTCCTGCGCCCATAGCTATGGTCAGGAATGCGGCAGAGCAATGACATGCAGGTTCTAGTTGTTGGTTTTCCGGACGAGTGAGGCCGAAATCCAACCGACCTGTTGCGTGGGTACCACGCGCAGGCGCAACCAGCCGGTGCCGGATTCGCTGAGGATTTCGACCTTCTGGCCGATCACCGCCTTGCCGATGATCGGATAGATCGTGCCGGGCCCATCGCGCATGTTCACGCGAGTGCCCGAGATTTCGCGGATATCCTTCTCGGGTTCCGGCTGGGCTGGAATCGCGGCCGGTTCAGGTTCCACATCCGTTACGACCTGCTGCAGCCCGGCAACGCCTTGTTCCAGCGACGCCAGCGTCAGGGTCACGCTTTGATCATCAAACAGGGACGGGTTCGCCCTAAGCCCTGCGGCGACCTGAGACAGCAGGGCTTTGGTTTCTTTTTCCCCAAGGACAGGTTCGACTTGGGTCTGGGGCGGAACAATATCCGAGGGTTGCAAAGCCACGCGGGTCACGAGTTGTTCGACCGGGGCCTCGACCACAGGTTTTGGGGCAGGTTTGGGAGCCACGGCCACGCGTTCAGGTTGTTCGGCGCGTATGCCGCGCGGCTCGAAATCGGGACCCCCGCTCATTACATAGAAGGTCCAGCCAAGTGCGGCAAAGGTAACTAGTATCAGGCGCGTCATGGCGCATCCCCCGGCAATCGTAACATCAAAAAACAGGCAGCAACTTAATTGAAGAAATCCTAGCATAATTTGTGGGCCGAGTCGAAAGATGGGGGAAATCCGGGGGTTGCCTCCCCCTGTTGCAAAAAGCGCGACTTGTCCCCAGCAAAATATGCCGCGGTTGCTTTACCAAGGCGCGCGTGCGTTGTACCACATCATATATGAACGATACGATCGACGACCCCAACATGGAGGCCCCCGAAGGCGGGGGCGAGGTAGCCGAACCGCTTCGCCGCGCCATAGGTGAGCGTTACCTGACCTATGCGCTGTCCACCATCATGCACCGGGCGCTGCCCGATGCGCGGGACGGGTTGAAGCCGGTGCACCGGCGAATCCTCTATGCGATGAGAGAGCTGCGACTCAGTGCAACCGGAGGTTTCAGGAAGTCCGCCAAGATTTCCGGCGACGTGATGGGCAACTATCACCCGCATGGCGACGCCGCTATCTATGATGCGATGGCGCGTCTGGCGCAGGATTTCAACGTGCGCTACCCGCTGGTCGACGGGCAGGGGAATTTCGGCAATATCGACGGTGATAACCCGGCGGCCTCGCGTTACACCGAAGCGCGGATGACCATCGTGGCCGAGGCGCTGCTTGAAGGTCTGAACGAAGACGCCGTCGATTTCCGCGACAACTACGACGGCACGCTGACCGAGCCGGTCGTGTTGCCCGCGCAATTCCCGAATCTGCTGGCGAATGGCGCCAGCGGTATCGCAGTTGGGATGGCGACGAATATTCCGCCGCACAATATCTCGGAGCTTTGCGATGCCTGTCTGCATCTGATCAAGACGCCGGATGCGCGCGACGATACTTTGCTGAACTATGTCCCCGGCCCGGATTTCCCGACCGGCGGCGTGATCGTTGAGCCGCCCGAGAATATCGCGCAGGCCTATCGCACCGGGCGCGGGTCCTTCCGTCTGCGCTGCAAGTTCGAGGTCGAGGATCTTGGTCGCGGCCAGTGGCAGATCGTCGTCACCGAGATCCCCTATCAGGTTCAGAAATCCAAGCTGATCGAAAAGATCGCGGAACTGATCCAGACCAAGAAAATCCCGATCCTCGGTGATGTAAGGGACGAATCCGCTGATGACATTCGTCTGATCCTTGAGCCGCGTTCCAAAAACGTCGACCCCGAGGTGCTGATGGGCATGCTCTATCGCAACTCGGACCTCGAGGTGCGGTTCAGCCTGAACATGAACGTGCTGATCGACGGTGTGACGCCCAAGGTCTGCTCGATGAAGGAAGTGCTGCGCGCCTTCCTCGATCACCGGCAAGAGGTGCTGATCCGCCGCTCGCGTCACCGGATGGCCAAGATCGATCACCGGTTGGAGGTGTTGGAGGGCTTTATTGTCGCCTTCCTCAATCTCGACCGTGTGATCGACATCATCCGCTACGACGATGACCCCAAAGCCGCACTAACGCGCGAGGATTGGGGCATCGACCATGTCCGCGCGACCGACGAATCCGACTACGTCTCGCCCAAACCGGGCGAGGGCGAACTGTCCGAAGTTCAGGTCGACGCCATCCTCAACATGCGCTTGCGCAGTCTGCGTCGTCTGGAAGAGATGGAACTGGTCCGCGAACGTGACGAGTTGATGCTGGAGCGCGCCAACCTCGAAGACCTTCTGGCCGATCCCGCTCTGCAATGGGCCAAGATCGCCGAGCAGTTGAAAGAGACCAAGAAGACCTTCGGCAAAGACTACGAAGGCGGCGCGCGCCGGACTCAGTTCGCCGAGGCGGGGCAGGTCGAAGAAGTGCCGCTTGAGGCGATGATCGACCGCGAACCGATCACGGTCGTCTGCTCTCAGATGGGCTGGATCCGCGCAATGACCGGTCACATCGACCTGAAGCGCGAGCTGAAGTTCAAGGACGGCGACGGCCCGCGGTTCATCTTCCATGCAGAAACCACGGATCGCCTGCTGGTCTTCGCCTCGAATGGTCGATTCTACACCGTCAGCGCAGCCAACCTGCCCGGTGGGCGTGGGATGGGTGAGCCGCTGCGTCTGATGGTCGACCTGCCGAACGAGGCTCAGATCATCGACATCCTGATCCACAAGCCGGGGCGCAAGCTGCTTGTGGCCTCGGACGCGGGCAACGGCTTCATGGTGCCCGAAGATGAGGTGCTGGCCCAGACCCGCAACGGCAAGCAGGTGCTGAACGTCAAGGGCGACGAAACCGCGATGATCTGTAAGCCCGTCGAGGGCGATCACGTGGCCGTTGTCTCGCAGAACGGCAAGTTCCTCGTCTTCCCGGCCGAAGAATTGCCCGAGATGACGCGGGGCAAGGGTGTGCGTTTGCAGAAATACAATATGGCCAGGGGGCGGCAGGGGACGCTGGAACTGGATGGCGGGTTGTCCGATGTGACCACTTTCAACTGGGAAGAGGGCCTGAAATGGTCGATGGGCGGCGACAAAACCCGGCACGAGGCCGATATGTCCCAATGGCTGGCAAAGCGTGCAGGCGTTGGCAAAAAGGCCCCCTATGGATTCCCGCGCAGCTATAAATTCTCGTGATCCAGCGCCGCGCCCAAGTGAATTTCTGTCGATACGGCTTGGCACACCCCGTATCGGTGCGCTAGATCAAAGAAAAACAGGCCTATCGAGACGAGAGACATGCTGCGCATTCTGACACTGATCACCGGGCTGGCCCTGATGGGTGCCTGCACCCAGACGCAAGTTTATGAAGAACCCGAAAGTCTGGGCGAATTCAAACTGCGCGTGAACTATGCCTTCGCCGACAAGGCCGTTCAGGGGCCGGTGTCACGCGATGCCACGCCGGACGAATGGACCGACGCGATCCAGAACGCGGTCGATATTCGTCTGGGCCGCTATGAGGGCGCGCAGGAATATGACATTGGCATCAGCCTCGAAGGGTATATGCTGGCCCCTCCGGGCATTCCAGTGATTTACAATCCGAAAAGCACTGCGATCGTGTTGGTCAACGTCTATGACGTGAACAAGAAAGAGTTTCTGGCCAAGGGCAAACAGTTTCAGGTGCTGGAAGACACGACCGGTGAAAGCGCTCTGACCGGATCGGGCAATACCCGCACCAAGGAAGAGCAGATGAGCGGTCTGGCCTTGAAAGTCGCCGACCGGGTCGAGGAGTGGCTGGCCGAGGAACATAAGGACAATGGATGGTTCGACGGACGTCCTGACCTGATCCAACCGCTCGATTCCGTCGAGGTCACGCAAAATCCAGCATGACAAACCGCTTTTCCCGCAGGATGTGCTTGATTTTCCCCTGCGAACCAAATATCTCGCGCGCGCAGATGTAACCACGGGACCAAGGGTCCCCCAAATCGCAAAAGGGCGCCTGAGGAATGGCAAAGGAAAAGTTTGAGCGTACAAAACCGCACGTCAACATCGGCACGATTGGCCACGTTGACCATGGTAAAACGACGCTGACCGCAG
>NZ_JBQFOW010000011.1:0-190033 GCF_056533855.1 Ruegeria sp. F11 | reverse complement strand
TCAATGTCAAAGAACAAAACACCCAAGACCCAAAATCAGACCATAACGCCAATCACTCAGCGCCACCGCCCAACACATTCCCTCAGATGCCCACCGTCTCTCCGGTGTGTCACCGCCGCTTCCGCCGCGTCCCAAGCGCCTCAGCAGCGCCGGTGAAGGGGTATTTACGGATTGGGTCCGGGACCTGCAACCCCCATTTTGAAAAAACTTCACATTTCTCAGCGGAAACGCACTCATGTTAACAAAAACAATAGGTTGGATTAATATTTCTGGCCGCAGATCCGCTGAAACTCAACTTCGAACGCGCAATTGAGCGGTGTTTCGGTGGATTCGCGCCCGGTCGCAGGACTCCACCCCAGACTCACCCAAAAGAAAACGCCGCCCGAGTCTCCTCAGACGGCGTCGTTTCGTGAGTGGTATGCGTGACTACTTAAGATCGAACCGATCCGCGTTCATCACCTTGTTCCAGGCCGAGACAAAGTCGCAGATGAACTTGCCGCCCGCATCTGCCTGCCCATAGACCTCGGCCAGCGCCCGTAGCTGCGAGTTCGAGCCGAAGACCAGATCGACGCGGGAGCCGGTCCACTTGACCTCACCGCTGGCGCGGTCGCGGCCTTCGTAGACGCCTTTGCCCGCGGGTTTCCATTCGGTGCCCATGTCCAGCAGGTTGGTGAAGAAGTCCGTGCTGAGCGTTCCGACGCGGTCCGTGAGCACGCCGTGCTTACTGTCGCCGAAATTCGCGCCCAGAACCCGCAGGCCCCCGACCAGCGCCGTCATCTCGGGCGCGGACAAGCCCAGCAGTTGCGCGCGATCTACCAGCAGTTCCTCGGGCGAGACGGTATAGTCCGTCTTCTGGTAGTTGCGGAAACCATCGGCGATGGGCTCCATCACCGCAAAGCTGTCCACATCCGTCTGGTCCTGCGACGCATCGGTGCGGCCCGGCGCAAACGGGACCTCGACCTCGTGCCCAGCGGCTTTTGCCGCCTGCTCAACGCCCACGGTTCCGGCCAGAACGATCACATCGGCCAGCGACACTTTCTTGCCACCGGACTGCGCGTCGTTGAACGCCTTTTGAACGCCCTCCAACGCGTCCAACGCCTTGGACAGTTTCATCGGCTCATTGACGTCCCAGTCCTTTTGCGGCGCAAGGCGGATGCGCGCGCCATTGGCACCGCCGCGCTTGTCCGACCCGCGATAGGTCGAGGCCGAGGCCCAAGCGGTTGAGATCAGTTCCGAGACCGACAGGCCGGTGGCTGCGATCTTACCTTTCAGGTCGGCCACATCCGCGTCGTCGATCAGGTCGTGATCCACGGCAGGGACGTTGTCCTGCCAGATCAACTCCTCGGTCGGGGCTTCCTCGCCGATATAGTTCGAGCGCGGACCCATATCGCGGTGGGTCAGCTTGAACCAGGCGCGGGCGAAGGCATCGGCGAATTCATCAGGGTTCTCGTGGAAGCGTTTCGAGATCGGGCCATAGATCGGGTCCATGCGCATCGCCATGTCGGCGGTGGTCATCATGGTTTTGACCTTCTTCGACGGATCATGCGCCGCCGGGGCCATGTCTTCTTCCTTGACGTTCACCGGCTCCCAGATCCATGCGCCCGAGGGGCTTTTGGTCAGATTCCAGTCATATCCGAACAGCAGGTCGAAATAGCCGTTGTCCCATTTGATCGGGTTCGCGGTCCACGCGCCCTCGATGCCCGAGGTCGTGGTGTCGTCCCCCTTGCCCGAGCCGAACTTGTTGATCCAGCCAAAGCCCATATCCTCGATCGGGGCAGCTTCGGGTTCGGGGCCGACCAGATCGGGATCGCCCGCGCCGTGCGCCTTGCCGAAAGTGTGGCCGCCCGCGACCAGAGCAACGGTTTCTTCATCATTCATCGCCATCCGGCCAAAGGTGTCGCGGATATCGCGGCCCGAGGCCAGAACGTTCGGCTCGCCATCGGGGCCTTCGGGGTTCACATAGATCAGACCCATCTGCACGGCGGCCAGCGGGTTTTCCAGATCACGCTCACCGGAATAGCGGCTGTGAGGGTTGTCGGTGGGGGCCAGCCATTCGGTCTCGGTCCCCCAATAGATGTCTTCCTCGGGAGCCCAGATATCTTCGCGGCCACCGGCGAAGCCAAAGGTTTTCCCGCCCATGGATTCAATGGCGCAGTTGCCCGCAAGGATCATCAGGTCGGCCCAGGAAATCTGATTGCCGTATTTCTGCTTGATCGGCCACAGCAGACGGCGTGCTTTGTCAAGGTTGCCGTTATCCGGCCAACTGTTGAGCGGCGCAAACCGCTGGTTCCCGGTCGAGGCACCGCCGCGCCCATCCGCCGTCCGATAGGTGCCCGCGCTGTGCCAGGCCATACGGATGAACAACCCGCCATAGTGCCCGTAATCCGCCGGCCACCAATTCTGCGAATCCGTCATCAGCGCATACAGGTCCTCTTTCAGCGCCTTCATGTCCAGCGCTTTGAACGCCTCGGCATAGTTGAACTCGGCCCCCAGCGGGTTCGAAGCCGGAGAGTTCTGATGCAGGATCGACAGGTTCAGCTGGTTCGGCCACCAGTCCCGGTTCGACCGCGTGCCTGCGCCATGCATAACAGGGCATCCGCCCATGTTGGGGTTATCACTTCCGTCCATATCGATCTCCAATCCTGGCTCAGGTCTTGCCGTTTTGCGTGGTCAAATCTGTAACGAACAAGATCACAACAAGATGTCGGTGCAACCCTTGCCCAGATTAAAATCCCGAAAACTGGGATCGTCTGGCACCGGGCCTCACCGATTCTGCCGTCTTTCGTCCCGCAAGACATAGCAAATCAAAATCATGCAAATAAGTTTTGTTTTTGGATCGCAATCATAGTTTTTGATTATGATCGCAGGCAGCCCCGCGCCACCGCATCAACGTGCAGCCATCAGGGCCTCCAACCCCACGCGATAATTGGGATACAGTAATCTCACCCCAAGCTCGTCCTTTATCCGATCATTCCGCACTCGCTTGTTCTCATTGTAGAAACTGCGCGCCATTGGGGTCAGGTCGGCGTCTTCGAAAGGTACGGCGGGGGGCAGTGGCAGGCCCTGCAACTCAGCAGCGTAGCCGATCACATCCTGTGGCGGCACCGGTTCGTCGTCACAGACATTATAGACAGCGCCCGGGTTAGGCGCGGCCATCGACGCGGCCAGCACCTGCGCGATGTCATCCACATGAATGCGCGAGAAGACCTGCCCCGGCTTGATGATCCGCCGCAACCCGCCACGTTTCAGCTTGGAAAACGGCCCCCGGCCAGGACCATAGATGCCCGCCAGCCGGAAGATATGCACCGGCAGGCCGGGGATGGCCGACCACTGTTCCTCGGCCAACATCCGCCAGCGGCCCCGTTTGGCAGTTGGTGCGGGCGGGGTGCTCTCATCCACCCAACCGCCCTGATGATCGCCGTAAACTGCAGTGGTCGACAAATAGCCGACCCACTGGAACTGCCCGGCGCGCTCCGCGATTTCACGGCCCAGCGCGGCCAGAACCGGATCGCCATGCTCGCCCGGCGCGGTCGAGATCAGAAGATGGCTCACCCCGTCCAGATCAACGGTCTCTCCGGGCCAGACCACCGGATCGGCCTCTGATGCGCGGATGGCGGCGGTGCCTTCGGCGTCGCGCGTGGTGCCGATGATGTGCCAGCCTTTGGGTTTCAGAACCCGCGACAGGGCCTGCGCGGAATAGCCGTGGCCAAAAGAAAACAGCGTCTGTGTCATGCCCCTCTTGATGATCTGCGCAGGTCGGGGATGCAAGCGCCGGATGGACGCACTTGATTCGAATCCCCCAATGCGCCTTTCTTTTGGGCATGAGCCAGAAAACACCCGACCTGCACGCGGCCTATGCGCTGACCTCACCGGAAGAGAACAAACGTCTCTATGCCGAATGGGCCGGGGATTACGACGAAGGCTTCGCCGCGATCGAGGATTATCAATTGCACATCCACACCGCCCGCGCCTTTGTCAGCGCAGGTGGACAAGGCCCGGTTCTGGACGTGGGCGCAGGTACTGGGCTCTGTGGTGCTGTGCTGGCGGGTCTGGGGGTCGGACCGATTGACGCGACCGATATCAGCGCCGAGATGCTGGATCAGGCCATGCGCAAGGATATTTACCGCGACGCGATTGAGGCTGATCTGAACACAGGCATCCCGGTTCCGGATGACAGCTACGCCGGCATCGTCTCATCCGGCACATTCACCCATGGCCATCTGGGTCCTGAAGCCCTGCCCGCCCTACTGCGGGTCGCGCGCCATGGGGCGCAGTTCGCGCTGTCCATCAACGCCCAGCACTACCAGAAACTGGGCTTCGCCGATGTGCTGCACCAGCTTGGCCATGACCAGATTCGCAATCTGAACCTGTCCGAGGTGCGAATCTACGGCGACCTCGCCGCAGGGCCCAACAAGGACGACACCGCGCTGATCGCCCTGTTCGAGAAAGCCTAGCGCCCTTTCCAGACCGGATCGCGCTTTTCCGCAAAAGCACGCGCGCCCTCCAGATTGTCCTCTGACCCATAAAGCACATCGACGGTCGCCAGTTGCCGTTTGGTGATCCGGTTCATGATGTCCTGAAACTTCGCGTCCTCGGCCTCGCGCACAATCTCTTTGATGGCGGCGTAGACAAGCGGGGGGCCGCTGGCCAGCAACCGCGCCAGCTCCCATGCCCGGTCCATCAACTGATCGGCGGGGGTGATCTCGTTGATCAGTCCCCAGCGACGGCCTTCTTCCGCATCGAACCAGCGCCCGGTCAGCAGCAGTTCCATCGCGATGTGATAGGGGATGCGCTTGGGCAGTTTGGCGCTGGCGGCATCAGCGACGGTTCCCGATCGGATTTCAGGCAGGGCAAAGGTGGCATGGTTGGCCGCCAGGATCATGTCCGCGCTCAGCGCCAGTTCCAGCCCGCCGCCGCAGGCGATGCCGTTGATCGCGGCGATGACCGGTTTGTTCAGATGTCGCAACTCCTGCAAACCGCCGAACCCGCCGACGCCATAGTCACCATCCACCGCATCGCCATCCGCTGCCGCCTTCAGGTCCCAGCCGGGGCAAAAGAACTTCTCACCCGCGCCGGTCAGGATCGCCACACGCAGGTCTGGGTCGTCGCGGAAATCCCGGAACACCTCTCCCATGATGCGGCTGGTGGCCAGATCAATCGCGTTGGCCTTGGGCCGGTCCAGGGTGACTTCGAGAATGGCACCGTCGCGGCGGGTTTTGATCGGAGTCATAAGCGTGCCTTTCGGATCAGCGCATCCACTGCAACCGCCCCGTCGGCGGTGCAGATCAGCGGGTTAATCTCAACTTCTTCGACGCATGCCGCGTTGGCAATGACATAGTTCTGTACGGCTTCTGCGGCATCGAGGATGGCCTCGACATCCGCCGGAGGTTTGCCGCGATACCCTGCCAGCAGCGGCGCGCAGGCCAGACGATCCAGCGCCCTGCGCAAGGTCTCGCGGGGCGTGGGGATCAGGATCGATACCGTGTCGCGCAGAATTTCGGTCAGAACGCCGCCCGCGCCAATGGTCAGAACATAGCCATGCGCTGGGTCGCGGGTGACGCCTATCAAAAGCTCGGCCACCGCGCCGGTGGCCATCTCCTCGATCAAAACCTCATCTGTCCCGACCGATTGCACGGCCTCGGCCAGTTCAGACGCTGAAACCCAAAGGCGCACCGCGCCATGTTCGGATTTATGCGCCAGCCCGACGCCCTTCACCGCGAAGGGGCCTTTCAGGTCCCGGACCCGCGCTGTGTCTTCGGCCCGCACCACAATACTGCGGGGAACAGACAGTCCGAATTCTGCCAAGGCCGCCTTGGCCTCTGCCTCAGTCAAAACGTGGCCGGCCATCGCACCCGAAGGCAAAAGCACCGGCTCCATCTGTGCCGGCAGTGGCCGCGCCGCAGCTTCGACCGCAGCCAAGGCCTCGTGCAGACCAGCGAAGGGAACTACGCCGCCCTCCAGCAGGCGCTGCGCAACCGGTTCCGGCATCAGTTCCGGCAATGTTGCGGCCACCGCAAAAGGGCGACCGGTTTGCGCAACACAGTTCAACGCAGCCTGCGTGGCACAGTCCCAATCCGTCGGATCGGTGTGCGGATAGTCCACAATTGCTAGAGTTAGAGCCTTTTCTGACCCGGTCAGCCCCGCCCATGCGCGGGTCATCGCATCCGTGTCGCGCCAAATATAGGTGTGGTAATCCAGCGGGTTCGCCAGCGCCACCATCGGGCCCAGAGCCGCGCGCAGGTCGGCCTTTTGCGAGTCGGTCAAAGGAGGGAAATGTAGGTCGCGACCCTCCGCCATATCCGCAGACAGGCTCGCCTCACCCCCCGAACAACTGATCATGCCCAGCCCGTTCCCATCCAAACGTCCAGTGACATGCAGCAGCTTTAGGCATTCCAGAAAACTGGGAATGTCGTCCAGCCGCGCAATGCCCAACCGATCGAGGAACGCCCGCGCGCCCGCATCCCCACCCGCCAGTGACGCGGTATGCGAGATCGTCGCCGCCCGCGCCTGCTGCGACCGACCCATTTTCAGCGCGATGATTGGGATGTTCCGGGCGCGGGCTTTTCGGACAAGCGCCTCCCACTTGCGCAGATCGCCGAAGCCTTCGATGTGAACACCAATCGCCGTAATCCGATCATCGTCCAGCAGGGCCGAGGCGATGTCGGCCTGATGCGTCTGCGCCTGATTCCCGCAGGTCAGCATGACGGCCAGCGGCAGCGACCGGCGCTGCATGGTCATGTTGATCGCGATATTCGAGCTTTGCGTCAGGATCGCGACGCCGCGCTCCACCGCCCGCATGCCATGCTGATCGGGCCAGACCGCCACCCGGTCCAACGCGTTGACAAAACCATAGCAATTGGGCCCGAGGATCGGCATCTCACCCGCCGCCGCGACCAGTTGCGCTTGCAGATCAGCGGCCTGATCATCTTCGGCCCGCGCCTCGGTGAAGCCCGACGCAAAGCAGACGGCACCGCCCGCGCCCGCCGCCGATAACGCTGCGACCGCCGAAACAGTCGCATGCCGGTTGATCCCGACAAAGGCCACATCCGGAGCGCCCGGCAGGTCTTCTATCGTGGCAAAGGCCGGTGTGCCGCCAACCTGTTCCGCAGTGGGATGGACCGGCCAGATCTCGCCCTGAAACCCGAACTTGCGGGCCTGAGCGATCACGGCGGCGCACCAAGCACCGCCGCCGATCACCGCCAGCGAAGACGGGTTCAGAATGCGCTTCATGCGCCCAGCGCCCTCAGCAGGTCGCGGCTGATAATGTGGCGCTGGATCTCGCTGGTGCCGTCCCAGATGCGTTCCACCCGCGCGTCGCGCCAGAAGCGTTCCAGCGGATAATCGTCCATCAGGCCCATCCCGCCGTGAATCTGGATCGCCGCATCCGTCACCCGCGCCAGCATTTCCGAGGCATAAAGCTTGGCCGAGGCAATCTCGCGATTCGCAGGCAGACCCTTGTCCAAACGATCCGCTGCAGCCAGCGTCAGCAGATCGGCGGCATCAATCTCGGTGATCATGTCGGCGATCTGGAAGGACACGCCCTGAAACTTGCCGATCTTCTGGCCGAACTGTTCGCGGGTGGCGGCATAATCCAGCGCGTAATCAAACGCCCGCCGCGCACGGCCCACGGACATGGCCGCAACCGTGATGCGCGTGGCATAAAGCCAAGTGTTCATCACATCGAACCCGCCATCAACCGCGCCCAGAACCTGAGCGTCCGGCAAACGGCAATCGTCGAAATCCAGAACCATGTTCTTGTAGCCCCGGTGGCTGACGGATTTGTACCCGTCACGAATGGTGAACCCGGGGGTGCCCCGATCGACCAGAAACGCCGTGATCCGCTTTTTAGGGCCTTTTTCTGTCTGATCCTCGCCGGTCGCGATGAAGACGATGATGAAATCCGCATGCTCCGCGCCAGAGATGAAGTGTTTGGTCCCATTGACCACCCAATCGCCCCCATCACGGACTGCGGAACACTTCATGCCCCGCACGTCCGACCCCGCACCTGGCTCGGTCATCGCCAGCGCGTCCATCTTCTCACCCCGGACGGCGGGCATCAGATAACGCTCGACCTGCTCGCCCTCGCAGGCCATCAGGATGTTCTGCGGTCGCCCGAAGAAATGGGTCAGCGCCATCGAACCCCGGCCCAGTTCCCGCTCGACCAAGGCGAATTCCAGATGGTTCAGGCCTGCACAACCCACGCTTTCGGGGAAGTTGCAGGCGTAAAAGCCCAACTCAATGGTCTTGCGCTTGATCTCATCCGCGACCTCTTGCGGAACCTCTCCGGTGCGTTCGACAATCTCTTCAAATGGGTAGATCTCGTTCTCGACAAAACTGCGCACGGTCGAGGCGATCATCTCCCGCTCGTCGGACAGGCCATATTGCATTTGCAGTCTCCGCATCTGGGTTTGCGCGTATGGTGCCGAAGGTTGAAATTCGGATCATGCAGAAATAGACAGATTTCATGCAAGACTGGATAAAATCGCCTGCAGCACCGCAGCAAATCGGAGTGCTTCTGTTTGACGGATTCTCGAACCACTGCCTTGCCAACACGGTCGAGCCATTGCGGGCCGCCAACACTCTATCCGGTCGTACCTTGTATGACTGGCGCTTCCTGTCCCTGACAGAAGGACCGGTCACCTCCTCCTCAGGCCTGCAGGTCGCGCCACATGGGGTGCTTCAGACGTCCGGCGGAGACATGCTAATGGTCATGCCGTCTTACGGCTTTCGCGCCTATGGCGGCTGGCAAACGCAGGCCGGGCTGCGGGCTGCGGCGGGGCGGTTCGAAACGCTGGTGGGCCTCGACACCGGCAGCTGGTTGCTAGCGCGCGCTGGCCTGCTGGACGGGCATCGCGCGACCATTCACTGGGAGGAACTGGTCGGTTTCACCGAGCGTTTTCCCGAAGTTGAGGCCGTGCGCGAGCGATATGTCATAGACGGCAACCGCATCACCTGTTCCGGCGCGATGGCGGCCTTTGATCTGGTGCTGCACCTGATTGGGCGGGATCAGGGGCAAGCGCTGGCGCTTGAGGTGGCGCAGATGTTCATGACCCGCGACTCTGCACGGTCGCATTCCGGGGGTGCGGGGGCGACCAGTAGCAGCGTCAACGCGGCGCTGGCGCTGATGCAGGAACATCTGGAAGCGCTTTTGCCAGTGGCCGAGATCGCCCGCCGGGTCGGACGGTCGCAAAAAACCCTGTCGGTACGGATGCAGGCTGAACTTGGGGCCGGTCCAGCGCAGGTCTACCGGCGGCTACGGCTGAATCTGGCCCGCAAACTGGTGTCCGAGACGGATCTGAGCATCCGCGAGGTTGCCTTGCGCGCAGGCTATGACGATCCCAGCGCGCTGACGCGGGCGTTCAAGGCAGAGTTCGGAACGACCCCCCGCGCGCTGCGGACAGGCTAGGTGTACATCTGTTTCTTGTAGGCCCGCGTGCGAGTCGTCGCCTCGGCGGACCCGTCATGATATGTGCCGAACCACTTGTCGAACGGGATTTCCGAGGTGCCATAGTTGCATTCGAAATACCGGTGGTGAAGCTGGTGAAAGAAATCACCGGCCCGCGCGGCCTCGGTCTCGCCTGCTTTCAGCTTTTCGAACCCGGAATGGGACAGGACCGGGCTGATCTGCTGGAAATAGCTGTGAAACAGAAGGTGCAGAGGATGCGAGGGCACGATCAGGTGGATGAAATATGTGGTGAAGTAGAGGATATTCTCGAACCAGTGGTTCGAAATCCCTGACCACGGGCCGATATTGACGTTGCGGTGATGCACGGCATGGACGTGTTTATAAAGCTTCGGGTGATGTTCCAGCCGGTGCACCCAGTAGAAATGCAGCCCGGACCACATCGGGATGAACAGCATCCAGATCACGAACCATACCGGCGCGCTGGTCCATGTGACGGTGGGCACCCATCCGTTTGCCATCGCCCAGTAGATCACCCATTGGTAGACAGTCGCGACGGTCATAGCGCTGCCAAGCGTCCACCATATATTGTCCAGAACCTGATTGCGGAAGGTAAAGTTGCCGTTGTCGCGGGTCAGGTCGCGGCGGTCGAATTTTTTGTACATGCCCTGACCTTTGCGCATGTACAGCCACCAATGCAGGCTGCCCGCGACCAATATCTGCGGCACCATGTTCAGCAGCCAGATGCGGACCATCCAGCCGGGTGCGAAGCTTTGCATCGACTCTAACGCAGGGAAAAACAGTACGTAGGCGATGATGGCGAGCGCCATGCAGAGGGTCAGTGAGGTGATTTGCAGCCACGCACCGCTATACCATCGCAACACCGCTGCCGGTCTGGGCGGCCAGTTGAACAAGGGGTTCAGCCCCACCGGCCCTTCCGGGTGGTAGTGCCAGCGGGCGGCTTCGGGGTCCTGCGTCGCGTCGGTCATGGCTGTCACTCACTAGATTGCAGTCACGTCGCATAGTCCGAGCCTTCGGCGTCGAGCATCGCTTTGATCTCACGCAGATGCGCCTCGGCCTGATCGGGGTAATCGTCCAGTTCCTGCGCGGTCTTCTCGGCGATCTCATCCGACAGTATGCGCAGGGGCTGACCGGTTTGCAGCGCGCGGATGTAAGTCTCGGCGGCGCGCTCGAAATAATAGAGTCTGTTAAAGGCATCCGCCGGGTCGCTACCCAGAACCAGCACCCCGTGATTGCCCATGATCATGACCTTTTTCTTCGGGTCAGACAGCATCAAGGCGCAGCGTTCGCCCTCGCTCTCAAACGCCAGACCGCCGAATTCCTGGTCGACAACGTAGCGATCGAAGAAGGTCGCCGTGTTCTGATCAATCGGCGGCAATGAACTGTCGGCCAGCGAGGCCAGCACCGTCGCAAAGATCGAATGCACATGCATCACGCAGCGCGCATGCGGGCAATGGCGGTGGATCGAGCCGTGCAACCCCCAGGCCGTCGGGTCCGGCGCGCCGGGCTGGTCCATCACATCCGGGTCATTGGCGTCCAGCAGCAACAGGTCCGAGGCGCGGATGCGCGCAAAGTGCATCTGGTTAGGGTTCATTAAAAACTGCGTGCCGTCTTCGTTCACCGCCAGACTGAAATGATTGGCCACGGCCTCGTGCATGTTCAGGCGCGCGGTCCAGCGGAAACTGGCCGCCATGTCCACGCGTTGGGGCCAATGGTCCATATTGGGGCGAAGACTGGCGAGACTCATGGGGTGGCTCCTTTGGCAGGTCTGTGGAAAAGCCTGCCCCCGGCCCCGCGATTTGACCAACGAAAAAAACGCATCTATCCCATTAGTGGAACTTATGCCAAGGTTATGAAGATGCAGAAACAGCTTCCGCCGCTGGGATGGCTGCGCACGTTCGAGGCTGCGGCCCGCCACCTGTCTTTCACCGGCGCGGCGCGCGATCTAAACATGACGCAAAGCGCGGTCAGCCAGCAGATCAAGTCGCTGGAAGGCCATCTGGGCCAGCCCCTGTTCCTGCGGCGCCCCAAGGCGCTGGAACTGACCGAGGCCGGTATCACCTACCTTCCAGTGGTGCGTGAGGCATTTCGGACTCTGGTCCAGGGCACCCAGGCCGTCACCGGTGCGCAGCAGAATGCGGTGCAGGTCCAGTGCAATATCAGTTTCGCAGTCAACTGGCTGGCCCCGCGCCTGCCCGCCTTTCGGGCCGCGCATCCGGATGTGCAGTTGAACATCTTCACCGAACTGTGGGAGCCGCGCGAGATGGCCGAAGGGGCCGCGGTCGAGATCCGCTTCTCTCTACGGCCTGCTGACTCGGTCCGGACCGAGTTGTTGCGCCGCGAGTTCTACTACCCGGTCTGTGCGCCCGGCTATCCGGTGACGCTGGACAACCTGCAGCAGCAGCCCTTGTTCGATTGCTCGAACCTACTGTCAAACTGGTCAAGCTGGGCGGAGGATCAGGCTCTGACATGGGAAAAACCGGCCATAACCTATGCAACAACCTATCTGGTCTGCCTGTCCGCCGTGATGGCGGGCGGCGGGCTGTGTCTGGCCCATGATGCCATCGCGAGCCACCTGATCGAGCACGGCTTGCTGGTGGCCCCCTTCGCCCATCGCGCACCGATGCCCGAGGCATATTACCTGCTTCTCTCACCGCAGGCCGAGGAAACCCCCGGCGCGGTGGCCTTTGCCAATTGGGTGCGCCATGAGATTGGGGCAGAGGCGTAACGCTCCCGCCCCGCGTCAATGCCCCTTGCGGGGTATTTCCTTGGGTTGGGCCGGGCAGCGCTGGCGCGCTGCGGGCGTGCCGGACCGGACGGGCCGTGGTCCGGCAGATGTGATGTTTTCATGATACCGAATAACCGGGGTTGCACCTGACCGCGCATTCGGGAAAGTTGAGCCATGGACTACACTCCCTTCCCAAGCTGGCCCGATGTCGCCCCCCGTCTGATTGCCGTTGCCGCGGGGCGCGAGGCTGCGGATATGGTCATTCGCGGCGGTATCTGGGTCAACGTCCATAGCCGGGAGTTGCTGTCGGATCATTCTGTCGCGATCGCCGAAGGTCGGATCGCCTTTGTCGGGCCAAGTGCGCAGCACTGCATTGGGCCGGACACGCAGATCATCGAAGCGAATGGCCGCTATATCCTGCCCGGCCTGTGCGATGGGCATATGCACATCGAATCCGGCATGCTAACCCCCGCGGAATTCGCCCGCGCGGTGATCCCCCATGGCACGACCACGATGTTCACCGATCCGCATGAGATCGCAAATGTACTGGGTCTTGAGGGCGTGCGCATGATGCATGACGAGGCGATGATGCAACCGGTCAACATCTTCACACAGATGCCCTCGTGCGCGCCGTCGGCTCCGGGGTTGGAGACGACGGGGTATGAAATCACCCCCGAGGATGTGGCCGAGGCGATGGCATGGCCCGGCATCATCGGGCTGGGAGAGATGATGAATTTCCCCGGTGTGATCCATGGCGACCCCAAGATGCTGGCGGAAATTGCAGCCACGCAGCAGGCGGGTAAAACGGTTGGCGGACACTATGCTTCGCCTGATTTAGGGTCTGATTTTGCCGCCTACGTCGCGGGCGGCCCCGCCGATGATCACGAAGGCACTTGCGAGGCCGACGCCATCGCACGAGTGCGGCAGGGGATGCGGTCGATGATGCGGTTGGGCTCGGCCTGGTATGACATCGAAAGCCAGATCACTGCGGTGACCGAAAAGGGTCTGGACCCGCGCAACTTTATCCTCTGCACCGATGACTGCCATTCTGGCACTTTGGTCAATGACGGCCATATGAACCGGGTGGTGCGCCATGCGATTGCCTGCGGGTGCGAGCCGCTGGTTGCGTTGCAGATGGCCACCATCAACACCGCCACGCATTTCGGGCTGGAGCGTGAGATCGGCTCGGTCACGCCGGGGCGGCGGGCGGATATAATCCTCAGCTCTGACCTGACGGAATTGCCCATCGAACTGGTAATTGCACGCGGGCAGATCGTGGCCGAGACGGGCGCGATCACGGTCGATTGCCCGCATCTGAACTGGCCTGACAAGGCCCGCAACACAGTGCATCTGGGGCACGCGCTGACGGGCGATGACTTTGAGATCAAAGCCCCCGCCGGGGCGAATCGGGTGCGCGCCAATGTGATCGGCGTTGTGGAAAATCAGGCCCCGACCAAGGCGCTGAAGGCCGACTTGCCAATCATCGGCGGGCTGGTCGAGGGCGAAGGCGACGTCTGCCAGATCGCGCTGGTCGAACGGCACCGCGCCACGGGTGGGGTGACCAATGCGTTTGTCTCGGGCTTTGGGTACGAGGGGCGGATGGCCATGGCCTCGACCGTGGCGCATGACAGCCACCATATGATCGTGGTGGGCACCGACCGCGAACAGATGGCGCTGGCCGCGAACCGGCTGGCCGAGGTTGGCGGCGGCATCACCATCTTCCGCGAGGGTCAGGAACTGACGCTGGTGGAACTGCCCATCGCGGGCTTGATGTCGGACAGCCCTGCCGCGCAGGTCGCGGCCAAGGCAGAAGAGATGGTGCAGGCGATGCAGGCCTGCGGCTGCACGCTCAACAACGCTTACATGCAACATTCCCTGCTGGCGCTGGTTGTGATCCCGGAATTGCGGATCTCGGACCTCGGGCTGGTGGATGTGCGCAGTTTTAAAAAGATCGACCTGCTGGAGCCTTTGGCATGACAATCATAAGAACCCCTGACGCGCCTGCTCCCGAGCAATTCACCGATCCTGCAGCGGCAGTGGCGCGGCTTGAACAGCTTTATGAACAGGCCATCCTGTTTCTGTGCGACAGTTTCGCCAAAGCGATGGACGGCGAGGCACCAACGGAACGATTCAGAGCCTATTACCCGGAAATTCGCATCAAAACCCGGTCCTACGCGCAGGTCGACAGCCGGTTGAGCTTTGGCCATGTCTCAGAACCCGGTGTCCACGCCACCACCGTCACCCGCCCCGATCTTTTCCGGTCCTACCTTGTCCAGCAGATCGCCTTGCTGATCAGAAACCATGACCAGCCGGTGACCATCGGCGCCTCGGACACGCCGATCCCGGTGCATTTCGCGGTGGCCAACAACCCCGATCTGGTGGTGCCGCATCAGGGGGCCGCTGGATTCACCCTGCGCGACGTGTTTGACGTGCCCGATCTGACGACCACCAACGACGACATCGTCAACGGCATTCATGACGCCGAGGATGAGATCGGCCCGCTGGCCCTGTTCACCGCGCAGCGCGTGGATTATTCGCTGGCCCGTCTGGCCCATTACACGGCGACCGACGCCAGCCATTTCCAGAACCACGTGCTGTTCACCAACTACCAGTTCTACGTCACCGAGTTCGAAAGCTACGCACGCGCGCAACTGGCCGACCCCGACAGCGGCTACACCAGCTTTGTATCGACCGGAAATGCGGCAATCACCGACGCCGATGGCGTTCTGGATCAGCTGCTGAAACTGCCGCAGATGCCCACCTATCACCTCAAGCGCGAAGACGGCTCGGGCATCACGCTGGTCAATATCGGCGTCGGGCCGTCGAATGCCAAAACCGCCACCGATCACATCGCGGTTTTGCGCCCGCACGCCTGGCTGATGGTCGGCCATTGCGCCGGGCTGCGGAACACGCAGGCGCTGGGAGATTTCGTTCTGGCCCATGCCTATCTGCGCGAAGACAAGGTTTTGGACGATGACCTGCCCGTCTGGGTGCCCATCCCGCCGCTGGCCGAAGTTCAGGTGGCGCTGGAACAGGCGGTGGCCGAGGTCACCGAACTGGAAGGCTATGAGTTGAAGCGCATCATGCGCACCGGAACCGTCGCCTCGGTCGACAACCGCAATTGGGAGTTGCGTGATCAGTCCGGCCCGGTGCAACGGCTCAGCCAGTCGCGGGCGATTGCGCTGGATATGGAAAGCGCCACCATCGCTGCCAATGGCTATCGGTTCCGGGTGCCCTATGGCACGTTGCTGTGCGTGTCGGACAAGCCGCTGCACGGGGAATTGAAGCTTCCGGGCATGGCCTCGTCCTTCTATACCACGCAGGTTAGCCGCCATCTGGCGATCGGAATCCGGGCAATGGAGCACCTGCGCGGCATGCCGTTAGAGCGTCTGCACAGCCGGAAATTGCGTTCTTTTGACGAAACAGCCTTCCTCTGACGCAAAAAAGCAACGTTTTGCCCATATTTTTAGGGGTTTCAACGCTACTATTCGTTGTGTTCCTCCACAATATCCCGTTACAGTTACGCGGTGAGGCCCAAGACATCGGGCACGTTAAGGAGACCAAGAAATGGCAAAGCCTATGACAAAGACTCAGCTGGTTGCTGCTCTCGCTGAGGAAATGGGAACCGACAAGAAATCCGCGAATGCGGCGCTGGAGGCCGTGACCGGTCTGATCACCCGCGAAGTTTCGGCCGGTGGCGCAGTGACCCTGCCCGGCGTCGGCAAAATCTACTGCCGCGAACGCCCCGAGCGTCAGGTTCGCAACCCGGCCACTGGTGAGACCTTCACCAAAGAGGCCGACAAGGTTGTGAAAATGACCATCGCGAAGGCGCTGAAAGACAGCGTGAACGGCTGATTTCAGCCTTTCTCGGACAAAACGATTGAGGGTCGCCTTCGGGGGGCCCTTTTTCGTTTGGGAAAAGGGGCGTTCGGAGTTGCACGTACCGGGGTTCTTCTTTTGGTATGCATTGAATCCAAATTGACAAATTCTGCGTCAAACACCAGCGTCGACCTCGACGCCAGAGTAACGACTTAGCGTGTTTTGATGCACTTCACGTTGACCTGGGAGGAAACTCTCCCGTTCCAGATTCGCTTTTGAGGCATACCGCAGAAGGCATGTGGTGGTCGTTCAAAGTGTACTGTACACAATCTGCACCGCCAATACGCTGTTCCCGTCTTGGTCGAAGTAGACATTCACACTCATTCCATATGGTACGGATGCTCGTATTCGGTCTAAGACTCCACGTGTGGGAAACTTTGGCCCATCATTGCGAATTGACTACGATGCCGAAATGCGCAGTGCGCCGTCACGCGGTTCCACATAAGGATTTTCAAGGCTAAAACTGTCTTGTCGCATCGAAAATCCTTGCGCTTCCATGAAGCTGCGGGACGCCGTGATCCCGCCCGAGGCTGACAGTACCCGAAAAATACACACTTCAGCTTCGCTGGTTTGGCGGATCTTCGTCCAATCCATCCGCAACGACGCAGGTGGCTTCGAGTTCTCTTGTTCGTTCACGAGACACGATTGCGGGTCGGGAAATCGTTCCGCCGCATCCATCGCAGCTTCGTCCATTTCCAGGGCATATCGCGTTGCATAGGGTGGGATTTCAACTTCAGTTCGAAGGGACCGATCCCTTAGTTCAATCCTGTCCCAATTCCAATCAGGCAAGAGCCACATGACAGCGATTGTGAGAAAGACGACTTCCACTTTGCGAAACGCATCGATCCAGTGCAACACAGGACGACCCTTGGTCCGTCTTGTGAAAATCACGATCAGAATTGCCGCGAAGGCTAAGTGCAGTGGTTGGCCAATGCCAGTCAACAAACTGAACGCCGAAGCGGCCCCTGCGAAGACAAGAGAAACTCGTTCTGATGACCACCTCCATTTTTGTCCGGCTTTCCACCATGCAATCAATACGGCGGTAGTACCGGCAATAAAGAGGTAGGGGAGGAAGAGGCCCAGAAGAAATGCAATAAAATTAAATAGTAGAAAAAAGATAAAGAGTGGTCCGGCAAAACCATAGAGGTCGCTCGGCTTCAATCCAAGAGCTGTTTCATCCGTCGTTCCAAGCCACCAAGAAAAAGAGATCACACCAACGACGAGAAGGTATTTTAAGGTGCGTGCAGCGTTCATCCAAAAGGAATCCGATATTAGTTTTCAACAACTAATAAGAGAACAGGGATTACACCTTTGCAACGATATTCGTCTCTCCGGGTGAAGCTCCATTTGAGAGGTAGGTGTGTCTATGGACCAGTCGCCGTGCTTCGCCACACACCCTACTGCCTGACAAGTGTCCGTTGGTCGTAAACCATTTATTTCCGTTGGCTTGAAGAATCCTGAGGACTTCGTTGTTCGTTTCTGAT
Source organism: Ruegeria sp. F11 (assembly GCF_056533855.1). Lineage (NCBI taxonomy): Bacteria > Pseudomonadati > Pseudomonadota > Alphaproteobacteria > Rhodobacterales > Roseobacteraceae > Ruegeria > Ruegeria sp. F11. Next base: position 172,518 of record NZ_JBQFOW010000011.1, on the reverse strand, counting down.
TGGGGGGCGATAGTTGTCGCCAGCAATCATTGCCGATGTGACCAAAACGGACATTGATACCTGCGAAGCAAGTGCCCGCTCTGGTCCGCAAAGCGGGTGTTCAAGTACCTCCTACGCCAGCGACATTACACGCATCCTTTCGAAACCACCCACCCAACCCTCAACAACCAGCCGCTTGCAGAGCTTACGAAATTCAGAAACAGTCCCGGCAAACCAACCAAGGGGGCCTGCATGGATCTGCGCGCCATTGCCATGGGGCTTGTGTTTGCCCTGATCTGGTCCTCGGCCTTTACCTCGGCCCGGATCATCGTGGCGGATGCCTCGCCGTTGTTTTCGCTGGCCCTGCGGTTTCTGATCTCGGGGCTGCTGGGCGTGGCGATTGCCCGGGCCATGGGGCAAAGCTGGCGCCTGACGCCGGGCCAGTGGCGCGCCACAATCCTGTTCGGGATTTGCCAGAATGCCCTTTATTTGGGTCTGAATTTCTATGCGATGCAAACGGTCGAGGCCTCGGTCGCGGCCATCATCGCCTCGACCATGCCACTACTGGTGGCGCTGGCCGGGTGGCTGTTGCTGGGCGAGCGGTTACGCCCGCTGGGCATCCTCGGCCTGCTGGCGGGGTTTGCCGGGGTCGCCCTGATCATGAGCAGCCGGATCAGCGCCGGTGTCGATCTGTTCGGCGTCCTGCTCTGCGGAATTGGCGCGTTGGCGCTGACCTTTGCCACGCTGGCGGTGCGGGGCGCGACCTCGGGCGGGAATTTCATGATGGTGGTGGGGCTGCAGATGCTGGTGGGCTCGGCCATCCTGTTCGTTGTCGCCCCGGTTTTCGAGACGATCCATATCCACCTGACCCTGCCCTTTGCGGTGGCCTTCGCCTATACCACGCTGTTTCCGGGTCTGCTGGCCACGCTGATCTGGTTCCTGCTGCTGGATCGCATCGGTCCGATCCGCGCCGCGACCTTCCACTTTCTTAACCCGGTTTTCGGCGTGACCATCGCCGCCATCCTGCTGGGCGAAAAACTTGGCCCGCTGGACCTGACAGGCGTTCTGATCACCACGCTGGGCATTCTGGCGGTGCAATTGTCGCGCCAACCTGCGCCAAAACCGGCCTGATCCGCCGCACGTCTGCGCGAGGTTACACAACAAGCCTTTGCTTTCGCCCGCCGAACCCCATCTACTGTGGCAAACCAAAGGAATCGGAGGAGCCATGACCCGATACACCAAAACCCCCGAGGCCATTGCCGCCCTCTCACCCGAGGAATTCCGCGTCACCCAGCACAGCGGCACCGAACGGCCTGGCACCGGCAAGCATCTGAACAACAAGGAGCCGGGTATCTATGTGGACATCGTCTCGGGCGAGCCGCTGTTTGCCTCGACCCACAAATACGAATCCGGCTGTGGCTGGCCCAGCTTCACCAAACCCATCATTCACGAACATGTGGAAGAGTTCCGGGACACGACCCATGGTATGATCCGGACCGAGGTGCGGTCGAAACACGGCGACAGCCATCTGGGCCATGTGTTCCCGGACGGCCCGCGCGACCAAGGCGGGCTGCGCTACTGCATCAACTCTGCCGCGCTGCGGTTCATCCATCGCGACCAGATGGAGGCCGAAGGCTATGGCGAATTTCTGATCCATGTGGAGGGCATCCAATGACCGAACATCGCGCCGTTCTTGCCGGGGGCTGCTTTTGGGGCATGCAGGACCTGATCCGCAAGCTGCCCGGCGTCACCCGCACAAGCGTCGGCTATACCGGCGGGGATGTGCCCAACGCCACCTATCGCAACCACGGCACCCATGCGGAAGGGATCGAGATTTTCTTTGATCCTGCCAAGATCACCTATCGGGAACTGCTGGAGTTCTTCTTTCAGATTCACGACCCGACCACGGTGAACCGCCAGGGCAACGACATCGGGATGAGCTACCGCTCGGCCATCTATTACTTCGATGACGCCCAGAAACAGGTGGCTTTGGACACCATCGCCGATGTGAACGCCTGCGGTTTGTGGCCCGGCAAGGTTGTGACCGAGGTCGAACCCGTCGGCGATTTCTGGCAGGCCGAGCCGGAACATCAGGACTATCTGGAGCGCATCCCCAACGGCTACACCTGCCACTTCCCGCGCACCGGCTGGGTCCTGCCCAAGCGCAGCGCGGCGGAATAACGCGCCCCGCCCCTTTCGCCCGGGCGAGAGGGGCTAACCCGTCGCAACCCTAGGCCTGCCGCTGGCCTCAACCGTGATCAGCGCTTCGACGAAAATCTCCTGCGCCTCGATCCGGGCGGTTCGGATATCGCGGTCCACGACGACCCGGATATCCGCAGCCCCGGCCTGGCGCACTTCGCCTTCCGCCTCTTGCCGCAACACGGATTCCAACAGCCCCAACGCCTCATCAGCCGAGGTGAAATCTTGTGGACCGTCCTCCAGATGCACGCGATAGCGCCCTTCGACCGGTGAGGTGACGGTGCCAGACCGGCGCAGCGTCAGCCGCCCGACAACCGCTCCGATGGCATTGGCGACCCCGGCATGCTCGGGCAGCACCATCCGACAATGCAGCCGTTCCCCGACAGCCGGGTAGTAACTTGGGGCAGAGGCACCAAGCCCCACCACATCCACATTCAGCGCGGCATCCAGCGCCAGCAATCCACGATGCTGCGCCAGACCTTTTTGCGTCAGAACATGCCGGGCGAGGTCCATTGGGGGAATGCCGAAATCCTCAGCCTCCTCCGCAAAAGCAGTCTCTAATAGGGTCAGACTGGTCTGTTCCGTAAGCTGATCCACGATCATCTGCGCCAGTTCCTCGGGCGTGCTGGCCAGCATATCGCCGGTTCCCACGCGTCGCCGCGAAATCAGTTCCAACGCCTTGCGCGCCGCATCCCCGTCCCAACTATCCAGCCGACCCAGCACATGGCTGGCATCCGACGGCGTGATACCCGAGACCTGAACGATCCCCCGATCCACCAACCGCCCCAGCGAACCGTGTTCTATACGGGTTCGCAACAGGCTGCTGAGCGGCAGAACTCGATCGCCGAGCCGGTCCAGCAACGCCTCCTCACGCGTGCCGATCCCGTCGGTGCGGATGCCCGGAACGCGCCGGGCAAAGCGGGTGTCATGCTCCCCAACCGTTGTGGCGCGCAGTTGCTCATCCAGAACCGCATGCACCACGTCGGGCGCTTCCGAGGCGATCAGCGACACCGGCAACACCCGCCTTGGGCCCAGAAACACGCCACCACCCAGACCTTCGGTCACCACATGCACCTGACTGTCACCGCCCAGACCATGGGTGCGCATCGCCACAGCCTCGACCATGGTCCGAAAGCCGCCAACCCGCGCGCCCGCGGGATCAATCGCCGGTTTGCCATCGCGGATCAACGCCACATCGGTGGTGGTGCCGCCAATATCGGACACCAGCGCCGTCTCAGTCCCGGTCAGCCAGCACGCGCCGACAATCGAGGCCGCCGGACCGCTGAGGATGGTTTCAATCGGCCGCTCGCGGGCCTGCTCGGCGCTCATCAACGCGCCGTCGCCGCGCACCACCATCATCGGCGCATCAATGCCAAGGTCGCGCAACGTATCTTGCGCCCGCCCAATCAGCCGGTCGATCATGCCGATCAGCCGCGCATTCAACACAGCCGTCACCGCCCGCTTCGGCCCGTTCAGCTTGGCTGACAGATGGTGCGAGCAGGTGACCGGCGCACCGGTCCTGTCGAGGATGATCCGCGCCACCTCCAGCTCATGCGCCGGGTTACGCGTAGCGAACTGCGCGGCCACTGCAAAGCCGGAAATACCTTTGTGAGAGTCTAAAAAGGCGTCAAGCGCCGCCACATCCAGCGGCGCTTTTTCCCCTCCGGCATGGGAATGCCCGCCAGCGATCACCAAAGCCGGGTCGCCCTTCAAGGCCTCCTTCAACCCGTGCTTCTCCAGATCGGCGTCCCGGAACCCCACATAGATCAGCGCCACACGCCCGCCCTGCCCTTCGACCAGCGCATTTGTGGCCAGGGTCGTCGATAGCGACGCCATCGAGATATCCTGCGGAGACACCTGCGCCTCATTCAGCACTGCCCGGATCGCCTTACCCACCCCAATCGCCAGATCCGCGCGCGTGGTCAGGAACTTGGCCGAGGCGATCACTTCACTCTCATCCCGGATCAAAACCGCGTCGGTATAGGTGCCGCCCGTATCCACCCCCAAAGCCAAAGCCATCGGGTCCTCCCATCTGTTCGCTGGACATGGGTGTAGCGGTTTCGACCGGCGCGTCCAGCCTGTTTGCGGCACTTAGGCCAGCCGTTTCACCGCCCAGCGCGCCGCATCCGCCACGGTTGGATCAGGATCATCGGTCAACGACTGCGCCACAGGCCGCAACTCGGCCCGGCCCGAGTTGCCAATGGCATAAAGAACATTGCGCACAAACCGGTCCCGCCCGATCCGCTTGATCGGCGAGCCCGAGAACTTTGCCCGGAACTCTGCATCGCTCAGAACCGCCAGCTCCGCCAGCAACGGTGCTTTCAGGTCATCCCGCGCGACATACCGCATATCACTGGCGGCAACCGCAAACTTGTTCCAGGGACAGGCGGCCAGACAATCGTCGCAGCCGTAAATCCGGTTGCCGAGCTTCGCCCGCAAGTCTTCGTCAACCGGCCCTTTATGTTCAATGGTCAGATACGAAATACAGCGCCTTGCGTCCAACTGATAAGGCGCCGGAAACGCATCCGTCGGGCAACTGTCCAGGCACGCCCGGCACGAGCCGCAATGATCCACCTCAGCCATATCCGTCGGCAAGTCCACAGTGGAAAAAACAGAGCCTATGAAGGCCCAATTACCCCAATCCCGGCTGACAAGATTGGTATGCTTCCCCTGCCAGCCCAGCCCCGCAGCATGACCCAACGCCTTTTCCGGCACCGGCGCGGTATCGACAAACACCTTAACCTCACCCCCGGCTTCCGCAATCAACCACCGCGCAAGCCGCTTCAGCCGTTTTTTGACCAGATCGTGGTAATCCTTGTTCTGCGCATAAACCGAGATCGCCCCCCGCTCCGGATGCGCCAACACCCCGGTCGGATCATGCTCGGGCGTATAACTCTCGGCCAGCATGATCACCGACTGCGCCTCGGGCCACAGCACCGCCGGATCGCCGCGCCAATAGGTCCGCTCTGCCATCCACCCCATCTGCCCATGATAGCCCGCCTGCAAAAACGCCTCCAACCGCGCGGGCACCTCAGGCACATCCCAAGGACGGCATATCCGGCAAGCCACAAACCCCTCGGAAAGGGCCTGTTGCACAAGCCTTTCCTTCAACTCCGATCCGCTCTTCATCTGTCCACAAATATCCTCGGGGGGAAGCGCGCCTGCGCGATGGGGGGCAGACAGCCCCCCCCCTCTAACCTATCAGAAATCCAGATCGGCGTAATGGGGCGGGGGTCGGAACCCCGGCACCTGATCCGCCAGGATCGAGCGGAACGCAGGCCGCGACTTAATCTTGGCGTACCAATCCTTCACCGCCTGCGAGCGGTTCCAGTCCACATCCGAGATGTAATCCAGCGCCGACAGATGCGCGGCTGCCGCGAAATCGGCCAGCGTCATCTGATCCCCCACCAGCCAACGCCGGTGGTCCAGCAGCCAGGCCATGTAATCCAGATGGTACTTAATCGCCCGCGCGCCTTCCTTGACGTTCTTGCTGTCCGGATAGCCCTCACCCGTCACCTTCTTGTTCACCCGCTCATAGAGCAGCTTCGAGGTAACCTCGTGGTGGAACTTGTCGTCGAACCAGCCGACCAACCGGCGCACTTCGAACCGCGCCTCGGGGGTCTTGGGCATCAGGGGCGGCTCCGGGCGGGTTTCCTCGATATACTCACAGATGGCGGTGCTTTCCGACATCGTATGCCCGTCCAGCCGAAGCACCGGCACTTTGCCCGCCGGATTGCGGCGCAGGAAATCGGGGTCCTGCTCCCAGTACCTTTCCTCGACCAGCTCAACCTCGATCTTCTTTTCCGCCAGCGACAGACGGACCTTGCGGCAGTAAGGGGAGAGGGGGACGTGAAACAGACGCGCCATGAGCTTCCAATCGAACCAATGAGTACTCTTCTGCTTTAGCCTTGGCAGGGCGGTGGTTTCAATCCTCGAAACAATCCGCGCGACCATCTGCGCGGATGGTGGCCGCCCCGTCCAGAATCGACGCAGCCCGACGACGGGTCCGAACCGATGGGTCCGTGACCGACCGATTGCGGGGCGAGGGCAAAATGGCCGCGATCCGCGCCGCCTGGACCGAGGTTAATTTTGCCGCGCTCGTGTTGAAGTTCTTGCTGGCCGCTGCTTCGACCCCGAACAGCCCGGTGCCGGTTTCGGCCACGTTCAGATAAACCTCAAGGATACGCTGCTTGCTCCAGAAGATTTCGACAACCGGCGTGATCGAGGTTTCCAGCGCCTTGCGCACCCAACTGCGGCCCTGCCACAGGAACACATTCTTCACCACCTGCTGCGTGAGGGTCGAGGCACCGCGACTGCCGCCATCCTCCAGCGCGTCCCGGATGGCTTCGACGTCAAACCCCCAATGCAGGCAAAAATTGGCATCCTCAGCCGCCACCACCGACCGCGCCATGATCGGAGAGATCTCTTCAATCGGCACCCAATCCCGCTCGACCTTGCCCAGACGCCGCCATTCGGACCAGATTGTATGGGTGATCGGCGGGTTCACAACGGAATACAGCAGCACGAGCGCCACAACAAAGACCACTACGCCAAAAACACCGCGCATCACCCAGCGGCGAACGCGTTTCACCAATGGGATTTTCCTGCTGGATGCCTTACTTTTTTTACCGCGAGATTTGCGGGCTGCCTTCTTTGCCATGGTCCAGCTATACGACGGGCTACGCGGGTTTGAAACGGCTTAAATCGCGATGGCGCGCGCCTCGCGCGGGTGCACGACGGGGCGGGCGGTTTCCGGCAGGACCGGGTCGCGGGCACGCAATTCCGGGAACAGGCGGAATATTTCGGCCTGCACCTCACGCTCGGGCCGCGAAACCGCATGGCCTGGATAGTAGCTTTCGCTTTTTGCCCCGTTGGCGATGATGATTTCGTGCTGGGCAAACAGCAGGTGGATATACTCGACCTCGCCGCCTTCGACCCGCGTGACGGTCTCGCCATTCACCAGGCAATGGGCGGCAATCAGCGCCTCGGCATGGCCAAAATGCAGCGCGGCGCGCCAATCCTCGATCAGCATCCGGTGCTGCGGTGACACGATCAGGGGGCGGTCCAACCCAAGAACCCCGGCCTCGAAGCGCACGGGGGCCAGTTTGCCCTCGGCCACCACAGTTGTTTTGCCGATCCACAACAGGGGCTGCGGCCCGTTATCGGCGGTCAGAACCAGATCGCCGGGTTTCAGCGCCTCAACCGGGCGTTCTCCGTCCGGCGTGGCAATCATGGTGCCCGGTGTAAAGCAGGGCGGCCCAAGGTCACCGCCCGCGATATCCACCGAGCCAAAGGACGCGCCGGTATCGCTGGTATCGGTGATGGACGAGGACACAAACGTACCGTCCTGAAGAACCTGAGTGCCCGAGGGGGTAAACACCTCGCGCCCGTCGGCCAGATAGAAGGTGACGCCCGTATATGTGACCTGCGACCCGTCGCTCAGTTGCACCGTCACCATGTCGTCGAAATAAGTCGCCGTAATGTCAGAGCCGTCGACCGAATCCCCAACGCCTGCGCCGCCAAGCCGGTTGATCAACCCGTCGTCATTCTGATCGACAATGTCAAAGCTCTGCACCGTCAGAGTAGAGCCAACCACCGTCCCGTTCGCCCCCGGATTGGCCGGGTCGAGCACAAAAAACTGGTCCGTATAGGTCGTTGGCATCCGACAACTCCACTTCACTCACATCCGCCGGATTGCAGGCTGCCTGCAATTCCTGAACAAACTATGACCAAAGCTAGGTGTTTTCGGCTACGCCGGGCAAGAATTGGGCAGCTGTTACGCGCCCAAAAGTAAACCTTGCGTGTCATTTCAAACACGCAAGGCTTGGATTTTGCCCGTATCAGAGCCTATTCGGCAGGAACGGCCGCAGCTTCGGCTGTCAGAGGATGGCTCAGTTTGTTCAGCATCTCTTTCGGGCAGACCTGCAGGAAGTTGGATTTTTCAACATCCCAATGCTGCAGAATGTCGGCGGCCTTGCGGCTATGGGTTTCCTGCGCGTGGCGTTCGATCAGAGTTTTCATCTGATCCATCCAATGGTCCACCGTCACCAGACAGGTGACGAGCGTTTCCATGTTCATCAGCGCCTCAGCCTTGCCGTCCGGGTCATAAAGATAGGCCATGCCGCCGGTCATGCCTGCGCCAAAGTTGGCCCCGATATCGCCGAGGATCACCGCCACACCGCCGGTCATGTATTCACACCCGTTCGAACCACAGCCCTCGATCACCACTTTCGCGCCCGAGTTGCGCACCGCAAACCGCTCACCCGCGCGGCCCGCCGCAAACAGGTGGCCGTCGGTGGCACCGTACAGCACGGTGTTGCCGATGATCGTGTTGTCGTCGGCCTTCAGCGGGCTGACCTGCGGCGGGCGCACGACGATCATGCCGCCGGACAGGCCCTTGCCGACATAATCGTTGGCGTCACCCGACACTTCCAGTTTCAGACCGGGTGCCGCAAAGGCCCCCAGCGACTGACCGGCCGAGCCCTGCAGTTTCACATGCAGATGGTCGTCCTGGAAGGTGTTCCGCATCCCGAAATTCTGCACGATATGGCTGGAAACCCGCGTTCCCACCGTCCGGTGCGTGTTCTGCACCGCGTAAGACAGTTGCATCTTCTCGCCGTCTTTCAGGAACCGCGCCGCATCGCGCACGATCTCGGCATCCAGCGTATCGGGCACCGGGTTGCGATCCTTGTCGCGGTTATAGACGATGTCATGCGCGCCATCGACAGTGATCAGCAGCGGGTTCAGATCCAGATCGTCCAGATGCGCCGAGCCGCGGCTAACCTGCGCCAGTAGATCGGCCCGCCCGATGATCTCATCAATCGAGCGCGCACCCAAGCTGGCCAGCAGCTCGCGCACTTCCTGCGCGTAGAAGGTGATCAGGTTGACGACCTTGTCGGCGTTGCCGGTGAACTTGGCGCGCAGGGATTCGTCCTGCGTACACACACCAACCGGGCAGGTGTTCGACTGGCACTGACGTACCATGATGCAGCCCATCGCGATCAGCGCGGCGGTGCCGATGCCATATTCCTCGGCCCCCATCATCGCTGCCATGACGATGTCACGACCGGTCCGCAGGCCGCCATCGGTGCGCAAGGTCACGCGGTCGCGCAGGTTGTTCATCGCCAGAACCTGATGCGCCTCGGTCAGGCCCATTTCCCACGGCAGGCCGGCATATTTGATGCTGGTCGCGGGCGACGCGCCTGTGCCGCCATTGTGACCCGAAATCAGGATAATATCCGCTTTCGCCTTGGCGACCCCGGCAGCAATCGTGCCTACGCCCGAAGACGCCACCAGCTTCACCGTCACCTTACAGCGCGGGTTGATTTGCTTGAGGTCATAGATCAGCTGCGCCAGATCCTCGATCGAGTAGATGTCGTGATGCGGCGGCGGCGAGATCAGCGTCACGCCTTTGGTCGAATGCCGCAGACGCGCGATCAGGTCGGTGACTTTCATGCCGGGCAACTGGCCACCCTCACCGGGTTTTGCACCCTGAGCGACCTTGATCTCAAGCTCTTCACACTGATTCAGATATTCGGCGGTGACACCAAACCGGCCCGAGGCCACCTGCTTGATCTTGGCTGAAGGATTGTCGCCATTGGGCTCCGGCACGAAATGCGCCGGGTCTTCCCCACCCTCGCCACTGTCGGATTTCGCACCGATCCGGTTCATCGCCACGTTCAGCGTCTTATGCGCCTCGGGCGACAGCGCGCCCAGCGACATGCCCGGCGTGACGAACCGTTTGCGGATCGAGGTGATCGATTCGACTTCTTCAATCGGCACCGGCTTGCCCAGCGGTTTGAAATCCATCAGGTCGCGCAGATGGATCGGCGGGTTCGACTGCATCTTGGCCGAGTATTGCTTCCACAGCTCATATGAGGCCCGATTACAGGCCATTTGCATCATATGCATCGAGGTCGCTTCCCACGCGTGGGTCTCACCCGATTTGCGCGCCTTGTAGAAGCCGCCGATGGGCAGCACGTCCAGACCGCTGTCCCAGCCTTTAGCATGAATCTCCTCGGCCTTGGCCTGAATGCCGGTGACGCCGATCCCAGAAATCCGGCTGGTCATGCCGGGGAAATACTCGGCCACCATGGCGCGGCTCAGGCCCACGGCCTCAAAGTTCAGACCGCCGCGATAGGACGAGATCACCGAGATTCCCATCTTGGCCATGATCTTGAGCAAGCCCTGATCAATCGCCTCGCGATAGCGCGCGACGTTTTCGGTCAGCGTCCCATCCAGCAATCCGCGATCAATCCGATCCGCCAGCGAATCCTCGGCCAGATAGGCGTTCACCACGGTCGCGCCACAGCCGATCAGGACCGCGAAATAATGCGGATCGACGCATTCCGCCGAGCGCACGTTCAGCGAACAGAAGGTCCGCAGACCTTGACGCGTCAGGTGCGAATGCACCGCGCTGGTCGCCAGGATCATCGGCATCGCAACCCGACCCGCGCCCGAGTTCGTATCGGACAGCACCAGATGCCCCGCGCCGGAACGCACGGCCTCTTCGGCTTCGGCTCTGATACGGGCCAAAGCAGCGCTCAGCGCGCTACGTCCCGACTCAAAACTGCAGTCGATCTCGACCAGCGGCGCGTCAAAGTTTTCGACCAGCTTGTCCCATTGCGCGTTGCCGACAAAGGGGCTTTCCAGCACTACGATCTCGGTCTGGCTGCTGTCTTCGTCCAGCACGTTTTTAAGGTTGCCGAACCGGGTTTTCAGCGACATCACCCGGTATTCGCGCAAGGAGTCGATCGGCGGGTTGGTCACCTGACTGAAATTCTGCCGGAAGAAATGGCTGAGTGGACGGTATTTCTTGGACAGAACCGCCGAGGGCGTATCGTCGCCCATCGAGGCCAGCGATTCCTTGCCATCCTCGGCCATCGGGGCCAGAATCTGCTCCAGCTCCTCAATCGAATAACCGGCCGCAATCTGGCGTTTGCGCAGTTCTTCACCTGTGTAGATTGGTGCTTCAACCACTCCGGCAAGGGATTCGTCCAGATCGTGAATCTTACCGACCCATTCGCCAAACGGCAGCGCCCGCGCCAGCTTGTCCTTGATCTGCTTGTCGCGGAACAGCTTGCCCTTCTTCATATCCACGGCCAGCATCTGACCCGGCCCAAGGGCACCTTTTTCGGTCACACTGGCCTCGTCAATCGGGACCATTCCGGCCTCGGATCCGGCGATCACCAGACCGTCGCCGGTGACCACATAACGCATCGGGCGCAGGCCGTTGCGGTCAAGACCGGCGCAAACCCAGCGACCATCAGTCATCGCCAAGGCGGCGGGGCCGTCCCATGGCTCCATCACCGAGTTGCAGTAGGAATACATGTCGCGCCACGCCTGCGGCAGCTCGACCGCCTGCTTTGACCAGCTTTCCGGCACCAGCATGGTTTTCGCCATGGGCGCGGACCGGCCCGCGCGCACCAGAACCTCGAAAACCGAGTCTAATGCAGCCGAATCCGACGACCCACCAGCGATGATCGGCTTGATGTCTTCGGCATAGTCACCGAAGCTGGCCGACGCCATGCGGATCTCATGGCTTTTCATCCAGTTGATATTGCCCTTCAGCGTGTTGATCTCACCATTATGCGCCAGCATACGGAAGGGCTGGGCCAGCCACCATTGCGGGAAGGTGTTGGTGGAATAGCGCTGGTGGTAGATCGCAAAGGCCGACTCAAAACGCTCATCCATCAGGTCGGGGTAGAATACGGCCACCTGCTCGGCCAGCATCATGCCCTTGTAGATGATCGACCGGCAGGACAGCGAAGCCAGATAGAGGCCGGAGATTCCGCCCGCCAAAGCGGCCTTTTCGATCCGGCGGCGAATGACATAAAGCTCCCGCTCGAACGTCTCTTCGTCCACGCCTTTGGAGTTCGAGATCAAAATCTGCTCGATCTCGGGCCGGGTCGCATTGGCCTTGTCGCCCAGACAGGTCACATCGACCGGCACATGCCGCCAGCCGTAGATGTAGTAGCCCATGCGCAGAACTTCGGTTTCCACGATGGTCCGGCATTGTTCCTGCGCGCCGAAATCGGTGCGGGGCAAGAAAACCTGACCAACCGCGACCAGCTCATCCATGTTCGGCTCATGGCCGGTGCGACGAATCTGGTCATAGAAGAAGCGGGCCGGGATCTGCACATGGATGCCCGCCCCGTCGCCGGTCTTGCCATCTGCGTCTACCGCTCCGCGGTGCCAGATCGCCTTGAGCGCGTCGATACCTGCGTCCACAACCTTGCGGCTTTTCTTGCCGTCCAGCGAAACCACAAGACCCACACCGCACGAGGAATGCTCTTCCTGCTCGGAATAGAGACCGTTTTCGGCCATCCACTGGCGTTTGGCTTCTTCGGCCCGCACCCAATCGGCATCATATTTGGTCATTGGCTGTCTCCTTCTTGCGGCTCAGCGAACATGGCTTCGAATTCGGCTGTCGTCATCTGCCGATGCTTGCCCGCGAACGCGTACCCGTTGGGCTTTTTGTCGATAAAGAGTTCTAGTTCCAGCGCATGGCCTGTGTCATCAAACAGGCCCGCCGCGATATGTGTCTGCCCGTGCATCTCGCCGGGCAGCGTGAGCCGGTACCACAGCGTCGATCCGCACTCGGCGCAAAAGGCGCGCTCGGCCCAGTCGGACGAGGTGAAGGTTTTCACCGGACCCAGCGCGGCATATCCGGGTTCGGCCTGAAACGCGATAAACATGGAGCTGGTCCAGCGGCGGCACTGATCGCAGTGGCACGCGCCCAGTTCGTCTTGCGCTGGGGTCGCAGTCACGGTGACCGCGCCGCACATGCATTGGCCTTGCAATTCGGGCATCTGCGCCTCCTGATCGCTGGGGTTATTCGGCGGCTATGGTCGCCTTGGCATTGAACCGGTCAATAATCGCATCCGCACAGTCACGGCCGTCGCGGATCGCCCACACGACCAGAGAGGCCCCGCGCACGATGTCACCGATGGCATAGACGCCTTCCATCTCGGTCTCACCAGTTTGGAACGCGGCTTTGACGGTGCCCCAGCGTGTCACGGGCAGGTCGGGCTGACCGAACAGGGTGGGCAGGTCTTCGGGCTCAAAACCCAAAGCCTTGATCACCAGATCGGCGTCCTCGACGTAATCGGCACCTTCGATCACCTCAGGCGCCTGACGGCCCGAAGCGTCGGGCTGACCCAGACGCATCTTTTGCACCATCACGCCCTGCACCTTGTCGTCGCCGGTAAAGCCCTTGGGCGCGCTGAGCCATTCGAAGATCACGCCTTCTTCTTCGGCGTTCTGGGTTTCGCGCTGCGAGCCCGGCATGTTGGCCCGGTCGCGGCGGTACAGACATTTGACCGAAGTCGCGCCCTGACGGACCGATGTCCGCACGCAATCCATCGCGGTGTCGCCACCGCCGATCACCACGACCTTCTTACCTGCGGCATTCAAACGGCCATTGTCGAAATCTTCGACCGCGTCGCCAAAGCTCTTGCGGTTCGAGGCGGTCAGGAAATCAATGGCCTTTTCGATCCCGCCCAGCCCGCTGCCGGGCATGGACAGGTCGCGCGACTTGTAGACGCCGGTCGCGATGATCACCGCGTCATGCTTGGCACGAATGTCTTCGAACTTCGTGGCGTCGACGTCGCAATTCAGCTCGAACGTCACGCCGCCATCGGCCAGCAGGTCATTACGACGCTGCACGATGTCCTTTTCCAGCTTGAAACCGGGGATGCCGTACATCAGCAGACCTCCGGCGCGGTCATAGCGGTCATAAACCGTCACCTGAATGCCAGCGCGGCGCAGCATGTCTGCGGCAGCCAGACCACCGGGACCGCCGCCGATGATACCCACGCTCTCGCTGCGTTCGGCGGTTGGAACCACCGGCTTGACCCAGCCTTTGTCCCATGCGGTGTCGGTGATGTATTTCTCGATCGTACCAATGGTGACCGTGCCGTGGCCGGATTGCTCGATCACGCAATTACCTTCGCACAGGCGGTCCTGCGGGCAGATACGGCCGCAGATTTCCGGGAAGGTGTTGGTGGCCTGACTGGTCTGATAGGCCTCTTCCAACCGGCCCGTCGCGGTCAGGTTCAACCAATCGGGGATATTATTGTGCAGCGGGCAGTGCGACTGACAATAGGGCACACCACACTGGCTGCACCGGCTGGCCTGCTCGGCGGCTTTTTCGGCCGCGAATTCGGCATAGATTTCGTCAAAGTCTTCCTTGCGGTCATCCGCAGCACGCTTTTCCGGCATGACACGGTCGATCTGCACAAATTTCAGCATCGGTTGCTTGGCCACGGGTCAGACTCCATGAATTGGCTTGGTCGGACCTCTTTACGGGATGAGACTTTGGATGAAAAGTAAACTATGTTGACCTAAATGGGAAAAATTCCGCCATGTCGATCAAATATCCGGAAAACCGCCGTGTTTTTAGTTCCGATCCGGACCTATCTACACGCTTTCCTTTTCCCGGCCGCGCTTATACCCATTGAACACAAAGAAAACGGGGCGGCAGCACGGCAGGGCAGATGAGTCTCTTTCACTTGATTCTCGTGGCAATCATACAGGGAATTACCGAATTTTTGCCAATCTCCTCGTCAGGTCATCTGATCCTGCTGCCCACCCTGACCGGGATGCAGGATCAGGGGCAGGCGATCGACGTGGCGGTGCATGTGGGCACTTTGGGCGCGGTGGTCCTGTACTTCTGGTCGGACGTCAAACAGGCCATCGCCGGAACGCCACGCGCGCTGACCGGGCGCACCGATACGCCGCAGGCGCGACTGGCGCTGGGGCTAATCGTCGCCACCATTCCCGCCGTGATCGTTGGGCTTTTACTGCATGTCACCGGGCTGGCCGTGGCCATGCGATCGATCGCGGTGATCGGCTGGACGATGCTGGGCTTTGGCCTGCTGCTGTATTGGATGGACCAGAAGGGCCCCCAGACCAAAGAGGCGAAAGACTGGGGCCTGCGCGATGCCGCCATCATGGGCCTGTGGCAGGTTCTGGCGCTGATCCCCGGCACCTCGCGCTCAGGTATCACGATCACCGGCGCGCGGCAGTTGGGATACGCGCGCGAGGATGGCGCGCGGATTGCCATGCTGATGTCGATCCCGACGATCCTGGCCTCGGGTGCATTACTGACGCTGGATGTGATTGCCCAGGCCGATGCGCAACTGGCCAAAGACGGGGCGATTGCCGCCTGTTTTGCGTTTCTGTCGGCCCTTCTGGCGCTCAGCCTGATGATGCGGCTGTTGCGCAGCGTCAGCTTCACGCCCTATGTGATCTACCGCGTCGTTCTGGGCATCATCCTGCTGGTGATCGCCTATAGCTGATCAGGTCCGCAGGTTCCGGGCCGAGTTCTGGATGTCGTCATACTGACCCGAGGGGCGGAACTTCCACAGATACTCGGGCAGCACCGATTCAAGCGTCGTGGGCTCGATTCCCAGATCGGCAAAGCCTTTCGCACCCTCAGACACCACATTATCCCGACGCAGGTTCTTCAGCTGGTCGCGGGTCAGGATGTGATTTGGGAACAGCTGGAAGCTGACGAACTTCACCATGTCCAGAACACCCGCCATGATCCGGGCCACCCCGAACGGCATACCGATAATGACCCGGCGGCGGTGGATCACATCCAGCATTTGCTGCATCAGTGCGCGGAAGGATTTCACCTCGGGCCCACCCATCTCATACACACCGGGGCTCGCCTGCCCCAGAACGGCCAGTTCGGCCGCCTGAGCCACATCATCCACATAAACCGGCTGGAACTGTGTCCCAGCCCCGACCAGAGGTAGGAACGGCCCCATCCGGGTCATCCCGGCAAAGCGGTTGAAGAACTGATCTTCGGTCCCAAAAATGACCGAGGGGCGCAGGATCACGGCACCCGGCATATGGGTCAGCACACCGGCCTCCCCCAGCGCCTTGGTTCGCGAATACACGCTGTCCGAGTCCGCATCCGCCCCGATGGCAGACACATGGACCATGCGCGCCACGCCATTTTCAGCCGCCAGCCGCGCGATCCGCTCGGCACCTTCGGCCTGTACCGTGTCAAACGCGTTGTTGCCCAGTTCATTGAGGACGCCAACGCAGTTAACAACCGCATCCGCTCCCTGCATCGCCAGAGAAACCGAGGCATCGTCGCGGATATTGCACAGAACCGGCTCGACCTGGCCCACAGCACCATAGGGTTTGACAAACATCGCCTCGTTAGGGCGACGAACGGCCACCCGCACGCGCCACCCCTCATTCGCCATGCGCCGCGCGATATAGCGACCGACAAAACCCGATCCACCGTAGATCGTGACCAGCTTGGACATGAGAAGGCTCCTGCGAACTGAATGCGCCCTAGGATTAGCGCCGGGACCGTCGGCAAACAAGGCGCTAATTCGCCGCGCAACGCCGAGGTCCCGGTGTCGGATCAGAGCGCTGCCCAGCGGGGTTCAAAAAACTTTAAAGATTCTTCCCGAATCCGGTTGACGCCCCCCGTCAGTCGGCTTAAACGCCCCTCCACGACACCTGCCCAGGTGGCGGAATTGGTAGACGCGCTAGCTTCAGGTGCTAGTGTCCGTATGGACGTGGAGGTTCGAGTCCTCTCCTGGGCACCAAATCCCAACACGGCAAACAAACATTCACAGCGGCCGCAGATGTGGTCTCTGCGACCAGCACCTGTTGGCGGTCAGGACACAGACTGCTCTGCCACGACCTCACCAAACCGGGTGAAGAACTTGCCTGAGAGTTTCTTGGCGGTGCCCGCAATCAGGCGGCTGCCCAGCTGGGCGATTTTGCCGCCGACATCGACCTTGGCGGTGTAAGTGAGAACGGTTTCGGCCCCGTCTTCGGTCAGCGTCACCTCGGCACCGCCCTTGGCAAAACCGGCAGCGCCGCCCTTGCCTTCGCCCATCAATGAAAACCCGTCGGGCGCGTTCGAATTATCCAGCGTCACCTGACCGGCGAATTTTGCTTTGACCGGTCCGATTTTCAAGACAACCTTGGCCTCCAATTCGTCGGGTGAATTCTGGGTCAGTTCTTCACATCCCGGAATACACTCGCGCAGCACATCGGGGTTGTTCAGGGCCTGATAGACCACGTCACGCGGCGCGGCGATGCGGATTTCGTCACTCAGTTCCATTCGGATTTTCCTTTGTTCAGCAACATCTTGGGAAGACACGAAGCGCGGTTTCGGTCGCGTCTTCGAGGGTTTGTTCGGGGCGTTGGGACCAGAAGGCCGCCAACCGCTTACGCAAGCTTTTCATCATGGGACACCTCCGTGGACTTATCACTGTTTCGCCACATCACGATCTCGGCCAGAATGGACACCGCGATCTCGTGCGGATCAATGGCGTGGATGTCGAGCCCGGCGGGGGATTTGAGCCGCGCCACCCGAAGCGGGTCCATGCCTGCCGCGATCAGTTTTGCCGTCAGTGTATCGGCCTTACGGCGGCTGGCAACCATTGATACCCGCGCCGCATCGGTCTGCAGCGCCGCTTTCAGGGCCGCGCCATCGCCCTGCCCTTGCGAGGCGACCACAACGAAATCCCGTGCCTCGATCCCCAGATCGGCGATCTGGTCCGGCGCGACCTGAGTATGTGTCGCATTGTCTTCGTCTGTTACGCAGACGCGAAACCCGGCCAGCGCCGCATGATCGGCAAGAGCGGTGGCGATCGGAGACTCTCCGAAAATCACCAGACGCGGCGCCTGCTGGTAGGGCTCGACCAAAAGATCGACGGTTCCGCCCGAAGGGCATCCGCTTTTGAAAGTCTGAACGCCGTCAGGGTCCGTCATATTCACCACCTTTTCCGAAGGTTTAACCCGGATCAGTTGCGGTGCGCCGGTGGCCAGAGCCTCTTGTGCCGAGGCCCGGACCGCCCGCTGCACGCAAGCCCCGCCCAGATGGCCGAGGATTCGACCGTCTCGCGTAACCGCCGCCTTGCCACCCGCCTTGGCCGAGGTCGCATCCGCCGTGCGCAGCACCGTCGCGACACAAAAGGCGTCTCCGGTCTTTCGCAACTGATCTATGGTGTCGAAAATGTCGAAACTGGCCATCTCGGCCTCCTTTCACAGTTTGCGAAATTGCGGCTCAAGCGCCGCCAGTGCATCCAGCGTATTGGCGGGCAGATGTGCGTCTAAGTATGGTTCCGCCGCCTGCATCGCCGCCGCAATAGGCTGGTAGTTCTGCCAGCCTTTCAGCGGATTCAGCCAAACAATGCGCCGCGCCTTGCGCCGGATGCGGGCCAGAACATCGCCCAGCGCGTCCGGATCAGAACTGCAATACCCGTCCGACAGGATCAGCACGATGGTGCGGCCATTCAGGGCGCGCGCGCCATAGCCGTTCAGAAAGCTCTCAAGACTGCCAGAGATATCGGTGCCGCCGCCAAACCCCTCGGCCATCAGAGACAGCCGTCCCGCAGCACGGATCGAATCGTGATCGCGTAGGGCGTCCGTGACCCGCATCAGACGGGTGTGAAACAGGTAGGCATCGGCTTCGGTTCCACTGCCGATCAAGCCTTTGAGAAAGGCCAGAAACACCCGCGAATACACGGTCATCGAACCGCTTACGTCGCACAGGGCCACGATGCGCATCGGACGCGGCGGACGGGCGCGGCGATAGAGGTCTATCGGCTCGCCCCCGCGCGCCAGACTGGCCCGTTGAATACGACGCATGTCCAGCGCAGGACCGCGCAGCGCCTTTTTCCGCCTCCGCGACCGGCGGTCTCGAATGGCGTGGGCCAAGCGTTCAGCCGCCATTTCCGCCTGTTTTAGGGTTTGTTCATCCATCACTTCCCGCAGGTCCCGGCGCGACAGGTTGGCCGTGCGGGTCGCAATCAGCTTCCCGTCCATCCCTTCGGCTTCCCCATCGCCCGGATCAGGAGTGGTGGCTGCCTGATCTGCATCCGCTTGCGTGTTTGTCTGTTCCTGATCCGAACCCTGCCAGATCATCGGTTTGGCGGCTTGCACGCGCACATGAGGTGTCTGGGCCGTGCCCGCGCGCTGCTTGCCCGCGTTGAACCAATACGCGTCGAACAGCTCATCAAACCGCCGCCAGTCCTCGGCATCCCCCGCCAGCAGCGAGCACAATGCCCGCCGCGCCTGATCCGCATCGGTCGCGTCCACAGCGGTCAGGGCCGCAAGCGCATCCCCGGTTTCCCTCGGCCCGACGCGCAGACCATTCAGGCGCAGGTGCGCGATGAACCCTGACATCCGGTCGGCAAGGCCCGTAGCCCGGGATGGAAAGCGCGTCGCCTGCATCACGCGACCTTCCCGATCAGGCGGTCCATGACTTCTGGCGGCGCGGCGTCATAGTCGGCGGCGGTCTTTAACAGACAGACCAGCGTGGCCTGCACCTCATCCCGAGACTGCGCCAGATCGTTGACCCCCAGCCCGGACAAGGCGGCGGCCCAATCCAGCATTTCGGCAATCCCCGGCATCTTCTCAAGGTCTTCCTTGCGCAGTGCCTGAACAACGCCAATGATCTGACGCGCCAACAGCGCCTCAACCTCGGGCATCCGCGCCCGCAGGATCGCCATCTCGGTCTCTTTCGACGGGTAGTCCAGAAAACTGTAAAGACACCGCCGACGCAACGCATCCGACAAGTCCCGCGTCCCATTGGCCGTCAGAATCACAATCGGCCGCGCCTTGGCTTCAACAGTTCCAAGCTCGGGAATGGTGACCTGAAAGTCGGACAGGATTTCCAGCAGATACGCGTCGAACTCCTCATCCGCCCGGTCAATCTCATCAATCAGCAAAACCGGAGGCACATCCTGCGAAATAGCCTCTAACAAGGGCCGTTTCAGCAGATAGGCGTCAGAAAACAACTGCGCCTCTCCAACCCCACCCTGCGCTTCGCTCGCTCGGATCGCCAACAACTGCCGCTGATAGTTCCACTCATAAATCGCGTGGCTGGCATCCAACCCTTCGTAACATTGCAACCGGATCAACCGAGCCTCAAGCCAAGCCGCCATCGCCTTGGCCACCTCGGTCTTGCCAACCCCGGCAGGCCCCTCCAGCAGCAAAGGCCGCCCCAAAGCCTGCGCCAAATGCAACGCCATCGCCAACCGATCATCGGCAACATAGCCCTGCGCGGCCAACCCGTTCTGCACATCACTCAAAGTCAAAACCAGGATCCATTCTTCATCTGGCTGAAAACATCCCGTGGGTCCAAGGGGGCAGAGCCCCCTTGCCTCGGTCGGACCGGCATCAGCCGGTCCGATCCCAATCACCCATGCATCCCCAACCCATTGGCGATCTTCCAGATCCGCCAATGGTCATGCGGCATGTGACTCTGCACCAACCCAAACGGCCGGAACGCATCATGCACCGCGTTCGAGAAACAAGGCACGCCCCCCACATTCGGGCTCTCACCCACACCCTTCGCACCAATCGGATGGTGCGGGGACGGGGTCACCGTATAGTCGGTGATATAGTTCGGCGTCTCCCACGCGGTGGGCAGGAAGAAATCCATCAGCGTACCGGTCTTCACATTGCCCATCTCGTCATAGGCAATCTCTTGCCCCATCGCGATGGCCAAGGCTTCGGTCACGCCGCCATGAACCTGCCCGTCGATGATCATCGGGTTGATCCGCGTGCCACAATCGTCCAGCGCATAGAACTTGCGAACGTCCCATTCGCCGGTATCCACATCGATCTCCATGACGCAGATATAGGCCCCGAACGGATAGGTCATGTTCGGCGGGTCGTAATAGCTGACCGCCTCAAGACCTGGCTCCAAGCCAGGGATCGCCTGATTATAGGCGGCGAAGGCGATTTCCTTCATCGTCTTGAACCGCTCAGGCGCACCTTTGACCGCGAACCGATCCACGTCCCATTCGACATCGTCGTCGTGGACCTCAAGCAGATAAGCCGCGATCATCTGCGCCTTGGCCCGGATTTTACGCGCAGCCATCGCCGTTGCCGCACCCGCCACGGGCGTTGACCGAGACCCGTAGGTTCCCAGACCATAGGGCGCGGTGTCGGTGTCGCCCTCCTCCAGCGTGATGTCATCGGCAGGCAGGCCGATCTCGCTGGCGATGATCTGGGCAAAGGTCGTGGCGTGACCCTGCCCCTGAGAGATCGTCCCCAACCGCGCAATGGCGGACCCCGTCGGGTGAATGCGGATTTCGCAGCTGTCAAACATACCAAGCCCGAGGATATCGCAGTTCTTCACCGGCCCAGCCCCAACGATTTCAGTGAAATGCGTCAGGCCAATCCCAAGCAGCTTGCGAGTCTTACCGGCTTTGAAATCCTCAACCCGCTGCGCCTGTTCGGCCCGCAAACCGTCATAGTCGACCGCCTTCAGCGCCTTGTCCCAAGCGGTGTGATAGTCGCCCGAGTCATACTCCCAGCCCAGCGCCGATTGATACGGGAACTGATCGGCCTTGATGAAGTTGATCCGGCGCAGCTCAGCCGCGTCCATGTTCAGCTTGATGGCCAGAACCTCGATCATGCGTTCGATGAAATACGCCGCCTCAGTCACGCGGAAGGAACAGCGATAGGCCACCCCGCCCGGAGCTTTGTTGGTATAGACCCCATCCACGGCCAGATAGGCCGTCGGGATGTCATAAGACCCGGTGCAGATGTTCATGAACCCCGCTGGGAACTTGGTTGGATCGGCACAAGCGTCAAAGCCACCGTGATCCGCCGTGGTGTGACACCACAAACCGGTGATCTTGCCGTCCTTGGTGGCCGCGATCTTGCCCTGCATCCAGTAGTCACGGGCAAAGGCGGTGGACATCAGATTCTCCATCCGGTCCTCGACCCATTTCACCGGCTGGCCGGTCACGATCGAGGCCACGACCGAGCAGACATAACCCGCATAGGCCCCCACCTTGTTGCCGAACCCGCCACCGATATCGGGACTGATCACGCGGATATTGTGCTCAGCGATGCCCGAGATCAGCGACACAACAGTCCGGATCGCGTGCGGGGCTTGGAACGTACCGTAAAGCGTCAGCTTGCCAGTCACCTTGTCCATGCTGGCCACCGACCCGCAGGTCTCCAGCGGGCAAGGGTGGGTGCGGTGGTAATAGACCATCTCTTCGGCGACCACGTCAGCCTCGGCCAGTACCGCCTCGGTCGCGTCCTTGTCGCCTTGTTCCCAAGTGAAGATATGATTGTGGTGCTTGCGGGGCCCGTGCGCGCCTTCGGTCTGACCCTCAAGGTCTTCACGCAGAACCACATCGGATTTCAGCGCCTCGAAGGGATCAGTCAGAACGGGCAGTTCTTCGTACTCAACCTCGACCAGTTCCGCAGCATCCGCCGCGATATACCGATCCTCGGCCACGACAAAGGCAACTTCCTGTCCTTGGAACAGCACCTTGCCATCGGCCAGCACCATCTGCTTGTCACCGGCCAGCGTCGGCATCCAGTGCAGGCCCAGCGGAGACAGATCTTCGGCTGTCAGAACAGCGATCACACCGGGCATCGCCAAGGCGGCCTCTTTGTTCACGCTGACAACGCGCGCATGTGCGTAGGGCGAACGCACGAAGTCGCCGAACAGCATGCCGTCCAGCTTGATGTCATCGACATAATTGCCCTTGCCTTGGGTAAAGCGCACATCCTCGACGCGTTTGCGCGAGCTGCCCATACCTTTGAGGTTGGCCGCGCGCTGTTCGGGGGTCATGGTTTGATCATTCATTCCGCGGCCTCCTTCTGCGCATTCAACATCTCAGCCGAGGCCGAAATCGCCTTGACGATGTTCTGGTATCCAGTGCAGCGGCACAGGTTCCCGGCCATACCGAAACGAATTTCTTCCTCGGTCGGGTTCGGGTTTTCCTGCAGCAGGCGGTGCGCGCGGGTGATCATGCCCGGTGTGCAAAAGCCGCATTGCAGCCCGTGATGTTCGCGGAACATTTCCTGCAACACACCAAGGCTGCCATCGTCATTGGTCAGCCCTTCGACCGTGGTGACATCGGCCCCGTTCACCTGCGCCACAAAGGTGGTGCAGGATTTGACGGATTTACCATCGATATCCACGGTGCAAGCGCCGCAATGGCTGGTCTCGCACCCGATATGAGGGCCGGTGATTTTCAGGTCTTCCCGCAGGAAGTGGATCAGCAGCGTGCGCGGCTCGGCCAGACCTTCGACCTGTTTGCCGTTCACGGTGAGTTTGACGTGCATTTTCGACATTTTATCCTCCCCTCAACCCGCGCGGCTTAGCGCACGGTCGATGGCACGGCGCAGCATCACGGCGGCCACGTGTTTCTTGAATTCGACAGGGCCACGGTTGTCGGCGACGGGCTCGATGGCGTCCAGCATCGCAGCAACGCAGCCGTCCACATCGCCATCGGCCAGCGCGGCACTTGCCCCTTCGGACCACACAGGCGTATCGGCCAGATTTGTCATCGCGACCGAGGCGGTGCCATTGCCCACCATCACCGCAGCAGCGGCGGTGGCATAGTCGCCGATCTTGCGCTTTTGCTTTTCGTAGGCCTGGCCGATACCGGCACCCGGCACCGGGATCGAAATCCGGGTCAGGATTTCCTCGTCCTCGCGGGCGGTGAAATACGCAGCCTCGTAAAAGTCTCGCGCGGCGACGCTGCGGGACCCATCCGGGCCGGACAGA
The DNA here is from genome assembly GCF_056533855.1 of Ruegeria sp. F11. Lineage (NCBI taxonomy): Bacteria > Pseudomonadati > Pseudomonadota > Alphaproteobacteria > Rhodobacterales > Roseobacteraceae > Ruegeria > Ruegeria sp. F11. Next base: position 148,814 of record NZ_JBQFOW010000011.1, on the reverse strand, counting down.
TCGAACGTCGCATTCAGGCATTGCATCAGCCCCGGCATGTCGTTGCCCGGATCGCCATTGGCAACATTGCCGCCAACGGTCCCGACGTAACGCACCTGCGGGTCCGCGATCTGCAACGCCGCCTCGCGGATCAGCGGAATGGCGGCAGCCAGACCTTCATGTGTGATCAACTCGTGCTGGGTGACCATCGCGCCAAGGGTCACGGTATCGGACCCCACCTCGATGCCTTTCAATTCCTCGATGGCCTGCAGATCGACCAGATGACCCATCTCGGCCATGCGCAGCTTCATCATCGGGATCAGGCTATGCCCGCCCGCGATCACGCGCGCCTCGTCTCCGTGTTCCTGCAGAATGCCGATGGCCGAGGCGATATCGCCTGGCCGGTGATACTCAAAACCGGCTGGTATCATATGTTTCCTCCCTTGGTCCGGGCGGTGTGCCTTGGGGGACCTGCAGTCAGCAGAGGATGCGGGGATCAGCCATTCCAGTTAAGGGAAACAGGGCGCGCAGCTTGTTTCACGAAATGCGAATGGGCTGCACGAAATGCGATCAGAGGCCCAGCGCGTCGCGAATATCAGTCAGGCGCGACCGGCTGACCGGCACTTTGGGCAGGGCGTCGGTCCCGTCGAAATAGCAGGTGCCATTGTCCTTGTGACGTTCGAAGCTTGAGACGTGGCGGGGATTGACCAGATAGCTGCGATGGGCGCGCAGGAACCCGTCAGGTTGCAGACGGGTTTCGGCCTCGGTGATCGACCACGGGCAAAAGAGTTTCTCGGGGCCCATGTAGAGGACGGTGTAGTGCCCCTCGGCCCGGATGGCGGCGATGCGGGCGGGTTCGGCAAAGAAGGTCTGACCTTCGCGTTCGAACGGGACACCGGCGCGCAACTGCACTGGGGGAGCGGGTTCCGGTGTATCGGGCTGCGCTTTGCCCTCCGGCTCGATAAAAGTGATCCCGGTCAGCAGGAACGCGCCGCAGATCAGAAAGACCGAGACGGTGACGCCCATCGCCAGCACCCGGTTGTTCAGCGCGGGCCCGGCTCCGCCCGCAGTGTCGGTGGCGACAAAATCGGTCAGCCCGGTGGCCACGAAATGCATGGTGAACACGGCGAGGCCAAAACACGCGGTGCCCAGCAGGATGTTGCGCTGGGTGCGGTTGTCATAGGCGACCCAGATCGCCAACACCGACAATACGACCGACGCCAGCGTCGAGAGTCCCACGTCCCATACGGTATAGACCGGGCGGCACAGCTCCATCCCGGCCATGCCTACATAATGCATCACAACGATGCCAAGGCCCACGATCACACCCGCGCCGACAATGGTCTGCATTGTGCGGGGGCGGAAATGCAGCAGCAGCAGCGCGAGGCCCACCATCAGGATCGCCACCAAGGCCGAGATCAGGGTGATCAGCGCGTCGTAATAAAACAGGATCGGCAATTGCAGGCCAAGCATCGCCACGAAATGCATCGACCAGATGCCGCCGCCCAGAATGACTGCGGCCAGCGCGACCACAAGCTTGCGGCGCTGGTCGTCCAGCCGAGACGCGCCATGAGTCAGGTAAAGGCCCGTAAACCCCGCCATCAGCGCCACGGCCAGCGACGCCGCCACAAGCCAGGCGTTATGTGAGTAATCCAGCATGAAGGTCTGCACGCCCTCCCCGACGCGAGGGAGACCCTAGCAAACGGATTGGAGGGCGACAATCGCCTGTTGGTGTCCGGGGATCAGACCCGTTTCTCGGCCTGCTCCTCAACCGGTTGCGCGTCCAACTCGATCACGTCCGGGTCGTCTTCGGCTTCTGCCGTATCCTCGCCTTCGGACTGATCTTCGAGCGCGCCAACGATCAGGGGCAGCATGTGCACCCCGGTGGCAGTGGCGATTTCCGGCGTCTGTGGGGTTTGCCAGCTAAGCGTATCGAAGCTGCCGCAATTGGGGCAGACTGGGGCCCATTCGGCCTGAATGTCGTGGCAATTGTCACAGACCCATTGCGGACCGCGCGGCGCGTTCAGCGCCTTGGCCAGCCAACCCTGCACCACCGCGTCCGAAGACCCTTCGCCCCGCTCAATTGCCGCCATCAGCGTGTAAGCCCGGGCATCACCCTGTTCTTCCACCACATCGCCCAAGGCGCGGCGCGCTTCGGGAAAATCCTCGGCGACGATATTCAGTTCGGCCAGGATCAGACGGGTTTCCATGTTCTTGGGGTGAATGCGGGTCAGCGCGGTGAAGCGTTTGATCCGGGCAACCGGGGTTTCATCCGGCGCAATCTCGGCAAAGGCATGGGCCAGATCGGGATGGGGCTGAACCTCCCACGCTTTTTTCAGGATCTTGGTCGCGGCGCGGGGCTTGCCCTTTTTGATATACGCCCGTGCTGCCATTGCCGCAGCGGGGACCAGATCGGGGGACAGGCGGTTGGCCTCGATCGCATGTTCCTGCTGCTCGACCGTGGCGTCTTCGTCAAGAATGCCACGTGCTTCGGACAGCGCCAGAACCGCGTCGCGGCGTTTGAACACGTCGCGCGGCAGATGCCCAGCTTTCAGCTTCGAGGTCAGCGTTGACCGCGCCCCGGCCCAGTCCTGTGCCTTGGTCTGGAGGCCCAACAGAACGTCCTGCGTTTCTTCGTGTCGTGGCTTCAGCGCCAGGGCCTTTTCCGCCAACTTGCGCGCGGTTTCGTCATCGCCTTCGGCCAGCTTCTGTTTCATGATACCGCGCACGCCGACAAAGCGAGTGGCGTTGTTCGTCACCAGTTTCTTGTAGGTCTCGGACGCCTTTCGGGTATCGCCGGTCAGTTCCGCCGCCTGCGCCACCAGCAGATTGGTCAGCTCCGGTTTGTTCAGCAGTTTCTCGGCCTTATGCGCCTTGGACATGGCCACGCGCCCCTCGCCCGAGGCCAGCGCCATAATCCCGTCCGCCAGCGCCTGATAGCCGCGCTTCTCGCGGCTGCGGTCGAAATAACGCGACAGGGCGGTTTCGTCGCCGTTGAGGAATTTCAGCGTCGCAACCAGCAGGCTGAGCAGCTTGAAGAACAGCCAGACCGCAAACACCAGCACGCCCAGCGCGATCACGGACTGCAACGGGCCAAGCGTGTATTCGGTGCCCGCCACGGTGATCTGCACGCCACCGCTGGTCTGCATCAGGAACTGTGCGCCCAGGGCCAGCAGGCCAATAATCGCTACAAAAACAAGGATCTTAAACAATGACCACAGCATGGCAGGTCCTTCAGTTCGAGTTCAGGCTTGACGCAAGCGTCGTTGCGGCATCAACGGCAGCGATCCGGGTCTGGGCTGCCTGCACCCAGTCGGCCAGTGCCGTCTGGGCCGCCTCGGGCAGGGATTGCACGTCGCTTAGCGCCTTGGACAGATCGCCCTCGGACAGCGCCGCCTGCGCCCGTGACAGAACCGCATCGGGGTTGTCCCCATCCTGCGGTGTCACCGAACGCGCGCCGGTCTGGCGCTGCAGGAAGGCCACCAGCCCGGTCCCCTTGTCGGCATCCCGCGCATCGGCCAGCGCACTGCGCGCCGCCGGTTCAAAGGACGCCCGCAGTGAGGGTAGGGTTTCGACGCCTTTTTCCGAAGGCCCCGACAGCGCATCCGGCACGTCCACGCCGCCCGCTTTCAACTCGGCCACCAGATCGGCATAGGGCTGGCCCGCATCCAACTGACCCTGCAGCCGCGACAAGGTGGCCGCGTTGGTGGCGGCTTTGGCTTCGGCCGAGGCCTTCGCCTCAAGCGCCTGCGCGTCCGAGACCATCTTTTCCACCTCAGCCCGCTGCGCCGTCAGGGATTCGCGCAGCTTCTCCAGTTCCGCCTCGAAGGCGGCGGTGACTTCGGGTGAGACATTGGCCTCTATCGGTGCTTTCTCCAGCGCCGCGATCCGGTCCGTCAGAGGCGTCACCTGCCCGGTCAGGGCCTCAACGCTGGATTTCACTCCTGCCAGATCGCTTTCCACCGGCGTCAGCTTATCCGAAAGCGCCGTGATCTGGTCCGAAAGGCCCGAGGTATCGCCGCCATCCGCAAGTGTCTGGGTCAGCTTGGCGATCTGGTCCGCCTGATCCGACAGCTTGGTTTCCAGCGCGGCAATTGCCGGGTCGGGGCCTGCGTCGTTGGACGGCAGCAACTCGCCGCGCCCGGCAAAAAACCCGATCGCTGCGGCAACGATGCCGCCGATCAGGGCCGGAATGAACCCGCCGCGTTTTTCGACGGTGCGTTCGATGATTTTCTCTTCGACCGGCGCGGGTTCCTGTTCCGCAGGCTCGTCAGGCTGCTCAGCCAGCGTTTCGGCTTCGGCTTCGGCTTCGGCTTCGGCTTCGGCTTCGGCTTCGGCTTCGGCTTCGGCTTCGGCTTCGGCTTCGGCTTCGGCTTCGGCTTCGAAAATCGCCTCGTCTACAGGCTCTGCCGGGTCAAGAGGGGTCTCTTCGGACTCGAGCCCCGAGGCATCTTTCACATCCTCGGCAACCGCATCGGTCTTGGGGGTTTCATTCGGTTCCTGATCGGTTTTCTTCTTACCAGCCACCGCCACATTCCCCTTATCGATTCTAAAATCACCAGAACTACAGACCTGACTACGTTAATCCGCGCCTGTCTCTCCCTCAACCCGCATCGCGTGTTTCACAAGCTTTTTAACGGCCTTACCCATTTTCTTCGGGGTTGGTGCTTTGGCGATCCTCAGCCGCTCATAGTCCAAGGATTTAAGGGGTTCTGCGGTTGCATGGCTGATTGCGGCCAGCCACAAAGGCGCGGAACCGACCCAGATATCGGCAAATTGTCGCGCCGTGCGAGGGGAGAATATAGGGGCCAGAACGGGCGCATTTCCGGTTGCGGCTTCGACCGCCTCGTCCGTTAGCGGCAACAGGCGCTGCTGGTAAACCGGCAGTTCCTTCGTGGTCAGGCCCGCTTCGGTTAGCCGTTCGGCGACGTCGCCACGGCCATGCTCACCGCGCAGGTGCAACAGCGGGCTTGGGGGTCGGAGTTGCAGAAGCGCGGCCACCAGTTCCTCGGCCGTTCCACCAACCATCTGCGCCTGCCACCCGGCCCCTTTGGCGGTGCCGGTCGTCGCCGGGCCCACGCAATAGGCTGGCAGGCTGCGCGAGACGTCCAGAGACGCAGCAACATTCACCGCATTGGCCGAGGTGAAGATCAGACCCTGCACCCCGTCCGTCTCGACCTGAACATCCAAAGGCCGGATATCCAGCAAGGGCGAATTTATCACCGTCAGCCGGGACCGGGTGCGGTTTGGCAGTTGCGCAACAAACCTCTCCGAGGCGGCGCGAGGACGGGTCATCAACAAATACAACGGGCGGCGCCTCGGCCTTGGTATTGTTTGCGTCTGCGCGGGGTGCTACCCCGCTTGGCAGCGATGATGCAACGGATCAGGTCGATGGTGCAAACACTTACCGTGTTGGGGTTGGAAAGCAGCTGTGACGACACAGCCGCCGCAATCGTGCGCCAGAGCGACGGCGCGCGGGCCGAAATCCTGTCGTCGGTGGTACATGGCCAGACCGAGCTGCACAGCGCCTTTGGCGGTGTGGTGCCCGAGATCGCAGCGCGGGCGCATGCAGAGAAGCTGGATGTCTGCGTGGTTCAGGCGTTGGAGGGCGCTGGTCTGGCGCTTACTGATCTGGACGCCATCGCCGTAACCGCCGGACCGGGTCTGATCGGCGGCGTTATGTCCGGCGTGATGTGCGCCAAGGGGCTAAGTGCGGCGACCGGGATGCCGCTGATCGGGGTGAACCACCTTGCCGGTCATGCCCTGACCCCGCGTCTGACCGACGGGATTGCCTTTCCCTACCTCATGCTGCTGGTCTCGGGCGGGCATTGTCAGTACCTGATCGCCCACGGCCCCGAGCAGTTCACCCGACTGGGCGGCACCATCGACGATGCCCCCGGCGAGGCCTTCGACAAGACCGCGCGCCTGCTGGGGCTGCCGCAACCCGGCGGCCCGTCGGTCGAGGCCGAGGCCCGCGCGGGCGATCCCAAGCGGTTCCGCTTTCCCCGGCCTCTGCTGGATCGGCCCGGCTGCGATCTGTCATTTTCCGGCCTCAAGACCGCGCTGATGCGGATGCGCGATCAGATTGTTGCGGAAAAAGGCGGGCTGACAAGGCAGGACCGCGCTGACCTGTGCGCCGGATTCCAGCAGGCCGTGGTCGACACGCTGGCCGAGAAAACACGGCGTGCGATTGCCCTGTATCTGCAGGAAGAACCCGCCGAGCCGGTGATTGCGGTTGCCGGAGGTGTCGCGGCAAATACGGCGATTCGAAAGGCGTTAGAGTCTGTTTGCACCGAAACAAACACGCGTTTCACCGCCCCGCCGTTGGCCTTGTGCACCGATAACGCGGCCATGATCGCCTATGCGGGGATGGAGCGGTTTCGCACAGGCGCGCAGGACGGTCTGGACCTGACCGCGCGACCCCGCTGGCCCCTGGATCAGACCAGCCCGGCGATGCTGGGTAGCGGTAAGAAAGGGGCCAAGGCATGAGCGTTTCGGTTCTGGGGTCGGGTGCATTTGGCACCGCTTTGGCGATCTCGTTGGCAGGGAACGGGCCTGTTACCCTGTGGGCGCGCAATGCGGATCAGGCCGCGCAGATGGCTGCAACGCGCGAAAACCCGCGCTTGCCGGGTGTGGCTTTGCCGCCCGGTATCTCCGTCACCGCCGATATCACGCTGGCCGCTCAGGCGGACAAGCTGCTGCTGGCGGTTCCAATGCAGCAGTTGCGCCCTGCCCTGTCGCAACACGCGGATAATCTGGTCGGAAAAACGCTTGTCGCCTGCTGCAAGGGGATCGAACTTTCCACCGGCATGGGTCCCGTTGCCGTCATCACTCAAACCATCCCGGACGCGCGGCCCGCCTTGCTGACCGGTCCAAGTTTTGCTGACGATATCGCCCGGGGCCTGCCCACGGCTCTGACTCTGGCCTGCTCTGACCCGGCTTTGAGCGAGGCCCTGCAAGCGGAACTGACCACCGCCAACTTACGCCTCTACCGCACCACCGACACCGTAGGCGCGGAACTGGGCGGGGCGCTGAAGAACGTGATGGCGATCGCCAGCGGTGCCACCATCGGCGCGGGCCTGGGCGACAGTGCCCGCGCGGCGCTGATCACGCGGGGCTTTGCCGAAATGCAGCGCTTTGCCGCCCTACGCGGGGCGCAGCCCGAGACCTTGATGGGCCTGTCCGGCTTGGGCGATCTGGTGTTGACCTGTTCGTCGGAATTGTCGCGCAACTACCGCTACGGCCTGTCACTGGGCCGCCAGCAAAGCTTTGACGCCAGCACCACGGTCGAAGGCGTCGCCACCGCCCGCGCCACGGCAGAGATCGCCGCGGCCGAGGGTCTGGACATGCCCATCTCTACAACAGTGGCGGAACTCAGCCACGGGGCCTACAGTGTGGCTCAGGCGATTCAATCGCTGCTGGGTCGCCCGCTTAAGGAGGAATAACATGCTGATCGCCCTGATCGCCCGTGACAAAGACGGAGCGCTGCAAACCCGGTTGGACAACCGCGCCGCCCACTTGGCCTATATCGAGGAAACCGGCGTTGTCGCGCAGGCGGGTCCGCTGCTGGACGGCGAGACCATGATCGGCTCGCTGATCATTCTGGAGGTCGAAGATCTGGCTGCCGCGCAGGACTGGGCGGCAAATGATCCTTACGCGCTGGCCGGGCTGTTCGCCTCGGTCGAGTTGATCCCGTGGAAACGGGTGATCGGCTGATGGCGTATTGGCTGTTCAAATCCGAACCCTCGACCTGGAGCTGGGATCAGCAGGTCGCCAAGGGGGACGCGGGCGAGGAATGGGATGGCGTGCGCAACTATCAGGCGCGCAATTTCATGCGCCAGATGAAAGTGGGCGAGCGGGGGTTCTTTTACCACTCGCAAAAAGACAAGGCGATTGTCGGCATTGTCGAGGTCTGCGCTGAGGCGCATCCCGACAGCACCACCGATGACGACCGCTGGGAATGCGTGGATATCAAAGCGGTGCGCCCGTTCTCGACCCCGGTGACGCTGGACCAGATCAAGGCGGATGAACGGCTGGCCGAGATGGTGCTGGTCCGCAACTCGCGCCTGTCGGTGCAACCTGTAAGCGAGGCCGAATGGGGGCTGATCTGCGGGTTGGGTAACACCGGTCCTGATTGAACCCGTGTACCCGAGCGGGCACGAATCTTCTCAAATGAATAACTAAATGTTATAAATCCAAGGGCTACGCCGAGTGGGGGCCTGTCCGATGTGTGTTTGGTAATCGGACACCTGTTGGCGTGTTCGAATAAGAAGTTTGTCTTTTTTGGAAGTTCGGGCCCATGTCTGATGGTTCAGGCCGCAATGGGGCGTTCGAAGATACCGTTGCTGCGCAAGACACAAAGAACTGGGAAGCGCGCCTGAAAGAGGCGCGAAAGCAACGCGCCGCTGCTCTGGCCGAGGCCAACGGTCACGCGCCCCGGAAACCTGTGTCAGAAACCCCCTGGGACCAAACCGCGCCTTCGCCGGAAGAGACGACGCTTGAGAAGATCGTTGCAGAAGAACTGCGCCCCGAACCCGAGTTGGAAGCGGAACCGGAGCCGGTTCGCAAAACCCCAATCCGGATCGGATATGCGGCCCTTTTGGCGGCGGTATTCTGCGGCGCGATACTGCACTGGGCGGGTGCGAAAGTTGTAGGCAATTGGAATGCCCCTGAGGATGTCGCGGACAACCCGAAACAGGCGTCACCTGACGCAGCGCCTGCGGACGACTTGCCCGTACCCTTGGCTGTGGTGTCAGCGTCGCTGTCCGACCCCGTGGCCCCGGACGCGGTGGATATGCCGCCAGCCAGCACGCAGGAAACTGCGCTATTGCCCGAAGCGGATGCGACCTCGGAACCCGCGCCCTCATCGGGTGTCTCCGCACCGGCTGACATAGTTTCCACCCCGGCACCCCCCGTTGAGGCCGAACCACAGCCGGACCAGATCGTCGCATTGGCGAACGCCCGGACCCTTGCAGAGCCGGAAACCGCTTTTTCTCGCGAACCGCCCGCGGTTAGTGTTCCGGCATACTTTAGTGTTGTCCCAGCGCCCTACACACAGGACACCGCTGGCTTACCGCCTCTTTCCCCGCAAGGCTCCGTGTCAATGGCAGCCCTCTCACCCGACCTGAACGGCACTTCGCAAACTGCTCTGGCCGCGCTTGACCCGTTTCCCGGCGACAGTATGAAACCGCCCAGCCCGACCTTTTCCGAGGTCAAACCGCTTGCACCCAAAGAGCAGGTCGAAGCCTTGGCGGTTTCGCTCTTCGTGCCAGCCAGAGTCACGGAAGAGGCCAGCAACAAAGCGCTGGCCGTCCTGACTGGCGAACAGGCCAAAGTGGTGGCAACAGCGCGAGTGAATTTCCGGGTCCGGGAAACACAGGTTCGGTTTTATCATCCCGACGACGCCAGAAAAGCCGAACTGGCCGCCGCCGCCCTTGGCGGAATTTCCAGAGATTTCACGAACTCGGGCAGCAAAACGCGCCCCGGACATATCGAGGTCTATCTGGCGGGCAGTGGCGGGGCCGTGCAGACCAAACCGCCCGAGAAACAGACCAGATTCGACCGGTTTCTGGCGCGGCTTCTAAATGATGGCGGATAAGAACTTGGGAAGGCTCCGACGGTGCAGAACCTTCCCTACCCCGCGTGCTCCCTACTCACCACACGCAGATGGAATCTCTTGGTTCTGACCGTCCTGGTCATGGGTAAAAGTTAGCCGCTCAGGCGGGTCACTTCAAACGCCAAGTGCGTAAACTCTGTCTCAAATTAAAATCGCCCGCCGAGGGTTCGGCGGGCGCTGAAATCGTCAGTTGGGTTTAGCTGTAGACGGATTCTTTGCCGAAATGCTTGGTCAGCATGTAATAGACAACCGCACGGTACTTGTTCCGCTCGGACATGCCATAAGTTTCCATGGCTTTGTTGATGCCTTCCATCAGCTCGGGACCATCCGACAGGCCCAGTTTTTTGATCAGGAAGTTGTTCTTGACGGTTTCCAGTTCGCTGTCCTGGCTGGCGGCAACCGTTGCTGCATCCGCGTCGTAGATGGCCGGACCACATCCGATGGTGACACTGGTCAACAAATCCATGTCGGGGTCCATGCCGCATTTGTTTTTCAAATCATCGGCGTATTTTGCGATCAGCTCGTCGCGTTTTCCCATTAACGTCTCTCCCTATAAGCAGTTTTGTCTGCGTTCTCTCAATTCCCTTAAAAAGGTTCGGGCAGGGTAATCAGTGCGGGATTTTTCACAAAGGGAAAAATTCCCCGCATTCCCCGTAAACGAAGACTCGCCGATAGGGAGGTTGATTTTCGGCATTTTTTTATTTAACTTTTATGTTAAATTGATTGTTAAGGCACTGACAGGAGAGCCTCATGCCCGTTTCCTTGCCCAATGAAAGCCCCGAATACCGATCCGCCCGCAATCGCCTGCTGGCCACCGAGGCCGAGCTGCGCGCAAAAGTAGAACAGGTCGCCGCCCTGCGCCGCAGCCTGCCCGATGGCGGGTCTATACCGCAGGATTATGAATTTCACGATCTGGGTGGGCAGGCCGCGCCCCTGTCGTCTCTGTTCGGGTCGCATGACACGCTGGCCGTCTATTCGCTGATGTACGGGCCGGATGCCGAGCAGCCCTGCCCCATGTGTTCCGCCTTTCTGGATGGGCTGAACAGTCAGGTCGCGCATATTACGCAGAATATCGCTGTCTGCGTTGTGGCACAGAACACGCCCGAGAAGCTGCGCGCCTTGAAAACCCGGATGGGGTGGAATGACCTGCCGCTTTGTTCCGCGATGGGCACCACGTATCAGCGCGATTACCTGGCCGAGGGCGAAGACGGCAGCCAGTTGCCCATCCTGAACGTGTTTCGCAAGGACAACGCCGGTATCAGGCATTTCTGGAGTTCCGAACTGTTTTTTGAGCCCAGCGACTGGCACCCCCGCCATGTGGATGCGGCCTGGCCGCTGTGGAACATTCTGGACCTGACCCCAAACGGGCGCGGCGATTTCTTTCCGTCTCTGCGCTAAGCGATGCCTAGCGGCAATAGCCCCAGCCGGGGCCTTGCAGGTGAAAATGGTCCGCATGCAAACGATTGAAATCAGGGCCCAAAACCACGCGAAACCAGTCACAAGCCCCGCGCCAGATCTGGCGCAGGAATTCACCCTCGGGCCCATCTGCGCCCCAATCAGACAGCAGGTTCAGGCTACGCTCATCGGCCAGCTGCACACCTTTGATGTCAATCGAATCCGCCGTGGCGTGGCTGCTCCACCCGTTGTCCTGCCCCTGAGCCGAGCGCATCAGGCGGCAATTGTAGCTACCCACGTGCTGCAATCGGTTAACGGACGTGCCAAGCAAATTTTGCGCTGCGGGCTGAACAACGTGATGATCCCACATGGCCAGCCGCAAGGTGGTCGTGCAGCGTGTTTCCACCGGCTCGATACGCGATGTGACCAGCCCCGATAGCAGCCCCCGGCCCGCGATGCCGCAATTCTCATCCACGATCAGGTCGTCCATCGCCGCAAAGGACACGCCCGCCTCGGCCAATGTGGCCCGGCACTGCGCCTCATCCGCCAGTGCACGGTTCAACTGAAACCGGGTGACTGGCGTGACGGGGGCGGTCACTTTTAACTCGCGCAAGGGGTTCCAATGTGACGGCACAGGCGTTTTGGGGTGTGCCAGCAGCAGATATCCAGCCGAGCCAACAAGACATAGAAATACGATGATCGAAAAGAATGACGCCGCCAGTTGCACGAACCGGCGGCGTCCTGAAGGTTCGGTCATACCCGACCCGCAATCAGTAGCGGTAGTGTTCGGGCTTATAGGGGCCTTCAGGCTTTACGCCGATATAGGCCGCCTGTTCCGCATCCATCTGGGTCAGCTTCACACCGATGCGGTCCAGATGCAGACGCGCAACTTTTTCGTCCAGATGCTTGGGCAGGATGTAGACGTCGTTCTTGTATTCATCGCCCTTGGTAAACAGCTCGATCTGCGCCAGCACCTGATTGGTGAACGAGGCCGACATCACGAACGAAGGATGCCCGGTGGCGTTGCCGAGGTTCAGCAGACGGCCTTCGGACAGCAGGATCAGACGATTGCCCGAGGGCATCTCGATCATATCAACCTGTTCCTTGATGTTGGTCCATTTGTGGTTCTTCAGGCTGGCCACCTGAATTTCGTTGTCGAAATGGCCGATATTGCCGACGATGGCCATGTCCTTCATCGCGCGCATATGCTCGATGCGGATCACGTCCTTGTTGCCGGTGGTGGTGATGAAGATATCCGCGCTGGAAACTTCGTCTTCCAGCAGGGTGACTTCGAACCCGTCCATCGCGGCCTGCAGCGCGCAGATCGGGTCAACTTCGGTGACTTTCACCCGGGCACCTGCGCCGCGCAGCGAGGCCGCCGAGCCTTTGCCCACATCACCATAACCACACACGACGGCGACCTTGCCAGCCATCATGGTGTCGGTGGCGCGGCGGATGCCGTCGACCAGCGATTCCTTACAGCCGTATTTGTTGTCAAATTTCGACTTGGTGACCGAGTCATTCACGTTGATCGCCGGGAACGGCAGGTGGCCGTCTTTGACCAGCTGATACAGGCGGTTCACGCCAGTGGTGGTTTCCTCGGACACGCCCTGAATCTGGTCGCGCATCTTGGTGAACCAGCCGGGCGAGGCCGCCATACGCTTGGCGATCTGTTTCTTGATGACCTCTTCCTCTTCCGAACCCGGAACGGGGATGATGTCTTCGCCCGCCTCAGCCCGCGCGCCCAGAAGAATGTACAGCGTCGCGTCGCCGCCATCGTCGAGGATCATGTTCGGGCCGTCGTCGAACAGGAAGGATTTGTCCAGATAATCCCAATGCTCTTCCAGTGTCTGACCCTTGATGGCAAAGACCGGAATGCCGGCTTCGGCAATCGCGGCTGCGGCATGGTCCTGGGTTGAAAAAATGTTGCACGACGCCCAGCGCACATCCGCGCCCAACGCAACCAGCGTTTCAATCAGAACAGCGGTTTGGATGGTCATGTGCAGCGAACCGACAATGCGCGCGCCCGACAAAGGCTTGCTTTCACCGTATTCCGCACGCAGAGACATCAGCCCCGGCATTTCGGTTTCGGCAATGTCCAGTTCCTTGCGGCCGAACCCGGCCAGCGAAATGTCTTTAACGATATAATCCCCGGCCATCAGGTGCTCCATTCACGGCAAATCACAGTTCGGGCTGCCCCTAGCATTCCTGGGGGCAGGTGGCAATGTGAATGACCGTAAACCGGATGTTTACACAGCCAAAATCAGCTGGGCGTACCCTCGACCTTGATCTTCGGGACCGCTTCGAAAAAATCGGTGCCAACGGCGACAATACAGCTAATGCCGTTCGCGTGGGTCACGAGGACGGTGTAACTTCCCGTTTCCTCTGAGGTCCAGACCTCCATGACCGACTGCGCGCCGCGTGTTTTCTGCAAACCGCCGAATGCCAGCTGTTCCGAATAGCTGTCCTGCAGTTTTGTGATCACATGCTCGCGCTCTGCACAATTCTGGGCAAAGGCGGGCGGGGCGGTTGCGGCCATTCCGAAGGTCATGGCGATTGCAAAGAGACGTTTGAACATAGCATGCTCCTTTCGATCCATAGTTCAGGTTCGAGGAGGGCACACTGGGAGGAGTATGCGCCCCCCTCAGTCCTTTATGTCGGGATCGCAGCCTGCGCATTCAAAGCACGAATGCTCAAGAAAACGTTGGCAGCGAGTGACCCAGACAGGTACATCATAGCATTAAAAATGCGATTTAAATGTGTCCAACTTCACAAGGCATGGCAGAATGGCAACACAACCCCGAGCGTGGCAGAGAATGCTGTCAGGCCGCAGGCTCGATCTGCTGGACCCGACGCCCGTTGATATCGAGATCGAGGATATTGCGCATGGTCTGGCCTTTGTGGCGCGCTGGAACGGTCAAACAGGCGGCGATTTCGCCTATTCCGTGGCCGAACACTCCCTGTTGGTCGAAGAGCTTTTTGGCCGGATCGCACCGAAAGCCCCGGCAAAATGGCGGCTCGCAGCCTTGTTACATGATGCGCCCGAATATGTGATCGGAGACATGATCTCACCGGTAAAATCCGCTGTTGGGCCGGATTATGGCACGCTGGACGACCGTCTGGCGGCGGCGATCCACATCCGGTTTGGCCTGCCCGCGGAGATACCGAAAACCGTGAAACGGCAGATCAAAAAGGCCGACAAGATCAGCGCCTGGATGGAAGCGACGCAGATCGCGGGGTTTTCCGAGGCCGAGGCCACGAAGTTCTTCGGTCGCCCGGATAAGGCGGTGATGGAGGGGTTGGGGATCACCCTAAGGCCGCCGGTGGAGGTGCGGTTGGCCTACACCAAGCGCCATGCTGAATTGTTGGAGTAGATCTGATCTTCCGACACCGACGTAACGATTTCATTAAATGAAATCGGACCGGAAACTTTTAAAGTTTCCGGGTGCCGGAGACCGCCGCAAACAACGGGAGATTTTGAGTTTACCGCGGACTCCGCTTCGCCAGAATCCTCTGCAACGTCCGGCGGTGCATGTTCAGCCGACGTGCGGTCTCCGAGACATTCCGGTCGCACAGCTCATAGACTCGCTGGATGTGCTCCCAGCGCACGCGATCCGCGCTCATGGGGTTTTCCGGGGGCGGGGGCAGTTCATCGCCCTTGGCCAGCAGCGCGTTGGTGATGTCAGTGGCGTCTGCGGGTTTCGAAAGATAGTCGGTCGCGCCGATCTTCACGGCGGCCACAGCGGTGGCGATGGCTCCGTAGCCGGTCAGAACCACGACCCGGCTGTCGGGGCGTTTCTCGCGCAGCACCTCGACCACGTCCAGACCGTTGCCGTCCTCAAGCCGCAGGTCCACCACGGCATAAGCAGGCGGGCGAGCGGTGGAAATGGCGCGGCCTGCGGCGACGGAACCTGCGGTTTCAACCTCGAACCCGCGCTTTTCCATGGCCTTGGCCAGACGTCTCAGAAACGGCTCATCATCATCTACCAGAAGCAGCGACTTATCAGGGCCGATATCAAGCTGGGAACTGTCTGCCATATGTTGGGTCTTTCCGCTATTTCATGCCTTTGGCTTAAACATGAGTAATAGCAGCGCCATTTAAAACGTCAAACAGGCCGTCGCGAATTACATCTGCTCGATAAAGCACCCGACCTTGTCCGCCATCTGCTCGGCGGTGTCGTCGCGCTTGAAGAATTCCAGAAAGCCATCTTCGGGTGTGACGAGGTAGGTGAAGGTGGAATGATCCACCAGATAGTACTCGTCACTTTTGTCGTGGGCCTTGTAATAGGTCTTGTAGGCCTTGCTTGCGGCATCGACCTGCTGGGCCGAGCCGGTCAGGGCGATCATGCGCTCGTGCAGGTTAAAGGCATAGTCGCTCACCACCTCGGACGTGTCGCGATCCGGGTCGACCGAGATGAACAGCGGTGTGACCGACTGGCCGCGTTCGGCCAAAATGTCCACGGCCTCGGCGTTGCGAGACATGTCGAAGGGGCAGACATCAGGGCAGAAGGTGTAGCCGAAGTACACCAGTGTCGGCTCGGTGATCACGTCCTTGTCGGTGACGGTCTCACCCGCGCCGTTCACCAGTTCGAACGGGCCTCCGATAGCGGCTGTGCCGCCTGCGATCTGACCGGTTCGGCACTGCGCATACTTGTCGTCCGCGCCGCCGCCGGTCAGCAGCCACATCGCGCCAAGACCCACGGCCAGAACAACGGTTGCTAGGATGGCGTAAAGGCGGGTCATGGCGCGGGTCCCGGACATAAGGGGTTGTTGAACGTTTCGGCCCGGACACCTATCAAGATGATCAGCCGATGCAACAGGACATAATAGACCGATGGCAGATTCCAACCAGAGCTTTTGGCGCGGCCAGGGACGCAGCAGCTGGATTCGCCTGCGCACCCTGATCCTGCTGCGATGGGTGGCCATTATCGGCCAGTTCACCGCCATCACCGTGGCCCAGCAATATTATCACGTCCAGCTTGAGCTGCTGATGTGCTATACGGTGATCGGCATTTCGGTCATGGGCAACCTGACCGCCATCCTGCTGTTTCCCCAGAACAAACGCCTGACCGAGTTCGAAAACTTCCTGATGGTGTTGTTCGACCTGCTGCAGCTTGCCATTCTGCTGTATCTGACCGGCGGGCTGAACAACCCGTTTGCCCTGCTGCTGCTGGGGCCGGTCACGATCTCGGCCAATGTGATGAGCACCCGGTCCACTCTGATCATTGGCGGCGTCGCCATCATCGTGACCTCATTGCTGTCCGAGTTTCATCTGCCGCTGCGGACCAATGTGGGTCTTGTGCTGGATATCCCCGACATCCTGCTGTTCGGAAACTGGGCCGCGATCATCATCGCCATTGTCTTTATCGGCGCCTATTCGCACCGGGTCAGTTCCGAGGTTCAGTCAATGTCCGAGGCGCTCTCGGCCACCCATATGGCCCTGGCGCGCGAGCAAAAGCTGACCGATCTGGGCGGCGTCGTTGCCGCCGCTGCGCATGAGCTGGGCACGCCGTTGGCAACGATCAAGCTGACCAGTTCCGAATTGATCGAGGAACTGGATGACCGGCCCGACCTGAAGGAAGACGCCGCCCTGATCCGCGAACAGGCCGACCGCTGCCGCGATATTCTGCGCGACATGGGGCGGGCGGGCAAAGACGACCTGCATCTGCGGCAGGCCCCTCTGTCCACGGTTGTTCACGAAGCGGCCGAGCCGCATATCGACCGGGGCAAGATAGTCCACTTTGCCGAGGGCCCGGCGCTGGACGGCGATGTGCAACAACCCTCGATCCTGCGCAAACCCGAGATCATTCACGGTTTGCGCAACCTGATCCAGAACGCGGTGGATTTCGCCCGCGCCAATGTCTGGGTCGAGGCTGAATGGACACCCGAACAGATCACCGTCACCATCATGGATGACGGGCGCGGATATCCCCCGCATCTGATCGGGCGGATCGGCGACCCGTTCGTGCGCCGCAGACGAGCCGAGACCGATCAGCCCACCCGCCCGGAATACGAAGGCATGGGTCTGGGTCTGTTCATCGCCAAAACGCTGCTGGAGCGCAGCGGGGCCGAACTGGATTTTGCCAACGGCGCTGACCCCTATCAGAAACTCTCGGACCACCCGGACCGCAAGGGCGCAATCGTCAAGGTCGCGTGGCCGCGCAATCTGATCGACGCGCAAAAGGGCGATACCCCGGTTCCCTCAGGCCTGAACCAGCAAATCCGGATTTAGGTTAAGAGGCCGTTAACCAATTGAAGGCCATAGTCCCCTCCAATCGAAAACAGGCTAGGAGGATTCTATGGCCGATTGGATCATTCTGGCCACGATCAGCCTGATTTCCTGTAGTTTTGCGGTGCTGTGGCTGATGCCGCACCCGGACCGGCGCGATGATAGCTTTGGTCTGCTGACCGCACCCTTGTCTGACGATGCGGTTTTCCTGTTTGACCGTGACCGGCTGATCAGCCACTCGGACATCGCGCTTGAGGGGTTTGAAACCGTCAACAACTGGGACGATCTAAGGCGTCTGCTGCGCCGCGATTTCCCCGCCTTTCCCGAAACCCCCGAAACGGTGCGCGATCAGGGCCGCCTTACCGTCTCGGCCATCGATTGCACGGTCGCGCGTGAGGTGCTGTGCGAATGGATCGACGGGGTCGTGCGCGTCCGGCTTTGCACGCTGGCCAGTCCCACGGACAACACTCGGCGCGACTGCGACGACCCGATTCGGCTGGCCATGGACCGGGCCCCGTATCCGGTCTGGCTACTGGATGATGGTGGCCAGGTCTGCTGGTGCAACGCAGCCTATGTCGATCTGGTTCGGAAGGTACGCGGTCAGGACGCCGATCTGACGGATCCGCTGTTTCCCGACCTGCGGGACGACGCGCGGCTCAGCGAGAAAACCCGCGTCGCGGCCCAGGTTGCGGGCGGGCCCCAAAAGCTCTGGTTCGATCTGACACAGGTCCATCACGAAGATGGTCGTTTGTTCTATGCCGTCGATGTCAACGCCATTGTCGAGGCGGAAACGGCGCAGCGGAAATTTGTGCAGACCATGACCAAGACCTTTGCGCAACTGTCCATCGGTCTGGCGATATTCGACCGCAACCGCCAATTGGCGCTGTTCAACCCGGCCCTGATCGACTTGACCAGCCTGCCCCCCGATTTTCTAAGCTGCCGCCCCAGCCTGTCGGGTTTTTTCGACCGGCTGCGCGATCAGAACATGATGCCCGAACCCAAGAATTACCGAAGCTGGCGCAACCAGATGAACGACCTGCTGGAAGCGGCAGAGGACGGCAATTATCAAGAAACATGGTCGCTGCCCTCAGGCTCGGTCTATTCCGTCAGCGGCAGACCGCACCCGGATGGAGCTGTGGCGTTTCTGTTCGAGGATATCACTGCCGAAATCACCCTGACCCGCCGCTTCCGGTCCGAGATGGACCTGATGCAGTCCATTCTCGACAAGCTGGCAGATGCGATTGCCGTCTTTGCCGATGACGGCTCGCTGGCGCTGACCAACTACGCTTATCAGCAGCTCTGGGGGGACACGGATGAAACCGGGTTCGCCATGGACTCGGTGATCGAGGTGACGCGGAAGTGGCAGGACCACTGCGTCGCCACCCCCATCCTGGGCGAGATTCGGGATTTTGTGGAAATGCGCGAAGACCGTGCCGAATGGTCTGCTGAAATCCGCATGCGTGGCGGGCAGGCGCTGGACTGCACGGTGACACCGATGCAGAACGGCGCGACCATCGTGCGCTTTTCCGTAGGTGAAAAAACCGGGATACATCAGGTCCCGGCCTGAACCGGGTTGCAGCCGGTCAGGCGCGGGTACATTGTGGCGCCATGACGACGCCACCCCTGCCAATCACCCTGATGTCGCCGGACGAAACCGCCACCTTTGCGGCCCGTCTTGGGGCGTGCCTGAACCCTGGCGACACGCTATTGCTAAGGGGTGCAATCGGCAGCGGCAAAACCCATTTCGCGCGCAGCCTGATCCAATCGCTGATGCCGGTGCCGGAGGATGTCCCCTCGCCCACATTTACCCTGGTTCAGGCCTATGACACCCCCGCCGGAGAGGTCTGGCATTGCGACCTCTATCGCCTGAGCAACGTGGATGAGATCGAGGAACTGGGCCTGACCGAAGCGTTTGATTCAGCCCTGTGCCTTGTGGAATGGCCCAACAAGCTGGGCCCGCTGACGCCAGCAACGGCGCTGACACTGGATTTCGCGACAGACCCCGAAGCTATGGACACCCGCCACCTGACCCTGTCCTGGACCGACCCGAAATGGGCCAAGAAGCTGGAGATGACTTCATGACGGACCGGTCCGCTCTGGCCGAGGCTCTGATCGCGCAGACGCAATGGGCCAACGCCACACGCGCGCCGCTGGCCGGGGATGCCTCGAACCGGCGGTATGAACGGCTGACCGACCCGGCCACGGGCCGGACCGCCGTTCTGATGGACGCCCCGCCGGACCGGGGTGAAGATGTTCGCCCCTTTGTGCGCGTCGCGAATTACCTGCGCGAGATCGGGCTGAACGCGCCTGAAATCTATGCAGAAGACCCTAACAATGGCTTTTTGCTGCTGGAGGACCTGGGCGACGACCTGTTCGCCCGTGTCGTTCAACGCCACCCGGACAAGGAACGCTCGCTGTATGAGGCCGCGACGGATGTTCTGCTGCATCTGCATGAGGCGCCCTCGCTCTCCCTGCCCTCTTACGACCCGGCGATGATGACCGAACTGGCCGGGCTGGCCTTCACCAAATATGCGTGCGGTATCCACGGGCAGTATGATGAGGACGTGCTGAAACGGTTCGGAAACCGGTTTTCCGATGTCCTGCACCGGGAGACCTCCGGCGCGAAAGTGGTGATCCAGCGCGATTATCACGCCGAAAACCTGATCTGGTTGCCAGAGCGCGACGGTGTTCGGCGCGTCGGCCTGCTGGATTTTCAAACCGCCATGCTCGGGCATCCGGCCTATGACCTGATGTCTCTGCTGCAGGACGTCCGCCGTGCGGTCCCGGCGGGGATCGAGATGCAGATGATAAATCGCTACATCGCGGCCTCGGGCATGGATGATCATGAGTTCCGCACCGCCTACAGCGTTCTGGGCGCGCAGCGGAACCTGCGCATCCTTGGCGGATTCGCGCGGCTCGCGACCGAATACGGCAAGCCGGGCTATGTGGACCTGATCCCGATCACATGGTCCCATCTGATGCGCGATCTGGAACATCCCGCGCTGGTGCCGGTGGCCGATATGCTGCGCGACACCCTGCCTGAACCCACGCCCGAGAACCTCGCGAAGCTGAGGGCTAAATGACCACAAAACCCGAAGCCATCATGTTGTTTGCGGCGGGATTCGGCACCCGGATGGGGGCGCTGACCAAGGACCGCCCCAAACCGCTGATCCTGGTCGACGGAAAACCTCTGATCGACCACGCGCTGGCGCTGGTCGACGATGTTGCACCCAAACGCGTGGTGGCCAACCTGCACTATCACGCCGACCAGCTTCAAGCGCATCTGACGCCACAGGGCGTGCTGCTGTCCCACGAACAGCCCGATATTTTGGAAACCGGGGGCGGCCTGCGCGCCGCCCTGCCCCTTTTAGGCTCTAATCCGGTGTTTACGTTGAACACCGACGCGATCTGGGCCGGTCCGAACCCCCTGACCCTGTTGCAAAATGCATGGGACCCAGCGCGTATGGATGCGCTGCTGATGTGCGTTCCGGTGGGCCAAACCATCGGATACAACGGCACCGGCGATTTCACCGCAGATGCCGAGGGGCGGATCACCCGCGGGCCCGGCCTTGTCTATGGCGGTGTTCAGATCCTGAAAACCGATGGTCTGGGTGATTTTACCGAACAGGCGTTCTCGTTGAACCTGCTGTGGAACCGGATGCATGACCGGGGCCGTCTGTTCGCGTTGGAATATCCCTGCCGCTGGTGTGATGTCGGACGCCCCGAGGGGATTGCGTTGGCCGAGGACTTGCTGGCCGATGTTTGACCCCCAAACCCATCCGCGCGTCTTCGGCGTCCCGCCGGGCGCGGATTTTCCCAAAGCGCTGGTGGAAGGGCTGCGGCACCGGTGCACAACCCCGCCCGAAGCGATGGCGCGGGTGCAACTGGTTGTCAACACCCGCCGCATGGCGCGGCGCGTGCGGGACCTGTTCGATCAAGGCCCGCCCGGTCTGCTGCCGCGCCTCTCGCTGGTCACCGATCTTTGGGAAAGCGTCGATCTGGCGCATATCCCTCCGGCCATACCTCCGCTGCGTCGCAGGCTGGAACTGACGCAACTGATCGCAAAACTGCTCGACCAGCAGCCGGATCTGGCGGCGCGGTCGTCGCTGTTCGACCTGTCCGACAGTCTGGCCGCCCTGATTGATGAGATGCAGGGCGAGGGCGTTCACCCCAGCGCGATCCGGGGCCTTGATGTCAGCGACATATCCGGTCACTGGGCGCGGGCACAGGCCTTTATCGGCATCGCGGATCATTTCATTGGCGCTGGAACGCAGGCGATGGACGTGCAGGCCCGCCAGCGGCGCGTTGTGGAAAACCTGATTGCCCGCTGGCAGGACGACCCCCCGAACCATCCGATCATTCTGGCCGGTTCGACCGGATCACGCGGCACCACGTTGATGCTGATGAACGCGGTGGCCCGCTTGCCGCAGGGCTCGCTGGTGCTGCCGGGTTACGACTTCGACCAGCCCGAGGACGTGTGGAACCGCCTGGATGAGGCGCTGAGTTCGGAAGACCATCCGCAATACCGGTTCCGCAAACTGATGCGCGCGCTGGACCTGAACCCGGATCAGATCGCCCCGTGGACTGACGCCCAAGCCCCGTCCCCTACCCGTAACCGATTGGTTTCACTGGCTTTACGACCTGCCCCGATCACCGATGCCTGGATGACCGAAGGCCCGCGACTGACCGATCTGGCCGAGGCGACGCGGGACCTGACGCTGGTCGAGGCGCAATCCCCAAGGACCGAGGCGCTGGCCATCGCCCTGCGCCTGCGGCAAGCGGCAGAAACCGGCCAGACCGCCGCGCTGATCACGCCCGACCGGATGCTGACCCGGCAGGTCAGCGCCGCGCTGGACCGCTGGAATATCCTGCCCGATGACAGCGCGGGCCTGCCACTGCAGCTGTCTCCACCCGGTCGGTTCCTGCGTCACGTCGCCGGTCTGTTCGCCCGTCGTCTGGATGGCGAGGCACTGCTGACGTTGCTCAAACACCCGCTCTGCCATGACGGGGCCGAACGCGGCGACCATCTGTTGCACAGCCGCGATCTGGAACTGGACCTGCGCCGCCACGGCCCGCCTATCCCCGACGCTACCAGCCTGACCGCGTTTGCGACCCGCAAGGAAGTGCCCGAGGGGTGGGTCAACTGGGTCGTCACTCAGTTCTGCGATCAGCAGGTCGCGGGGGAACACCCGCTGACCGAATGGGTGGAGCGACTGTTGTCTCTGGCGCAGGCGATATCGTCCGGCAGCACCGGCACCCAAGGCACGCTGTGGGACCAGAATGCGGGTCAGAAAGCGCTGGCTGTGATGACTGCGCTGCGGGGCGAGGCGCAGCATGGCGGCCCGATGACAGCCCATGATTTCGCCGACCTGCTGGGGGCTCTGCTGGCCGGGGAAGAGGTGCGGGACCGGGACAAACCGCATCCCCACATCATGATCTGGGGCACGCTCGAGGCGCGGGTGCAAGGGGCCGATCTGTTGATCCTCGGCGGGCTGAACGAAGGCAGCTGGCCCGAGGCCGCCGCGCCCGATCCCTGGCTGAACCGTCAGATGCGCGATCAAGCGGGCCTGTTGCTGCCCGAACGGCGCATCGGCTTGTCCGCGCATGATTTTCAGCAGGCCGTCGGCGCGCCCGAGGTCTGGCTGACCCGCGCAACCCGATCCGACGATGCGGAAACAGTGCCGTCGCGCTGGCTGAACCGGATGACGAACCTGTTGCAGGGCTTGCCGGAGCAGGGCGGTCGCGACGCCCTGTCCGATATGCGCGCGCGGGGACAGAAGTGGCTGAACTGGTCCGAGGCGCTGGAACAGGCCCCTCGGATCACGCCCGTGCACCGCCCCTCACCCCGACCTCCGGTTTCGGCCCGCCCGCGCCGCCTGAGCGTGACCGAGATCAAGCGGCTGATCCGCGACCCGTATGCGATCTACGCCAAACATGTGCTGCGCCTTAAACCGCTCGACCCGCTGGTGCAGGCCCCAGATGCGCTGCTGCGCGGGATCGTCATTCACGAGATCCTGGAACATTTCGTCAAGGACAGCGTGCTGGACACCGCCTTGCTGACGCGTGAGAACTTCCTGAAACGCGCGCAGGACTTGCTGGATCAGCATGTTGCGTGGCCCACGGCCCGGCAGCTTTGGTTGGCGCGGCTGGAACGGATCGCTGATGATTTTCTAAGCGCCGAAATTGCCCGCCGCGCCGATGGCGGCCCGGTTGCCTTTGAAGCGGCGATGAAACTTGCGCTGACGCCGCTGGACTTCACCATCGCCGGACGCGCCGACCGGATTGACCGCAACAGCCGGGGCGCTCTGCGGATCATCGACTATAAAACCGGCGCGCCGCCGACGGAAAGCCAGCAAGCCAAATTCGACAAGCAATTGCTGATCGAAGCCGCGATGGCCGAGCAGGGGGCCATTGAAGGAATCGACCCAATGGCCGTGGCCGAGGCCTTCTTTATCGGCATGGGCGGCAGCTACAAAG
This sequence comes from Ruegeria sp. F11, assembly GCF_056533855.1. Taxonomy (NCBI): domain Bacteria; kingdom Pseudomonadati; phylum Pseudomonadota; class Alphaproteobacteria; order Rhodobacterales; family Roseobacteraceae; genus Ruegeria; species Ruegeria sp. F11. The sequence goes on along the minus strand of NZ_JBQFOW010000011.1, from coordinate 125,118 downwards.
AGGTACCCGCGCCGCTGGCCAAAGAACCCACGGACAAGGTGCTGGCTGAGTTAAAAGACCTGATTTCCGCCTATTTAGAGCCTGATCAGGGCTTCTCCTCGCGCCGGATGCTGCACAAGGACACCGATATCGGTGACTATGATCACCTCGCCCGGTTTGGCGAATGGGATCGCACCGCCGAAACCAATCCCGAGGATCTGACATGAGCCCCCACAACGACGCCACCGAGCGGCAAGTGCAGGCGGCGCGGCCGGATGCCTCGACCTGGCTGGCGGCGAATGCGGGCTCGGGCAAGACGCGGGTTCTGACCGACCGCGTGGCGCGCTTGCTACTGGGCGGGGTGCAGCCGCAGCACATCCTGTGCCTGACCTACACCAAGGCCGCCGCCAGCGAGATGCAGAACCGGTTGTTCAAACGGCTAGGCGAATGGGCGATGCTGGGGGATGACCCCCTACTGCAGCAATTGACCGACCTTGGTGTTGCGGGTGTCATCGACCCGGCGCAACTGGCACAGGCCCGCACTCTGTTTGCGCGCGCGATTGAAACGCCCGGCGGGCTGAAAATTCAGACCATCCACTCGTTCTGCGCCGCGCTGTTGCGCCGCTTCCCGCTTGAGGCTGGCGTCAGCCCGCAATTTGCCGAGATGGAGGACCGCGCTGCCGCCCTGCTGCGCGAGGAGATTGTCGAGGATTTTGCCGAAGGTCCAAAGGCCGCTCTGATCGAGGATGTGGCGCGGTTCGTCACCGATACCGGGTTCGACAAGCTGACCGCCGCCGTAACGCAAAAGCGGAACCTGTTTGCGCAGGGCTTGCAATGGGCTGACCTGTTGCAGCGTTTTGGCCTGCCTGACGGGTTTGACGAAAACGGCCTGCTGAAAAACGTCTTTCTGGGCGGTGAGGTCGAGCTGGTTCAATCCATGCTGTCAGCCCTGACCGAAAGCGGCGGCAACAATGCCAAGGCCGCAAGCAAACTCGCCGGGTTTACCGAGGCGCGGATGGGGCAACTTCCCGTTCTGGAAAGCGTCCTGCTGACTGGCAAAAGCGCCAAGGAACCGTTCACCGCCAAGGTGAACGGCTTTCCCACCAAAGCGCTGCGCGAGGGGGCACTTGCCGACCGGATGCCACAGCTGGAATCGCTGATGCTGCGGGTCGAGGCCGCGCGGGAACAGCGTCTGGCGCTGGTTGCGGCGCAGAAAACTGCCGTACTACACCGCTTTGCCGCCGCCTTCCTGCCGGAATACGAACGGCGCAAGCAGGTGCGCGGCTGGCTGGATTTCGACGACCTGATCCTGCGCGCGCGGCAGGTGCTGAACGACCCCGCAGTGGCGGAATGGGTGCTCTACCGGCTGGATGGTGGCATCGACCACATTCTGGTGGATGAGGCGCAGGATACCAGCCCCGACCAATGGGATGTGGTCGAAAAACTGGCGCAGGAATTCACCAGCGGCGAGGGCGCCCGGTCCGGGGTTGAGCGCACAATCTTTGTGGTCGGCGACAAGAAACAGTCGATCTATTCCTTTCAAGGGGCCGACCCACAGGCGTTCGATCGGATGCAGGCCGAGTTTGGGAGGAAATTGGCGGAATCAGACTCTAAACTGTGGGATTCGACGCTGGATTACTCGTTCCGATCCTCCAGCGCGATCCTGTCTCTGGTCGATATCCTGTTCGAAAACCACGCCGAGGCCGGGTTCCACAAGGACAGTTTGCACCGCGCTTTCAAGGCCGATCTGCCCGGGCGCGTTGACTTGTGGCCGGTGGTAGAAAAGGTCGAAGAGAATGACGATACCGACTGGACCGACCCCGTCGACCGACCCGGCGCGCGCCATCATACGGTGATTCTGGCCGAACAGGTGGCGCGGTCGATCAAAGAAATGATCGACCGGGGTGAGACCATTCCCGAGGATGGCGAAACGCCCGGTACATTCGTGCGCCGCAAGGTGCAGCCGGGGGATTTTCTGATCCTCGTCCAGCGCCGCTCGGACCTGTTTGCCGAGATCATCCGCGCTTGCAAGGCCGCTGGCCTGCCCATCGCCGGGGCGGACCGTCTGAAGGTGGGGGCGGAACTGGCGGTGAAGGACCTTGCCGCGCTGCTCAGCTTTTTGGCAACGCCGGAAGACAGCCTGTCTTTGGCAACCGTGCTCAAATCGCCCCTGTTCGGATGGACCGAGCAAGCCCTGTTCGATCTGGCCCACCGGCGGCAGGACCAGTTCCTGTGGACAGCCCTGCGCAATCGCAAGGATGACTTCCCTGAAACGCTGAAGGTTCTGAACGATTTGCGCAGCCAGATCGATTTTCTGCGCCCTTATGACCTGATCGAACGCATCCTGACCCGCCATGACGGACGGCGGAAATTACTGGGCCGTTTGGGGGCCGAGGCCGAGGATGGGATCAACGCGCTGCTGTCGCAGGCTTTGGCTTATGAGCGCACGGATATCCCCAGCCTGACCGGCTTTCTGGTCTGGATGCAGACCGACGATCTGGAGATCAAACGGCAGATGAGCGGCGTCGGCAACATGATCCGGGTGATGACCGTGCATGGCTCCAAGGGCTTGGAAGCGCCCATCGTGATCCTGCCCGACACCGGAAAACGCCAGCCCCCACGCGATGCCGAGATCATGACCGCCGATGGAACGCCACTGTGGAAGGTTCCGGCGGACGCATCGCCTCGGCTCCTCGCCCAAGCGCGGGACGAGGCGCGCGACCGGGAGGAAAATGAGCGGCTACGGTTGCTCTATGTGGCTCTAACACGGGCGGAAAAGTGGCTGATCGTGGCCGCTGCGGGGGATGTCGGCAAGGACGGGACCAGTTGGTATCAGATGGTTGAGGCAGCGATGGAACGGGCCGGGGCGACGCAACTGGATGGCTCGGGCGTGCGACGGCTGGCGCATGGCGACTGGGATGCCCTGCCATTGATCGACCACGCCGAACCGGTGCCGTCAAACGACCCGTTGCCGGACCTGTTCCACCAACCCGCGCCACCCGCGCCCGAGGCCACGGAAACGCTCAGCCCATCTGATCTGGGCGGGGCCAAGGCGCTGCCGGGGGATGCCGGGCAGGACGAAGAGGCCGCCAAGCTGCGCGGCACCCGTCTGCATCTGCTGCTGGAACATCTGCCGGATGCCACACAAGACAAATGGCCGCAGCTTTGCGCCCGGCTTCTGCCCGATATGCAAAACGCGGACCGTCAAGAGCTGCTAAACGAGGCGACACAGGTGCTGAGCGCCGAACATCTGAAATCCGTTTTCTCCACGCAAGCACTGGCCGAGGTTCCGGTCTCAGCCGACCTCAATGGGCGGCGGATACACGGGGTGATCGACCGGCTGATCGTTTCGGACATGCAGGTTCAAGTGATTGATCTCAAATCAAACGCGACCGTTCCAGCAACCCCCGAGGTATGCCCCGAAGGCCTGCTGAGGCAGATGGCGGCCTATGTGCACGCGCTGTCGCAAATCTATCCGGACCGGGAGATTAGCTCCGCGATCCTGTGGACCCGCACGGCTGAACTTATGTGGCTGCCACACGATCTTGTGACGGATGCCCTGCCGCGCACCCAGATATCTTGACCTCCCCCCAAAGGGTACCTAGTTTCACTGCCCAAGCGCATTCCATTCAGGAGACATAATATGTCGACCGTAGCCGTCACTGACGAAACCTTTGACGCCGAAGTTAAGAACTCGGACGTTCCCGTTGTTGTGGATTTCTGGGCCGAATGGTGCGGACCCTGTAAGCAGATCGGTCCCGCACTGGAAGAACTGGCCAGTGAATATGGCGGCAAGGTGAAAATCGCCAAGGTTGATGTGGACAGCAACCCGAACGCCGCCGCCGCCATGGGCGTGCGCGGCATCCCGGCGCTGTTCATCTTCAAGGATGGCCAGGTGGTGTCGAACCGCGCGGGTGCAGCCCCGAAGGCCGCCCTGCAAAGCTGGATCGACGAATCAATCTGATCTCGCCGCAGTAGTGAAAACAAGAAGGCGCCCGAACCGGGGCGCCTTTTTTCTTTAGGTCAGTGCCAAAAAAGAAAAAGCCGCTCGGGGTTCCGGGCGGCTGTTTCGGGTCAATGATCTTGGGGCAGATCAGATATTGGCGATGTCCGCGCGGACCAGACCTATATCTTCCAGCTGTGCGTCGCTGAGTTCCGACAGCAGCTTACGGGTTTTGCGGCCTTCATTCCAGTCGGCGATTTTGCCGATGGTTGCGGTGATCGCGTCCACTACGTGCAGGATGGTAGCTGCTCCGAGCGGCGCATGGATATTTGCAGTGGTTGCCATGTGCGCAGTCCTTATATGTGAAACAGCCGACCCGTTGTCGGTTGTGAGGCTGATGTAGGACCAACGGCTGAGTCCTACAATTGCTTGTTCGACAGCCCCGAATTGCGCTCTGTGCATATCTTTTGGGCAGTTTTAGAACGGGTTGCGCCAATCCCGCGCCCGGCCCATATATAACGCCGACAGAAACGGAGGCCCTCATGGCAGACAGCGACTTTCCCGGTTGGCATGGCACAACGATCATTGGCGTCAAAAAGGGCGGGCAGGTGGTCATTGCCGGGGACGGGCAGGTCAGTCTGGGCCAGACCGTGATCAAGGGAACCGCCCGCAAGGTGCGCCGCCTGTCGCCGGGGGGTTTTGAGGTTGTAGCGGGCTTTGCCGGGTCCACTGCGGATGCCTTCACCCTGCTGGAACGGCTGGAGGCCAAGCTGGAAGCGACACCCGGTCAACTGGCGCGCGCCTCGGTCGAGCTGGCCAAGGACTGGCGCACCGACAAGTATCTGCAAAAGCTAGAGGCGATGCTGATCGTCACCGATGGCAAGGACCTGTTGGTGATCACCGGGGCAGGGGACGTGCTGGAGCCCGAGCATAACGTGGCCGCCATCGGATCGGGCGGCAACTTTGCGTTGGCTGCTGCGCGGGCGATGATGGACAGCGACAAACCGGCTGAGGACGTCGCCCGTCAGGCGATGGCAATTGCCGCAGATATCTGTGTCTATACCAACGGCAATCTGACGGTTGAGAGCATATCAGGCTAAAAGCGCCTTAATCTCTTTGCCTTTCCAGCGCAGGTGCATTCCGATCAGGCCCATGATCGCGGTGGCGATCACGATGTAATAGGGCAGGCGGATGTCGATGCTCATCAACCCGCCGCCGATCAGGGACATGATGCCGCCAGCAAGGCAGAAGACGGCTGTGCAAACCCCCATGACCCAGCCCTGATCTGTGTCACTGACGGCAGACGAGAACAGACCCAGCAGCGTCGGGTAGGACACACCGAAGAAGAAGTAGAAGAAGAAAACGGGGATATAGCTGAGCACACCGCTGGGGCTGAAGGCAAAGCCAAAGCCGCAGATGACCATCACCACCAGCGAGAAATAGACGATCTGGTGTTTACTGAATCTCTGCTGCGCCGGTTTCACCAGGAAGGTGCTTGAGAAGGCCAGCGCGAAACCGATCACGACCATCGCCATGCTGCCACCGATCACGCCATAGCCCCAGGCGCTGGTCAGGAAATTGTCGACGAAGACATAGAAGGTGACGTTGGCGATCATGAACAGCGCGTAGACCGGCAAGATTTTCAGGACCATCGGATGCCCGCGCACGGCAATCAGGCTGTCGGTGATGTCGCGGGGGCGAAAGACAAAGGGCGCGCGCTCGGTCCGGGTTTCCTTGAAGAATGTGGTCACAAGGAAGATGGCGATCACGACCAGAACAAAAGCCCCGTAGAACGGGGTTTTCAGCGTCGCCGCGCTGCCCAGCAGCGCCGCATCAGACAGGACCGCGCCGATGATGGGCCCTCCGACCAGACCAAAGCTGACGCCGGTGACGATATAGCCCATGTTGCGGTCCCGGTCGGCCGCATCGGTGCTGCCATCGATCATCGCCGCCTGCGCGATGGGTTGGTTCCCCGCGGTGAACCCAGTGATCGAGCGGCCCACGATCAGCATCAGCAGACTGTTCATGTAAAGCGCGGCGATGGTCAGCGCATAGCCCACCAGCGCCCCACCCAGACAGATCAGCAGGGCATTCTTGCGCCCGATGGAATCCGAGACCTTTGACACATAGACCACCCCCAGAAACCACGACAGAAAGAAGCATCCGATCACCAGCCCGTAATAGAAATGCCGCCGCCCCATGGGGGTGTTTTCCGGCAGGAAGCCCGATTTGGTCTCCATGATCAAAGAGTTGATGATGGGAAAGACCAGCCCCTGTCCGATCAGGTCCACAAACACCACGAACAGCAGGGTGATCTTGGCTATTTTCGTCATCAGCGCGCTCCTGACCCTTAACGTGTTGATATCACTGTAGCAGAGCGCATGGCATTCACCTATGGAAAGCGTTTGCAAACCGGATGGGGCATTGCTAAGCAACGCCGCCGATGTTGTTTTCGCCTGCGCGGTGACTACGTAAGCCAAACCGCTGATCGAAAGGACTGCCCCGTGACCGACCTGACCCCGCGCGAGATTGTCTCGGAACTGGATCGCTTTATCATCGGGCAGAAGGATGCCAAACGCGCCGTCGCCGTCGCACTGCGCAATCGCTGGCGGCGCAAGCAGTTGGCGGATGATATCCGGGACGAGGTTTATCCCAAGAACATCCTGATGATCGGCCCCACCGGCGTCGGCAAGACCGAGATCAGCCGCCGTCTGGCCAAGCTGGCCCGCGCGCCCTTCATCAAGGTCGAGGCCACCAAGTTTACCGAGGTCGGCTATGTCGGGCGCGACGTGGAGCAAATCGTGCGCGATCTGGCGGATGCGGCGATCATCCAGACCCGCGAATACATGCGCGAGGATGTGAAGGCCCGCGCCTATCAAGCCGCCGAGGATCGCGTGATTGCCGCCATCGCCGGGGAAGACGCCCGCGAGGCGACGCGTGAGATGTTCCGCAAGAAGCTGAAAGCCGGGGAACTGGACGATACCGAGATCGAACTGGAGCTGTCCGACAGCTCGAACCCAATGCCGATGTTCGACATTCCCGGCCAGCCCGGCGGTCAGATGGGGATGATGAATCTGGGCGATATCTTCGGCAAGGCTTTTGGCGGGCGCACCGTCAAGAAACGCATGACCGTCGCCGACAGCTATGACGCGCTGATCGGGGAAGAGGCCGACAAGCTGCTGGATGATGAAACCGTCAACCGCGTGGCTTTGGAGTCGGTCGAACAGAACGGCATCGTCTTTCTGGACGAGATCGACAAGGTCTGCGCGCGCGCGGAAGCACGCGGTGGCGATGTCAGCCGGGAAGGGGTGCAGCGCGACCTGCTGCCCCTGATCGAAGGCACCACCGTGTCCACCAAACACGGCCCGGTGAAAACCGACCATATCCTGTTCATCGCAAGCGGCGCGTTCCATATCGCCAAACCCTCGGACCTGTTGCCGGAATTGCAGGGGCGTCTGCCGATCCGTGTAGAGTTGCGGGCGCTGACCGAAGAAGATTTCGTGCGTATCCTGACCGAGACCGATAACGCTCTGACCTTGCAATACACCGCCCTGATGGGCACCGAAGAGGTCACCGTCAGCTTCACCGAGGACGGCATCGCTGCGCTGGCGAAAATCGCGGCAGATGTGAACCAGAGCGTCGAAAACATCGGCGCGCGGCGGCTGTATACAGTGATGGAGCGCGTGTTCGAGGAACTCTCGTTCACCGCGCCCGATCAGGCCGGGGCCGAAATCACCGTGAACGCGGAGTTTGTCGAGGAAAATCTGGGCGAGCTGACCAAATCCACCGATCTCAGCCGCTACGTCCTGTAAGCCCGATAACCTGCCGCTCATTTCGCCTGACCCGCAATGTCCGACTGGACGCGGGGGCAAAATGCGATAGCGTAGCCGCGAACCGCTTCGGGAGCCCGCCGTGTTGCGCTATCTGATCCTTCTGTTTACCTCCCTCTGCCTGTCCGCCTGTGTGGACCGGTCCGTGACCGAAACCGTGCCCGCGGCGTTGACCATCGGCACACCGGAGACCGTCTTCGCCACCACCACCCGCGCCCGCGAAGCGGACGGGACATATGGGTTCCGGCGCGGCGAGAGGTTGCAGTTTCTGGAAACCACCGTCTCGGTCCCGCCGACCCATACGCCGGGCACCCTGAAATTCTCTTACGCCAACCCGAACCCACAAAAACAGTTCGTACTGGCTGGCGTGACCGAGTTCGACGGGCCGCAGGATTTCAGAACCCGCCTGCGCGGGACCGAGGAAGTGACCATTTTTGTACATGGCTACAACTCGACCCAGACCGAAACCCTGTTCCGCGCGGCGCAGCTGACCCATGACATCGGCATTCCGGGCTCGATTCTGGTCTATTCCTGGCCCAGCCGTGCGACGGGTTACGGCTATGCCTATGATCTGGACAGCATGCTGTTTGCCCGCGACGGGTTGGAGCAAACCATTCGCGAGTTGAAATCGATGGGCGTCCGCCGGGTTCTGCTGGTGGCGCATTCCATGGGCGGCGCCCTGTCGATGGAGATGATGCGGCAGGCGGAACTCAGCGAGCCGGGCTGGGCCAAACGGAATCTGGAAGGTGTGGTGCTGATCTCGCCCGATCTGGATATCGACCTGTTCCGCTCGCAAATGTCCCGGATCGACAACCCGCCTGATCCGTTCATCGTGATGGTGTCGCAAAAGGACAAAGTCCTGAACATCTCGGGCCGTTTGCGTGGCACGGCGGATAGTGAGAGGCTGGGCAATATCAGTTCAATTGACGAACTGGCCGAATTTCCGATCAGCGTGATCGACACAACCGCGTTCAGCGGCGATGCGGGCTCGTCGCATTTTGTTGCCGCAACCTCTCCGGCGTTGCTGGCGATCCTCAGTTCGGTGCGCCGGGTCAGCAATACCTTCGGACCCGATGAACGTCCGGGGATCGACATTCTTGTGCCGCCCAGCCAGCGCAACCCCGACGGGGCCACCGAAATCACTCTGACCGGAACAGGGCAGGCCGAGGTCAGCACCCCGTGACGCAGTTCAGCCTGCGCCGGTATCTTCTCCGGAACGCAAGCTGGCTGGGCGCGGGGGTTCTGCTGACATTCCTTTCCAGCTTCGGGCAGACGTTTTTCATCTCGGTCTTCGCCGGTGAAATCCGCGCCGAATTCGGGCTGAGCCATGGGGCCTGGGGTGGGCTGTATACGCTGGGCACCACAGCTGCGGCCATCGTGATGATCTGGGCGGGCGGGCTGACCGATATTTTCCGCGTGCGCGTTCTGGGTCCGGCGGTACTGTCCGGGCTGGCACTGGCTGCACTGGCCATGGCGCTGAACACATGGCTGATCCTGCTGCCGCTGGTGATCTTCCTGCTGCGCCTGTTCGGGCAGGGGATGAGCACCCATCTGGCGCAGGTCGCCATGGCGCGCTGGTTCACCGCGACGCGCGGCAAGGCGCTGTCCATCGCCACGGCCGGGTATGCGGTAGGCGAGGCGCTGTTGCCGCTGATCTTCGTGGCGCTGATGACGCTGCTGGACTGGCGCTGGCTGTGGGTCCTGGCGGCGAGCATTACGGTGCTGGGCATTCCCTTGCTCATGCGCCTGCTGCGTCAGGAAAGAACACCACAGGCCCTGTCGGACGCGTTTTCCGCCACCGGCATGCAAAACCGCCATTGGAGCCGCCGCGACGCCCTGCACAACCCGCTGTTCTGGTTCATGGCCCCGGCGGTTCTGGGGCCCTCGGCCTTTATAACCGCGTTTTTCTTTCATCAGGTCCATCTGGCCGAGGTCAAGGGCTGGCAGCATCTCCAACTGGTCGCCCTGTTCCCGATCTTTACCGGTGTGTCCGTGCTGTCAATGTTCGCTGCTGGCTGGGCGCTGGACAAATGGGGGACGGCGCGGATGATGCCGTTTTACCAGCTTCCCATCGCCCTTGGCTTTGTCATCCTCGGAACCACAGGTTCAATCGGCGGCGCGTTACTGGGCCTTGTGTTTTTGGGCCTGACCGTTGGGGCCAACAGCACCTTGCCCAGCGCCTTTTGGGCCGAATTCTACGGCACGCGGCATATCGGAGCGATCAAGGCGATGGCAACGGCGGTCATGGTTCTGGGCTCAGCCATCGGGCCGGGTCTGACCGGGTTTCTGATCGACCAGGGCGTGTCGCTTAACACCCAGTTTCTGTGGATCGGAGGGTTTTTCGTGATGGTCTGCGCGCTGGTCCGGACCGGCGTCTCCCGCGCCGTGCGCGCGTTTTAACGGGTGCGCCGCAGATAGACGTAGTAGGCCCCGTCGCCGCCATGGCTGATATGGGCGGGCGCGACCTGCATCACCGCCTGCGCCAGCGGTGGGATCGACAGCCAATGCGGCACCTGATTGCGCAACACGCCGCGCGGGGTGGGGATCGGGCCGGGATCGTCCCGGTCCTTGCCCTTGCCGGTGATCACCAGAACCAGCCGCTTACCCTGCGCCTGTGCGGTCAGAATGAACCGGATCAGGGCGGGATGGGCATTGTCCACCCGCATGCCGTGCAGGTCCAGCTTGCCCTCGGGTTTCAGCTTGCCCCGTTTCATGCGCCCAAACGCCTTGGTGTCCATCTGCACCGGCATCGATCGCAGAGTGTCCGTGACCGAGGGTTTCAGGCTGTTTTTGCTTGGCTTTTCAGGGCGGGCCTGGCCCAACTCAAACGCTTCGATCCGCGTTTTGGGCAGTTTTTTTGGCTTGGGTTTGGGCAGCGAGATTGGATGGACCGTCTGTGGGAGTTCCGGGTGCAACCGCTCGGTCTGTTTGGCGACCTTGCGCCAAAGATCGATCTCCTCACTGGTCAGTTTGCGCCGGGTCATCAGAACTCATCCGGCAACAAGGCATAGGCGCGCTGGATCGGCAGCAGGATCACCATCCGGCCCGGGTCCTTGAGTTTTCCGGCGGCCTCTCCGGCCTTGTCCCCGGTGCCAAAAAAGATATCGGCGCGCTGTGCGCCTTTAATGGCGGCCCCGGTGTCTTGCGCGATCATCAACCGGCGTAGCGGAGTTTTGCCGTCCTTTTCCACCCAGACCGGCGCGCCCAGCGGGGTAAACGCCGGGTCGGCGGCAATGCTGCGCATCGTGGTGACGGATCGGTTCATCGCGCCCAGCGGTCCTAGTTCGGGGGCAACCCGCGTCACCTCGCGAAAGAATACGTAGGACGGGTTGTGGAACAGCAGTTCTGTCCCCGCCTCGGGGTTCTTGCGCACCCAGGATCGGATCATCTGGGCGCTGACCTGATGCGCACCCAGCGCGCCTTGCCGGATCAGTTCCGCACCGATCGAGCGATAGGGATGCCCATTGGCCCCGCCATAGCCGACCCGCATGCCGCTGCCATCGGGCAGCCGGATGCGGCCCGAGCCCTGAATTTGCAGAAAGAACAGCTCGACCGGGTCATCGACCCAGGCGATTTCCAGACCCCGGCCTTGCATCGCGTCACCGGTCAGAATTTCGCGTCGGCTAAGCCAGACATCCGCCGCGCGCGCCTCAGGTGGCAATTTGTAGAGCGGGTATTTGAACCGCTCCGTGCGGGTTCTGGACCCGTCCAGTTCAGGCTCGAAATAGCCGGTGAACAGCGCATCCTTGCCGTCTTCGACCAGCACCGGGCGAAAGAACAGTTCAAAGAACGACCGCGCCGCATCCGGTTCATAGGTCCGCGCCACAGCGCACAAAGCGCGCCAGTCCGGGTTATCCAGATCGCCGCAGGTGTTCAGAAAAACCGAAAGGGCCGCGCCGTGATCATCCTCGGCCCAGCCCTGCAAGTCATCGAAAGACAGAATGGATCGCGTCACCTCGGCTCCGGCGGCGCTGGAGGTGGTCATGACGCCCACCAGAAAAAGCGACCGGAGAGCGGCAATCATGCGTCCGTGGCAACAAGCAGCCAGTTCGGATCGTCCTTGCCCATGACACGGGCAAAGGTCCAGCTGTCCTTTTGGCGTTTGACGGTGTTGGGGTTGCCTTCGATGATGTCACCACCGCGATCCCGCACGACCGAGGTCAACTCGCCCACAAAGCGCATGGTGATTTCAGCCTCGTTGGTGTCTTTGTCAAAGCGCACATCGGACAGGGTGGTTTCGCGCACGCCGATGAACTCGGCCTCGATCGTCAGACCCTTGTCTTCGCGGTCGGCGACAACCGAAACGAAAGTGTCAAACACCTCTTCCGACAGGAAAGGCTGGATTTCGTCCAGATTGCCCTTTTCAAAGCCCATCACGATCATTTCATAGGCACCGCGCGCGCCCTGCACGAAATCGCTGACCGAGAATGCGGGCTCGACCCGTTTCATCGCTGCAAGCGTTTGGGCCTGTTCGCTGTCCTCGGGGACATGATCGGTGATGTCGTGATCCGGTCCGCCCTCAATCACCTCGAAATCGCGCCGCGCGGTGCTGGTGTCGGGCTGTTGCGGCAGGGGCGGTTTTTCAAACCCTTCGCGCGTGCCCAACACGCTTTTCAGGCGCAGGATCAGAAAAACAGCTATGCCAAGAAGCACCAAAAGCTGGATCATGGGTGAGTTCATTTCATCCTCTTTTCAGAACCGAGACTTTGTGTACGCGGCCTCATGCCACTATGTAGGTGACAGGGGGCGGCAAGTCCACAGCCCGGCCTTAGGGAAAGGATAGCGCAAATGTATCTGTTCTTGGCATTTTTATTGGTGCCGATCATCGAAATTGCCCTGTTCATTCAGGTCGGTGGCCTGATCGGCCTGTGGCCAACCCTTGCGATTGTCGTTCTGACAGCGGTTTTGGGCACCTTTCTGGTCAGGACACAAGGTCGCATGGCGCTGGGACAACTGCAGCGATCCTTTGCCGAACTGGACGACCCGACCGAACCGCTGGCGCATGGTGCGATGATCCTGCTGTCAGGTGCGCTGCTGCTGACGCCGGGCTTTTTCACCGATGCTGTTGGTTTTGCCCTGCTTATTCCGGCGGTGCGCATGGGCGTGTTCCGCTATCTCAAGTCCAAAGTCACCGTGGCGCAGTTTCAGATGGGGCCGGGGCCGGGCTTTCACAGCAGGGGCGCGCCGCAGGGTCAGGGCGATATCATCGATGGCGAATTCACCGAAGTGCGCCCGCGCAAGGACCCGTCAAAGCCTTCGAAATGGGTCGAAGGTCCGTGACCTGCATTGAGGTGCCGCGCCCAACTTGCTAAGCAGTGGCGAATTTCATTTTTGGAGTAGATCCATGGCCGAAGAAAACGCCGCAGAAAACACCGCGGCCCAAACTGCCCCTCAGGTTCAGATGCGTGTTCTGGGACAGTTCATCCGTGACATGTCGTTTGAAAACGTGATGGCGCAAAAAGGCGTGTCGGGCGAAGTACAGCCCGAAATTCAGGTTCAGGTGAATCTGGATGCCAAGAAACGCTCGCAGGACCATCAGTTCGAGGTATCGATCAAGCTGAACCTGAAATCCAAGGCCAAAGGCCTGGAAGACGTTCTGTTCCTGTGCGAGATCGACTATTGCGGCCTGTTCCACGTGGAAGGCGTTGCCGAGGATCAGCTGCATCCGTTCCTGCTGATCGAATGCCCGCGCATGCTGTTCCCGTTCCTGCGCCGCATCGTCAGCGACATCACCCGCGATGGCGGCTACCCGCCGGTCAATCTGGACAACATTGATTTCGTGGCGCTGTACCGCAACGAATTGATGCGCCGTCAGGCCGAGCAGGCGCAAAAGACCGACGCCTGAGTGTTTGACCCGCGCCTGACTGGATCAGGCGCGGGTCCACAGGGCGCTGTCGCCCAACTTCTCCACAAAAGCCTCATGCGCGGCGCGTTCTTCGTCAGTAATCCGCGACGGCAACGCCGTGTCGCGCGGCATTGGACGCCAGTCCTCACCACCGCCACTGCCCGAGCCCGCCGACGCCGACAGCCCGAAATCCGGCTGCCGTCCCCCGATCAGTTCCAGATAGACCTCGGCCAGAATCTCCGAGTCGAGCAGCGCCCCGTGCAGCACCCGGTTCGAATTGTCGATGTTGAACCGGCGGCACAGCGCATCCAATGAGGCCGGAGAGCCCGGAAACCGCTTGCGCGCAATCGCCAGCGTATCCAGCGCCTGATCCATAGGGATGGGCGGCAGGCCCATCCACTTGAGTTCCGCGTTCAGGAACTTCATGTCGAAGGACGCGTTGTGGATCACCAGCTTGGCGTCACCCACGAAATCGCGAAAGCCCTGACCGACCTTGGCAAAAACCGGCTTGTCCTTCAGCGTGACTTCGCCCTTTTCCGGCGGGCGTGGGGTTTCCAGCAGGTCGGGGCCGATGCCGTGCACGCCGAACGCCTCTTCGGGCATCGAACGTTCGGGGTTGATGTAGACATGATAGGTTTCGCCCGTGGCGACATGGTTCCAAAGCTCGACCGCGCCGATCTCGACGATCCGGTCGCCGCTTTCGGGGTCGAACCCGGTGGTTTCGGTATCGAGTACAATCTCACGCATCTGCCAGCCCCGCCCGTATCTGCCTGATCACATCCTGCACCTGCGCGCGGGCGTGGTCCAGCGTATCCGTCACGATCACGTAATCCGACCGCGCGCACTTTTCCTCATTCGGCATCTGTTTGGCGCGGATCTGTTCGAACTGCGCCTCGGTCATCGTGCCGCGTTCCATCACGCGGCGCTTTTGTTCCTGTTCCGGGATCGAGACACAGGCGACGGCGTCCATCGCCGTATCCCCGCCGGTTTCAAACAGCAGGGGGACGTCGAAGATCAGAATATCTGCCGTGGCGCTTTCGCGAAACGCAGCCCGGTCGGCAGAGACCAGAGGATGCACGATGCCCTCGATTACCTTCAGCGCGGTTGGATCGTCCGCAATAGTCACCCTCAGCGCATCGCGGCTGACCGCACCGTCGCGAATGGCAGACGGAAAAGCCGCGCCCATCGGCGCGACAGCCGCGCCACCCTTCGCATAAAGCCGATGCACCGCTGCATCCGCGTCCCACAGCGCGCAGCCTTCCGCGACAAACATCTGCGCCGTGGTGCTTTTGCCCATACCGATAGAGCCGGTCAGGCCCAGCGCGAAGCTCATGCCATGACCGCCGCACGCAGATCGTCATCGACCTCGGGCCGCACACCGAACCAGCGTTCAAAGCCCGGAATGGCCTGATAGAGCAACATGCCGAGGCCATCGACGGTGGTACATCCGGCCTCTTCCGCTTGCTGCAAAAGCCTTGTTTTCATGGGCGTATAGACCAGATCGGTGACAACTGCGCCCGGCTGCAGCCCATCCAACGGAACCCGCAGGTCTGGCTGGCCCTGCATGCCCAACGAGGTCGTGTTGACCACCAGTTCCGCGTTTTCAATGACATTGCCCGCCTGCACCCAGTCGACCACGGTGATCCGCTGGCCGAACTCCTCTTTCAGATGATCCGCCCTGGCACGGGTGCGGTTGGTCAGCAGAATCTCGGGCACGCCGGCATCGGCCAGTGACTGCAGCACCGCCCGCGCTGCACCACCCGCGCCAAAGACCACAGCAGGTCCGTCCTGCGCGTTCCAGTCGGGCGCGCCGCTGCGCAGGTTCTCCATGAAGCCATAGCCATCCGTGTTATCGGCATGGATCGAGCCATCCTCGCGGAACACCAGCGTATTCGCCGCACCGATCACCGTCGCCCGGTCCGACACGTGATCGGCGATGCGCAAGGCGGCCTCTTTATGCGGAACCGTCACATTGGTGCCGACAAACCCGGCCTTGGGCAGGGTGCGAAGAACGGTTTCCAGATCGGCGGGGGCCACATCCATTGGAACATAATGCCCCGGCAGCCCATAGGTTTTCAGCCAATACCCGTGCAGCTTGGGCGACCGTGAATGCCCGATGGGATGCCCGACAACCCCTGCCAGAGGAACCCGATAGTCCGTCATTGATCGATCACCCCTTTGACAGCCAGATAGTTGAGCAGTTCCAACAGGGGCATACCCAAAACGTTAAAGTATTCGCCGTCAATGGTTGCAAACAGCCGCACGCCTTCTTCCTCAAGTTTATATGCGCCCACCGAATGGCGAATACTGTCCCAGTTCCGCGCCACGTAATCGCGCAGATAGGCATCCGAACTGGCCCGCATCCGTAGGCGCACCTGGCCCACATGGCGCCAGATCGGCTCACCATCCTGACAGATCACTGCGGCAGACAGCAACATATGCCGCTTGCCCCGCATCGCCTTGAGCTGCGCAAGCGCATCCTCGGGCGTTTCCGGCTTGGACAGCAGGTGGCCTTCGAAATCCAGCACCTGATCGCAGCCCAGAACCATCGCACCCGGCATCTTGTCACTGACCTTGCGAGCTTTCATTTCCGCCAAAGCATCGGCAATATCCCGTGGTGGCGCATCTTCAGCCAGCAGGGCCGCCTTTACCGCGTCTTCATCCACGCGCGCGACCTGAACAGTAAACGGCACGCCTGCCTTTTCCAGCAGCTGTGCGCGGATCGATGACCCCGAGGCCAGAATGATGGGGACAGACATGTGGACAACCCCGTGTGCAAATCATTGAGCGTTCCTGAACGGTTTGTATGGTTTTCCGGTTGACACGCAACCCCGGGATTTTCGCGCAAAACTTCCCCGAGTCGCCCGAACTCTGTCCATCCGGGACAAGGATAAGTTGCCCGGTCAGGATAACCGGGATTTCCGCAGATACCCCATGATTTATCCCCAAGATACAGTAGATAATCACATTTTAAGTGTATGTAAAAAAACAGTTTTTACTGAAACTAACAGAATCATCGGAAAATCCGGGAATTCTGTCCACCTGGGGAAAACTATAGGGCAAAAAAATAATCCACGGAATTCCTGCACCCTACAAAACCATCATCCTTTTTCTTTTCTTATTTTTTTATTAGGGAGGGTTCCGAACAACGCCCCGAGGCCGGAATGACCGATCTTCTTTTCACGCTATACCCCTGGGTGAAGGCAATCCATATCATGGCCGTGATTTCATGGATGGCCGGGTTGTTCTATTTGCCCAGACTGTTCGTCTATCACGTGGAAAAGGCGCATGCCGTCGAGGGCGCGCAGGACATTTTCTTTGAAATGGAAGAGAAGCTGCTGCGCGTGATCATGCGCCCAGCGATGATCGTGGCCTGGGTCTGCGGGCTGATCATGGTTTTCACCCCAGGCATCGTCGGCTGGGACTGGGCCTGGCCCTGGGTCAAAGGGGCGGCAGTTATTGCCATGACCTGGTTCCATCACTGGCTGATGGCCCGGCGCAAGGATTTCCTTGAGGGGCGAAATAAGCTCACTGGGCGGCAGTATCGCATGATGAACGAGGTTCCGACCGTTTTGATGATTGCCATCGTTCTGGCGGTCGTTCTGAAGTTCTAGGCCCTTTACGTTTCTGTAAATGATATGGATTGAAACGCGCGTTCGACCGAAGGGATAGGCAGCGCGTTTCAATTCAGGTCTAACGTAAAGTGCTTTGACAGGCGTTTGACTCTCGGTCAGTAACCGCTTACTTATCGCTTAACACGCCCGTCCGGGCGACGTGTCTTCCATATTGAAATTCTATCCCGTGCCGCGCGTTATGCGGCCAAGGTTCGTATCATCATGTCCACTGACTCCCTGAATCTGGCTGATCTCAAGGCCAAAAGCCCCAAAGACCTTCTGGCGATGGCCGAAGAGCTGGAAATCGAAAACGCCTCGACCATGCGCAAGGGCGAGATGATGTTCCAGATCCTGCGCGAACGCGCGGATGACGGGTGGACCGTTGGTGGCGACGGCGTGCTGGAAGTACTGCAGGACGGGTTCGGCTTCCTGCGCTCGCCCGAGGCGAACTATCTGCCCGGCCCCGATGACATCTATGTGTCGCCCGACATGATCCGCCTGCACTCACTGCGGACCGGCGACACCGTGGAAGGTGAGATCAAAGCACCGGATGAAAACGAGCGCTACTTTGCGCTGACCAAGGTCACGAAGATCAACTTTGAGGACCCTGAAAAGGCCAAGCACAAGATCCTGTTCGACAACCTGACGCCTCTGTACCCGGATGAGCGGCTGAAGATGGAGATCGAGGACCCGACCATAAAGGACAAATCGGCCCGCGTGATCGACCTGGTCTCGCCCATCGGTAAAGGCCAGCGGTCGCTGATCGTGGCACCTCCGCGGACCGGTAAGACGGTGATCCTGCAGAACATCGCGCACTCAATCGAACAGAACCACCCCGAGTGTTATCTGATCGTCCTGCTGATCGACGAGCGCCCGGAAGAGGTAACGGATATGCAGCGCTCGGTGAAGGGTGAGGTTGTGTCTTCAACCTTTGACGAACCGGCGACGCGCCACGTGGCCGTTTCGGAAATGGTGATCGAAAAAGCCAAGCGTTTGGTCGAGCATAAACGAGATGTTGTTATTCTTCTCGATTCGATCACAAGACTTGGTAGGGCGTTTAACACTGTTGTCCCATCCTCGGGTAAAGTACTGACCGGTGGTGTTGATGCAAATGCGCTCCAGCGGCCCAAACGGTTCTTTGGTGCGGCGCGGAATATCGAAGAGGGTGGTTCGCTCACCATCATCGCCACCGCGCTGATCGACACAGGCAGCCGGATGGACGAGGTTATCTTCGAAGAATTCAAGGGCACCGGTAACTCGGAAATCGTGCTGGATCGGAAAATCGCCGACAAGCGCGTGTTCCCGGCCATCGATATCCTCAAGTCCGGCACACGGAAAGAGGATTTGCTGGTCGACAAGGGCGATCTGGCCAAGACCTTCGTGTTGCGTCGCATCCTGAACCCGATGGGCACCACCGACGCCATCGAGTTCCTGTTGTCGAAGTTGAAACAGACCAAGACAAACGGCGAGTTTTTCGATTCGATGAACACCTGACACAGGTCTTAACGCACGCGAGGCCTTCGAATGGACACGATATTCGCCTTGGCCAGCGCGCAGGGCAAAGCTGGTGTTGCTGTTATCCGTTTGTCGGGACCGGGCGCGCATGCAGCTGCGTCTGGGCTCACCGGAGGCGCTCTGCCGCCGCGCGGGATGAATCTGCGTACCCTGCGGGACCGGGATGGAACGCGGCTGGACGACGGGCTGGTCCTGACCTTTCAGGCCCCGGCCAGTTTCACCGGCGAAGATGTGGCCGAGTTGCAAATCCATGGAAGCACGGCCTCGGTGAACGCCGTGCTGCGCTGCCTGTCCGAGACCGAGGGCCTGAGGATGGCAGACCCCGGCGAATTCACCCGGCGGGCGCTGGAAAACGGCAAGATGGACCTGACACAGGTCGAAGGCCTGGCGGATCTCATCGACGCGGAAACCGAAGCGCAGCGCAAACAGGCCCAGACCATTCTGGCGGGCGGGCTGGGTACGCTGGCCGAGCGCTGGCGGCGCGATTTGATCCGGGCGGCTTCTTTGTTGGAAGCCGTGATTGATTTCGCCGATGAGGATGTGCCCACCGATGTGACGCCGGAAGTGCGCATGCTGGTGACCGGCGTGATGGATGACCTCCGGCAACAAGCGGATGGCGTCAAAATCGCCGAACGAATCCGCACCGGGTTTGAGGTCGCCATTGTCGGCCTGCCCAACGCGGGAAAGTCTACATTGCTGAACGCGCTGGCCGGGCGCGAAGCCGCGATTACGTCAGAATACGCAGGGACCACGCGGGATGTGATCGAAGTGCGAATGGATCTGGCGGGCTTGCCTGTCACCCTGCTGGACACGGCAGGAATGCGGCAGACCGAGGACTACGTCGAAAATCTGGGGATCGAATTGGCCCGCAAGCGGGCTTATCAGGCCGACCTTCGGGTGTTTCTGACCGACACGCCCGACCAGTTGGGCGTCGCGATGCAAGACGGGGATATTCAGGTTTTGCCGAAAGCGGATCTTCGGTCTGATGCCTCTGGCGGGATTTCTGGAAAAACGGGGCAGGGTATCGATGCACTCATTTCCCAGGTTTCGCGTGTTCTTGGTCAGCGAACTACCAGTTATGGTATTGCAACCCGCGAACGACACCGTATTGCGATCCTCAAGGCCGCTGATGCGCTGCAGGCCGCAATGGCGGTTCTGGAATCAGGCCCGGACCTGTATGATATCGCTGCCGAAGAACTTCGAACGGCCATTCGGGCCCTTGAATCTTTGGTCGGTCGCATAGATGTCGAAAACCTGCTGGACGAAATATTCTCCAGTTTCTGTCTGGGTAAGTGAGGAGTGTTTCACGTGAAACATTCGAGATTTGATGTCGTCGTCATCGGCGCCGGTCACGCCGGAACCGAGGCCGCCCACGCCGCAGCCCGCATGGGTGCGAAGACCGCTCTGGTCACCTTATCGGCCAATGACATTGGTGTCATGTCCTGCAACCCAGCCATTGGCGGATTGGGTAAAGGCCATCTCGTGCGTGAGATTGATGCGCTGGACGGCGTCATGGGCCGCGTGGCGGACCGGGCGGGAATTCAGTTCCGGCTGTTGAACCGCCGCAAGGGACCGGCGGTTCAGGGGCCAAGAACACAGGCGGATCGGGCGCTTTACCGCGCGGCGATGCAGCAGGAAACTCAGAATCAGCGGAATCTTTCGGTTCTCGTCGGTGAGGTTGTTGACTTCCTGATGGAAGGGGATCGCGTCGCCGGAGTGAAACTCGCCGATGGGTCCGAGGTTCCGGCGCGGTCTGTTATCCTGACCTCGGGCACATTCCTGCGCGGTGTTATTCATATCGGAGATGTATCGCGCCCAGGCGGACGTATGGGCGACCGCCCATCGGTTAAACTGGCGGAACGCCTGGACAGCTACAACCTGCCCATGGCGCGCCTGAAAACCGGCACCCCGCCGCGCCTGGACGGGCGCACAATCGACTGGAGCGATCTTGAACGGCAGGACGGGGACGAAGAGCCCACCCTGTTTTCCTTTCTGTCCAGCTCTGTTACGGCCCCGCAAATTTCGTGTGGCATTACCCATACGAACGCTCGAACGCATGAGATCATTGAACAAAACCTGTCTAAATCCGCCATGTATGGCGGTCATATTGATGGGGTGGGGCCCCGCTACTGCCCGTCGATTGAGGACAAGATTGTGCGTTTTGCGGACAAGGACTCCCACCAGGTGTTTCTGGAGCCCGAGGGCGTCAACGATCACACGATTTATCCCAACGGAATCTCGACCTCATTACCGCAGGATGTTCAGCTGGATTATGTCCGGTCTATCAAAGGGCTGGAACAGGCTGAAATTTTGCAGCCCGGCTATGCCATTGAATATGACTATATCGACCCCCGGGTTTTGACATCTTCCCTGTCTCTGCCAGAGGTTCCGGGCCTATATCTGGCGGGTCAAATTAACGGAACCACAGGATATGAGGAAGCCGCAGCGCAGGGCATGGTTGCAGGCCTGAACGCGGCTCTGGCCGTTCAGGACCGCGAGCCTATCCATTTCACCCGCGCGGACAGTTATATCGGGGTAATGATTGACGATCTGACGACGCGGGGCGTGGCAGAACCCTACCGGATGTTCACCTCGCGCGCGGAATTCCGTTTGTCTCTGCGCGCGGACAATGCGGATCAGCGTCTGACACCCATTGGATTGCAAATTGGCTGTGTTGGCGAAACCCGGCGGCTTCATTTTGATGCAAAAACTGAGAAATTGGATGCGGCGAAATCCAAGCTGACTGATCGCACGTATACGCCAAAGGACATGCGTGCGGCGGGTATCAGCGTCAATCAGGATGGCAACCGTCGCGACGGTATGGCGATTTTGGCTTTCCCGGATGTGTCTTTCGAGGACCTGCTACCTCTGATACCAGGTCTGGAAGATGTTGAACGCGATATCCGCCTCCAGGTTGAGCGTGACGCCCTTTATGCAAACTATATCGCCCGGCAGCAGCGCGACGTTGAGGCTATGAAGCGGGATGAATCCTATGAAATCCCCAGAGAATTCGACTATTTCGCGTTGGATGGGCTGTCATCCGAAATGAAGCAGAAGCTGTCTCAGGCGAAGCCAGCTAATATTGCGCAAGCCAGTCGGGTTGAAGGTGTCACGCCCGCTGCGCTGACCCTGGTTCTGGCGAAGCTGCGGCGGGACCAGAAGGTCCGCAAGGCATGACCGCAGATTACTCGAGTTTCGAACAGCTGGATGTTTCACGTGAAACATTCGCGCGTCTGGAAACGTATGTTGAGCAGGTCCAGCGCTGGAATCCCCGGATCAATCTGGTGTCCCGCAACAGCCTGAACGAGATATGGACGCGGCATATCTTGGATTCTGTGCAGGTATACCGCTGTGCGGATGAATTCGAGACCTGGGTCGATCTGGGCAGCGGCGGTGGTTTCCCCGGTATGGTCTGCGCCATCATGGCGATTGAGGACTCCCCCGCATCCCGCTTCACCTTTGTCGAAAGCGACCAGCGCAAATCCGCCTTTTTGCGCACTGTCGCACGGGAATGTGGCGCCAACTGCAAAGTTGTGTCCCGGCGCATTGAGGCTGTCGAACCGCTGAATGCGGATATCCTAAGCGCCCGTGCACTGGCAGATTTACCCACGTTATTGTCCTTTTGTGACAGACATTTAAGCAAGACAGGCACCGCCTTGTTGCCGAAAGGCGCAAGCTGGAAAAAAGAACTGGACGAGGCGCTCAAGGAATGGAAATTCGAGGCCGAGCCGATTACAAGTTTAACTGAACCTCAAGCCGTAATCCTTAAGGTTAAAGGAGTATCACGTGGTTGATCTGTCTCGCCCCACCGGACCCCGTATTATTGCGGTCGCCAACCAAAAGGGCGGAGTTGGAAAAACCACAACAGCGATCAACCTGGCGGCAGGGCTAGCGGAAGCCGGGTGTAAGGTCCTGGTGGTGGATCTGGACCCGCAGGGCAACGCATCGACCGGGCTGGGGGTCGAGGATCGGGATTGGACAACCTACGATCTGATTCTGGATGACGCACCGCTTGAGGCCGTGGTGCAGGAAACGGAAATCGGTGGGTTGTTTGTCGTTCCCGCCACGGTTGATCTGAGCTCGGCGGATATCGAGCTGATTTCCAACGAAAAACGCAGCTATCTGCTGCATGATGCCCTGCGCCAGACGGCAATTGACCAGTTTGATCTGGATTTCGTGCTGATCGACTGCCCGCCCTCGCTGAATCTGTTGACCGTCAACGCCATGGTGGCTGCGCATTCTGTGCTGGTTCCCCTGCAAAGTGAGTTCTTTGCGCTGGAAGGTTTGTCACAGCTGATGCTGACGATCCGAGAGGTGCGCCAGACCGCGAATCCGGACCTGAGAATCGAAGGTGTTGTGTTGACCATGTATGACAACCGCAACAACTTGTCCCGTCAGGTCGAAAAGGATGCGCGTGACAATCTGGGTGAGATGGTATTTAAAACCAAGATACCCAGAAATGTGCGGGTCAGCGAGGCGCCGTCTTACGCGCTGCCGGTCTTGCAATACGACTCGGGGTCTTTGGGGGCGATGGCCTATCGGCACCTGGCCCGCGAGGTCATGCACAAGAACAATAAAGCCGCCGCATAAGTGGCACTAAGGAGAGTTACGTGAACTCCAAAAAAACAAAACCAAGAGGGCTGGGGCGCGGATTGTCGGCGCTGATGGCCGATGTCACGCAAGACGCCGAGGGCCGTCCGGCGGCCGAGGCCAGGCGTCCCGACCTGAAGGTCCCGATTGAAAAGCTGCGCGCAAACCCGAACCAGCCGCGTCGGACCTTCATGCCGGAACAGCTTGATGAACTGGCCGCGTCGGTGAAGGAGAAGGGCATTATCCAGCCTCTGATCGTGCGCGAGATCAGCGGCGGGGACTATGAGATCGTCGCTGGCGAACGCCGCTGGCGGGCGGCGCAAATGGCGCAACTGCATGATATCCCGGTGATTGTGCGGGATTTCGACGATACCGAAGTTCTTGAAGTTGCGATCATCGAAAACATCCAGCGGGCCGATTTGAACGCAGTGGAAGAGGCTGCGGGCTACAAGCAATTGATGGACCGTTTTGGCCACACGCAGGAAAAACTGGCCGAGGCACTGGGGAAAAGCCGCAGCCATATCGCGAACTTACTGCGTTTGTTGTCTCTGCCGATGGATGTGCAGGCTCTGGTCATCGAAGGGAAACTGTCCGCAGGCCATGCGCGGGCGCTGATTACCGCCGAGAACCCGTCGGAACTGGCGAAACTCATCGTCAAGGATGGGTTGTCGGTTCGGGCGACTGAGGCGCTGGTCAAAAAGCAGCAGCGGGGCGACGCCCCGCAGGCGGCCCCCCGGTCCAGAAACCTGAATGCGGGCAAGGACGCGGATACGCGGGCGTTGGAAAAGGATCTTTCGGCGATTCTGGCGATGAAAGTGTCGATCAATCACAAGCCGGGGTCCGAGACGGGGCAGGTGATCCTGACTTATGAGAACCTCGATCAGTTGGACGATCTGTGTGCAAAACTCAGCCGTTAGGGCGGGTCCAGATAAACACCATGACCGCGCTTAGCACGACGGCCTGAATGATCAGCACGTGCGGGGGCAGGGCGAGTGCAAGTGACAAGGCAAAGACAGCGGCGACCGACAGGGTGGCCGCTTTTTTGGCTGCAGGGCGGATTGCGCCCGAGCTTTGCCAGTCGAGGATCATCGGCCCGAAGGTCCGGTGACTGACGAGCCAATTGTGCAGGCGCGACGAGGACCGGGCGAAGAAAAACGCAGCCAGCAGCAGGAACGGGACGGTCGGCAGCAGGGGCAGAACCACGCCAATCATCGCAAGCGCGACGCAAAGCAATCCCAGAGTGGCCCAGACATAGTGCATGCTCTACCCCAAAAGTTCCCGGATCACGGCGTTCAGCACGGCGCGCCCGTCTTTTGTTGCGAACAGCTGGTTGCCCTGCTGTGCGATCATGCCGATCTCGGCCAGATGATCGATCCTGGATTGGGGCAGGGCTGAGCCGGAAATAGCGTGGTAGCGGTCAATATCTAGTCCTTCGCTTACTCTCATTCCCATCATAAGGTATTCGCTTGCTTGATCTGCGATGGATAGCGGGCTGCGGTCCTTCTCTCCCGAACCGGCGAGGGCTGCGGTCAGCCATTTTTGCGGCGACAGATAAGTTTCAGTTGCAACTTTCTGCCCGTTTACCGTGATCCGGCCATGCGCGCCGGGCCCAATCCCGACATAGTCGCCATAGCGCCAATAGATCAGGTTGTGCTGCGATTCCGCGCCCGACCGTGCGTGGTTCGAGACCTCGTAGGCGGGCAGGCCGTGTGCGTCGCAGATGTCTTGCGTGGCCAGATACATATCGGCGGCGTGATCGTCTTCGGGCAGGCCGCGCAGCTTGCCCACCGCATAGCGGTCGCCGAAGGCGGTGCCCTCTTCGATGGTCAACTGGTACAGCGACAGGTGATCGACGGCCATCGACAAGGCCTCGGTCAGTTCGGCCTGCCAGTCGGCCAGCGTCTGGTGCTGACGGGCATAGATCAGGTCAAAGCTGACCCGGTCAAAACAGTGCCGCGCGATGTCAAAGGCGGCGCGGGCCTCGGCGACGGTGTGGATGCGGCCCAGTCGGCGCAGGTCATCATCCTTCAGCGCCTGCACGCCCATGGAAATCCGGTTCACGCCTGCGTCGCGATAGGCGGCAAAGCGCCCAGCCTCGACCGAACCGGGATTGGCTTCGAGCGTGATCTCCATGTCATTGGCCGGGCGCCAGAGCGCGCGGGCCTCGTCGATCACAGCAGCCACAGTCTCGGGCTCCATCAGGGACGGGGTGCCGCCACCGAAGAAGATCGTGTTCAAGACCCGGTCGGGCGTTTCGGCGGCAGAACGGCGCAGTTCGTTTAGATACGCATCAAGCCATTGTTTTTGATTGATATTTCTGGAAACATGGCTGTTGAAGTCGCAATAGGGGCATTTGGCCTCGCAAAAGGGCCAATGCACGTACAGGCCAAAGCCCCCGTTGCGCCAATCATCCGCCAAAGCAGCCTTTCACGAACATCTCCACCGCGCGGCCGCGATGGCTGATCTTGTTCTTTTCCCAGCGATCCATTTCCGCAAAGGTAATGTCGTGGCCCTCGGGGACAAACATCGGGTCATATCCGAACCCGCCCTCGCCGCGGATCGGCCAGACCAGATGGCCGGGGGCGATGCCCTCGAACACTTCGTCATGACCGTCGGGCCACGCCAGCACCAAGGTACTGCGGAATTGTGCGGTGCGGGGGTGGGGGGCGTTTTTCGCCTCAAGCTCATTATGGGCGCGGGTCATCGCCATCAGGAAATCGCGGCCATTGCCGGTTTCGGCCCAATCGGCGGTGTAAACACCGGGCGCACCGTCCAGCGCGTCGATGGTGATCCCGGAATCGTCTGACAGGGCAGGCAGGCCAGTGGCCTTGGCTGCGGCGTGGGCCTTGATCCGGGCGTTGCCGACGAATGTATCCTCGGTTTCCTCGGGTTCCGGCAGGTTCACGTCGCCCGCACCCACTACCGTGACGCCAAAGGGTTCGAGAAGATGCGCCATCTCCTCAAGCTTGCCTTTGTTATGCGTGGCGACCAGCAGCCGGTCACCGTCGAATTTGCGGGTCATGCGGTGGCGGCCTTTTGCGCGGCGGCCAGTTCGCCGACGCCTTTTTCGGCCAGATCCATCAGCTGATCCATCTGCGCGCGGCTGAAGACGGACCCTTCGGCGCTCATCTGAACTTCGATCAGTTTGCCC
Organism: Ruegeria sp. F11; assembly: GCF_056533855.1. Taxonomy (NCBI): domain Bacteria; kingdom Pseudomonadati; phylum Pseudomonadota; class Alphaproteobacteria; order Rhodobacterales; family Roseobacteraceae; genus Ruegeria; species Ruegeria sp. F11. Next base: position 98,651 of record NZ_JBQFOW010000011.1, on the reverse strand, counting down.
GAGCCTGTCATGATGAAATTGCCATCGACCCCGGCCTCGCTGTCTTCGGGGTAATCCAGATCCAGCACCGGTTGACCCGCGTAGATACCGCAGGACACCGCAGCCACCGGATCGACTAAGGGATCAGAGATCACGTCACCCGCTTTCATCAACTTGTTGACCGCCAGACGTAGCGCCACCCAGCCACCGGTGATCGAGGCACAACGGGTGCCGCCGTCGGCCTGAATGACATCGCAGTCGACGGTGATCTGGCGTTCGCCCAAGGCGACCCGATCCACACCAGCCCGCAGGGCACGGCCGATCAGGCGCTGGATTTCCACGGTGCGACCGCCTTGCTTGCCGCTGGCGGCCTCACGCCGCATCCGCGTGTTGGTTGCGCGGGGCAGCATGCCGTATTCCGCCGTTACCCAGCCCAGACCCGAGCCCTTGATGAAGGGCGGCACGCGATCCTCGATCGTGGCGGTGCACAGCACATGGGTGTCGCCCATCTTGATCAGGCAGGACCCTTCGGCATGTTTGGTGAAACCTGTCTCGATGGAAACAGCGCGCATTTCGTCTAGATTACGTCCTGAGGGTCGCATGGGCATTCCTTTATCTGATGGCTTGGGGATACCGCCCCGTGGCGTTACGATGCAACCCCGATTGACCTTTCGAATACCTGCTATTTAATGACGACCCAGCAGGGGATGCGGATGAGCGAAGCAAGCAAGATTCTGAACGAGATGAACGACCGGTCGCGCGAGGTGTTCCGGCTGATCGTCGAAAGCTATCTGGACAGTGGCGAGCCGGTGGGCAGCCGCACCCTGACCCGCACCCTGTCGGAAAAGGTCAGCGCCGCCACCGTGCGCAACGTGATGCAGGATCTGGAGTTTCTGGGCCTGCTCGACAGCCCCCATGTCAGCGCTGGGCGGATACCGACGCAGCAAGGGTTGCGCATGTTTGTGGACGGGCTGCTTGAAGTCGGCGATCTGGGGGTCGATGACCGGCAGAAGATTGACGAGACATTAGGCTCTAACGCGGGCGATGTGGGCGGAATGCTGGACCGGGTGGGTTCGGCCCTGTCACACGTGACACAAGGCGCGTCGTTGGTGCTGACGCCCAAACATGAGGCCGAGATCAAACATATCGAGTTCGTCTCGCTGGGTCATGACCGGGCGTTGGTGGTGCTGGTGTTCTCGGACGGGCATGTGGAAAACCGGTTGTTTTCGCCGCCGCCGGGGCAGACGCCCAGTTCCATGCGTGAGGCGGCGAATTTCCTGAATGCGCTGATCGAGGGGCGGACCCTGGGTGAAGTGCGCAAGCAGATGCTGTCTCAGATCGATGCGCGCAAACAGGAAATTGATGTCCTGGCCCGCGAGATGGTCGAAAGCGGGATTGCGGCCTGGGACGGGGATGGCAGCGACTCGGCCCGGCTGATCGTGCGGGGGCGGGCGAATCTGCTGGGTGATCCCGGTGAGGCCGAGGAGTTGGACCGCATTCGTACCCTGTTTGACGATCTGGAACGCAAACGTGATATCGCCGAATTCCTTGAATTGACCGAAGACGGTGAGGGTGTGCGCATTTTTATCGGCTCTGAGAACAAACTTTTCTCACTTTCGGGTTCCTCTTTGGTGGTGTCTCCATATATGAACGCTGATCGTAAGATAATCGGTGCGGTCGGGGTCATCGGGCCCACACGTCTGAATTATGGACGGATCGTGCCGATCGTGGATTATACGGCGCAACTGGTCGGCAAGCTGATTTCCGACCGGAGCTAGAGGGTAAGAGATGGCAGAGCCCAAGAACGAAGAATTTCTGGACGACATCATGTCCGCCGAAGCGGAAGAACTGGCCGAGGAAATCGCTGAGATCAGCGAAGAAGCGCTGGAGCTGGATGAGCTGCGGGCAGAGCGGGACGATTACAAGGACCGGTTCATGCGCGCGCTGGCAGATGCCGAGAACGCGCGCAAACGCGGCGACAAGGCGCGCCGTGATGCGGAGCAGTATGGCGGGTCGAAACTGGCCCGTGACATGCTGCCGGTTTACGACAACATGAAACGCGCGCTTGAGGCCGCGACCGATGAGCAGAAAGAGGTTGCCGCTGGTCTGCTGGAGGGCGTTGAGTTGACCATGCGGGCGCTGAAGGATGTGTTCCAGAAGCATGGGATCGAAGTGATCACGCCCGAAGTGGGTGATCGGTTTGATCCGAATGTGCATGAGGCAATGTTTGAAGCCCCGGTGCCGGGGACGCGGGCAGGCGATATCATTCAGGTGTCCGCCGAAGGGTTCCTGCTGCATGACCGGTTGCTGCGACCGGCGCAGGTTGGGGTTTCTTCGACGCCTGCGAGCTGATTGGCCTTATCAGGCCAAGCCTCCGGCGGAGGTATTTTTGAACAGAAGAAGGGGCGGTCAGGATTTGGCCGCCTCTTTCAGTTTGTAGATCAGGTCGAGCGCCTCGCGGGGGGTGAGTTCATCGGGGAGGATTTCGGTAAGCATGTCCGCGACGGGCGAGGCTTTGGGGGCGGGCGGCGGCGGTGGCGGCGCGGCTGAGAAGAGGGGCAGGTCGTCGATCAGCGCCTTTTGCTTGCCGCCCTCGCGTTCGGTCTTTTCCAGCTGGTCCAGCACGACGCGGGCGCGGTCGACGACCGAGGCGGGCAGGCCTGCGAGTTGCGCGACTTGAACGCCGTAGGAGCGGTCGGCGGCACCTTTGTGGACCTCGTGCAGGAAGATGACCTCGCCTTCCCATTCCTTGACTGCGACGGTGGCGTTTTCGACGCCTTCGAGTTTTCCGGCCAGCGCGGTAAGTTCATGATAGTGCGTGGCAAACAGGGCGCGGCATTGGTTGGCGGCGTGCAGGTGTTCGAGCGTGGCCCAGGCGATAGAGAGGCCATCATAGGTGGCGGTGCCACGTCCGATTTCATCAAGGATCACCAGCGCGCGGTCGTCGGCTTGATTGAGGATGGCGGCGGTTTCGACCATCTCGACCATGAAGGTCGAGCGGCCGCGGGCCAGATCGTCCGACGCGCCGACGCGGCTGAACAATTGGCTGACGACGCCGATATGGGCCTGTTCGGCGGGGACATAGCTGCCCATTTGGGCCAGCAGCGCGATCAGGGCGTTCTGGCGCAGGAAGGTGGATTTACCGGCCATGTTGGGGCCGGTCAGCAGCCAGATCGCGGCCCCATCCTCGGCGCTGAGATCGCAATCATTGGCGATGAACGCATCGCCGCCTTGCTGGCGCAGGGCGTGTTCAACGACCGGGTGACGGCCGCCCTGAACGTCAAAGCTGCGCGAGGTGTCGACCTGCGGGCGCGCCCAGTTTTCACCGCGCGCGAGATCAGCCAGAGCGGTGGTCAGGTCAAGCTCGGCCAGCCCTCGGGCGGCTTGGTTCAGGTGGGCGGCGCGGTCCAGAATTGCGTCTGATAGCCTTTGATAGAGCCTTTTCTCGATCTCCAGCGCCAGATTGCCTGCGTTCAGGATGCGGGTTTCGATCTCGGAGAGTTCGACGGTGGTGAACCGCACCTGATTGGCCGTGGTCTGGCGGTGGATATAGGTTTCAGAGAACGGCGGGTTCAGCATCTTTTCGGCATGGGTGGCCGTGGTTTCGATGAAATACCCCAGCACGTTGTTGTGCTTGATTTTCAGTGAAGTGATGCCCGTATGTTCCGCGTATTTCTGTTGAAATCCGGCAATGACCGACCGGCCTTCGTCGCGCAGGGTGCGGGCCTCGTCCAGTTCGCTGTCAAAGCCCGGGGCGATGAAGCCGCCGTCGCGGGCCAGCAGCGGAGGCTCGGCTACAAGCGCTTCGTCGAGCAGGGTCAGCAGGTCGTCGAACCCCACAAGGTTCTGCACTGCTGTGGCCAGCAGGACCGGCAGAGTGTGGTTGGTGCACAGACCGGCAATCGCGGCCGCTTGCGTCAGCCCGTTGCGGATGGCGGCCAGATCACGAGGGCCGCCGCGGTCCAGCGACAGGCGCGACAGGGCGCGGTCCAGATCGGGGGTTTTGCGCAACGCCTCGCGCAGATCCGAGGCGGTCAGGCTGTCTTCGGTCGCGAAGGTCACCGCGTCCAGCCGGGCGTGGATCACGTCGAGCGTGCGCGAGGGGCTGGACAAGCGCTGCTCCAGCAGCCGCGCGCCGCCCGGCGTCACGGTGCGGTCGACCACCGACAGCAGCGATCCGGCGCGGCCACCGGACAGCGACCGGGTCAGTTCCAGATTGCGGCGTGTGGCGGCGTCGATCTGGACGGTGCGATCCTCAGATTCCTTCAGCGGGGTTTGCAGCAGGGGCAGTTTGCCCTTCTGAGTGATCTCAAGATAGTCGATCAGCGCGCCCATGGCCGAGACCTCGGCGCGAGTGAAACTGCCGAACGCATCCAGCGCGCCCACGTGAAACAGCCCGCAGATACGCTTTTCCGCAGCCGTGCTGTCAAAGCTGGCGCGTCCGATAGGCGTCAGCGAGATGCCCAGATCGCGGGTGGGTTCGTGCAGCGCAGGCTCGGCTCCGTCGGCCACGATCAGTTCCGACGGGGCCAGCCGCGCCAGTTCCGGACTGAGCCGCGCGCCGGTCAGCGGCATCACGTGAAACGCGCCGGTCGAGATATCGGCCCAAGCCAACGCCGCTTCGTCCCGCACCGCGCTGTAGGCGGCTAGAAAGTTGTGGCGGCGGGCCTCAAGCAGCGCGTCCTCGGTCAGTGTGCCGGGGGTCACCAGACGCACGACATCGCGGCGAACCACCGACTTAGAGCCTCTTTTCTTTGCCTCGGCAGGGCTTTCCATCTGTTCGCAGACGGCGACGCGAAACCCTTTGCGGATCAGCGTCAGCAGATACCCTTCGGCGGAATGCACCGGTACGCCGCACATCGGGATATCCGCGCCCTCGTGCTTGCCGCGTTTGGTCAGGGCGATGTCCAGCGCCTCGGCCGCGTTGACGGCATCGTCAAAGAACATCTCGTAGAAATCGCCCATGCGGTAGAACAACAGCGCGTCGGCATGGGCCGCCTTGATTTCCAGATATTGTGCCATCATGGGCGTGACACTACCGGATGCTGATTTGCTCATACGCCGCCTTGTCCAAATTCTCTGAAATTATCGAAATTACTAGGGTTGCAAGTAATTTTGATAACTTCTATCAGTTTCCTCATGGATCAGGTCACCAATCCGTATACCCCGGGTGCCGGGACGCCTCCGCTTGTTCTTGCCGGACGCGATGACATCTTGCAAGCGGCAGAAACCGCGCTGAGGCGGATCAAGATCGGGCGTCCGGGACGGTCGCAGATGTTTCTGGGCCTGCGGGGCGTCGGCAAGACGGTTCTGTTGAACCATGTGTTCAACGTGGCCGAGGACGAAGGGTTCTTCACCATCAAGATCGAAGCGCCAGAAAATGGCGATTTCGCCCAGCGGTGTTTTCCCGAACTCAAACGTATCCTGCTGCGGTTGAGCACACAGAAGAACCTGCGCCACAAGCTGGAAAAAGCCGGTGCAGCGATGCGCAATTTCGCGTCGGTCTTTCAGCTGTCTTACGAAGGGTTTGAATTCGGCGCGACCCCAAGCCCCGGCGTTGCCGATACCGGCGATTATGAGACCGATTTTGCCGAAATGATCCGCATGGTGATCGAAGCCGCGCAGGCGGCGGACCGGCATGTGGCCCTGTTTGTGGACGAGGTGCAATACCTGTCGCCGGATGAGCTGGCCGCGATCACGGTCACCTGCCACGATGCCGCCCAGCGCAAGCTGCCCTTTGTCTTTTTCGGAGCAGGCCTGCCGCAGATCGCCAAACTGGCCGGGGATGCGAAATCTTATGCCGAGCGGCTGTTTGAATTCCCCGAGGTCGGATCGCTCAGCGATACGGCGGCCATCCGGGCCCTGCGTCAGCCGGCGCAGGATGAAGGCGAGGATTTTGACGACGACGCGCTGCACGAGATTTTGCGGAGATCGCGCAATTACCCTTATTTCCTGCAGGAATGGGGGTCGCATGTGTGGGCAGTGGCGGACACGTCGCCGTTCACCGTGGACGACGTGCGTCGGGCCGAACGCTCGTTGATCCGGCATCTGGATTCCAGCTTTTTCCGCGTGCGGTTCGACCGGTGCAAACCGGTTCAGCAAAAATACTTGCGGGCGATGGCGGAACTGGGTCCGGGCCCTCATACCACCGGCGCAATTGCCGAAGCGCTGGGCTGCGAGCCGTCGCAGGTGTCGACCACCCGCGCGAACCTGATCCAGCTTGGCATGATCTGGAGCCAGCGGCACGGCGAGACAGCCTTTACCGTTCCGCTGTTTGACGAATTCATGCGACGGCAGATGCCCGAGCTTGTGAAACACACACCAAAGAAACGAAAGGCATAAGCCATGCCCAAAACGAAGATCACCAAAGAAGAGGCGCTGGCCTTTCACCTGGACCCCACCCCCGGCAAGTGGGAGGTGCAGGCCACCGTTCCCATGACCACGCAGCGCGACCTGTCGCTGGCCTACAGCCCCGGCGTTGCGGTGCCGTGTGAGGCCATCGCCGAAGCGCCCGAGACCGCGTATGATTATACCAACAAGGGCAATCTGGTTGCCGTGATCTCGAACGGGACGGCTGTTCTGGGCCTTGGCAATCTGGGCGCGCTGGGCGGCAAACCGGTGATGGAGGGTAAGGCGGTTCTGTTCAAACGCTTTGCCGACGTGAACTCGATCGATATCGAGTTGGACACCGAGGACCCGGATGAGTTTTGCCGCGCCGTGCGTCTGATGGGGCCGACCTTTGGCGGCATCAATCTGGAAGATATCAAGGCACCCGAGTGTTTCATCATCGAACAGCGCCTGAAGGAAGAGATGGACATCCCCGTCTTCCACGATGACCAGCATGGAACAGCGGTGATCTGCGCCGCGGGCCTGCTGAATGCGCTGCATATCTCGGGCAAGAAGATCGAAGATGTGAAAATTGTTCTGAACGGCGCGGGGGCCGCCGGGATTGCCTGTATCGAACTGCTGAAATCGATGGGCGCGCGGCACGAGAACTGCATCGTCTGTGACACCAAGGGTGTGATCTACCAGGGCCGGACCGAGGGGATGAACCAGTGGAAATCGGCCCACGCTGTCACAACCGATCTGCGCACGCTGGAAGAGGCGATGAATGGCGCGGATGTGTTCCTTGGCGTGTCGGTCAAGGGTGCGGTGACGCAGGACATGGTTGCCAGCATGGCGGACAATCCGGTGATCTTTGCCATGGCGAACCCGGACCCGGAAATCACTCCGGAACAGGCGCATGAGGTTCGTGTGGACGCCATCGTTGCCACCGGTCGCAGCGATTATCCCAATCAGGTCAACAACGTGTTGGGCTTTCCCTACCTGTTCCGTGGTGCGCTGGATATCCACGCCCGCGCCATCAATGACGAGATGAAGATTGCCTGCGCCCACGCACTGGCCCGTCTGGCGCGCGAAGATGTGCCGGACGAAGTCGCCATGGCCTATGGCAAATCGCTGACTTTTGGCCGGGACTACATCATTCCCACACCTTTTGACCCACGCCTGATCCATCGCATTCCGCCGGCGGTCGCCAGGGCAGGCATGGATACCGGTGCAGCGCGGCGTCCGATCATCGATATGGATGCGTATGAGCTGAGCCTGAAATCCCGCATGGACCCGACCGCCAGCATCCTGCGTGGTCTGAACGCCCGGGCACGTCAGGCGCAAAGCCGGATGATCTTTGCCGAAGGCGATGACCCCCGTGTCCTGCGAGCGGCGGTGATGTATCAACGCTCGGGCTTTGGCAAGGCGCTGGTCGTCGGACGAGCCGAGGATGTGAAGGAAAAGCTCGAGGCCGCTGGCCTGGGTGACGCCGTGCGCGAGCTTGAGGTGGTGAATGCAGCCAACACAATGCATCTCGAAACCTACAAGGATTTTCTGTACCAGCGGCTGCAGCGCAAAGGGTTCGACCACAAGGATATCCACCGGCTTGCGGCCCGTGACCGGCATGTGTTTTCGTCTCTGATGCTGGCACATGGGCACGGTGACGGGCTTGTCACTGGTGCCACGCGGAAATCGGCACATGTGCTGGACCGGATCAATCACGTTTTCGATGCCGATGCCGCGCACGGAGCAGTCGGCGTAACAGCCGTATTGCACAAGGGTCGGATCGTGCTGATTGGCGACACGCTGGTGCATGAATGGCCTGATGAAAACGATCTCGCCAATATCGCCGAACGCTCGGTTGCCGTTGCCCGCCATATGGGGCTTGAGCCGCGCGTGGCTTTTGTCAGCTTCTCGACCTTTGGCTACCCGGTCTCGGAACGGGCGGAAAAGATGCACCGCGCCCCGGCGGTTCTGGACGGGCGCAATGTCGATTTCGAATACGAGGGTGAGATGACCGTGGATGTCGCCCTGAACGTGGACCAGCAAGAGGCCTATCCGTTTTCGCGCCTGACCGGTCCGGCCAACATCCTGATCGTGCCTGCGCGGCATTCGGCCAGTATTTCGACCAAGCTGATGCAGGAAATGGGTGGAGCGACCGTGATCGGCCCGATCCTGTCCGGAATCGATAAGCGGGTTCAGATCTGTTCCACCGTATCGACCGCGAATGACATTCTGAACATGGCCATTCTGGCCTCGTGCGATATTAAATAAGCCATGACGATCTGGAATCTGGGTTCAATCAACGCCGATATGGTCTACGACCTGCCGCATTTGCCTGCGGCGGGTGAAACGCTTGCCGCCAATGGTCTGGATCGGTTTCTGGGCGGGAAAGGGGCCAATATGTCGGTGGCGGCGGCCCGCGCCGGGTCGCAGGTTAGCCATATTGGCGCGGTTGGCTCGGATGGGCGCTGGGCGAAGGATCGGCTGACGGAATATGGTGTCGACACCCGGCATATTGTCGAGGCGGATGTCGCCACCGGCCACGCGATCATCGCGGTCGATGCGCAGGGCGAGAACCTGATCGTGCTCTATCCCGGTGCAAACCACGCGCTGGAGGTCGGGCAGGTGGGGCAGGCGCTGGCCTCGGCCAATACCGGCGACATTCTGGTGATGCAGAACGAAACCAACGCGCAGGTTGATGCCGCGCGGCTGGGCCACAGGCTGGGCCTGACGGTCTGCTATGCGGCAGCCCCGTTTCAGGCGCGGGCGGTGCAGACGGTACTGCCCTATCTGGATTTCCTGATTCTGAATGAGGTCGAAGCCGAACAATTGCGGCAGGACACCGGTCTGGACGCCGCTGATCTGCCGGTGCGCCATGTGATTGTGACGTTGGGCTCAAAAGGTGCGCGGTATCTGCAACAGGGCCGTGATCCGATGGAGTTTGCGGCCCATAAGGTGCAGCCTGTGGATACGACCGGGGCGGGCGATACCTTTACCGGCTACGTTCTTGCGGGCATGGATCGCGGCATGCCAATCGAACAGGCCATCCTGCAGGCAAACCGTGCCGCGGCCCTGATGGTCACGCGGCACGGCACGGCAGATGTCATCCCCGATCTGCAAGAGGTACGCGACGCCCGGTTTGATTAAGACCCGGCGAAGGGCGCATCCGTGCCCCAAAGCTGCTTAACCCGGGCGTCGCGCCCGCAGGCTTTGCGGTAGGCTTTGTAGGCATTCTTCTGGCGTTTGGGACCAAAGCGCGTGAAGACCAGCTTGTCGCCCTTGTAGTAATCCTGATGATAGGCCTCGGCCGGGTAAAAGGTCGATTGCTGCAGGATCGGCGTGACCACTTTTTGCCCAAGGGCGGATTGGGCCGCTGATTTTGCGGCCTCTGCCTGCGCCTTTTCCCCTGAGTTAGAGACGAAAATCGCCGTGCGATAGCTGTCGCCCCGGTCGCAGAACTGACCGCCTGCATCTGTTGGGTCGACCGAGCGGAAGAACATGTTCAGCAGCGTTGCACGTGAAACGCGGGCCGGGTCAAAGGTGATCTGAACCGCCTCATAATGCCCGGTGCCGCCTTTCGACACCTGGTCATAGCTCGGGTTTGCCGCTTTGCCGCCGGTATAGCCCGAAACCGCTCCGATCACGCCGGGCACGGATTCGAAATCGGATTCGACGCACCAGAAGCACCCACCGGCCACTGTCAGCGTCTCGGTTCCGGCGGCGGGGGCTGGCAGCGCGCGCAGCATTGCGGCCACGGCGATCAAGGTAAACAGAAGGGCGGTTTTGAAGTTGTCGAGGTAAGCAGTCCGTGTCATGGCAGGTCTCCTTTTGATCCAAGGGTGGCCAATGTTTAGGCCCGTTGCAATTGCCTGACATGGTTTATAACGCGCTGGTGAGACGAGTTTATCGTCGCTGCTGTGCGGCGCCTGACTTGCACGGCGTCGCCAAAAAGCATCTTCTGATCGGCAAGGCAAAATGGGCTTTGGAGGACGGGATGGCACAGACCGCGCGGGCTGAAACACGGCTGGTGGTAATTGTTGCGCCCAACTTCAACATGGCCGCGACGATGGGCTTTATCGACCCGTTCCGGGCGGCCAACTATCTGGACGGTCGGTCTTATTTCCAGTGGGATATCGTGTCCGAGACTGGGGGTTTTTGCGTGGCCAGCAATGGCGAGGGCATTGAAACCAACCCTCTGACGATGGACCAGGCTGACATCGTCATCGTGTCCGCAAGCTGGACCCCCGAAAAACACCAGACGACAAAGCTGGGCACCGCGCTGCGACACTGGGCACGCGGCGGCGCAACATTGGGCGCGCTCGACACCGGGGCGTTCATTCTGGCGCAGGCCGGGTTGCTGAAAGGGCGGCGGGCGACGGTTCACTATGAACATCTTGACGCCTTTCAGGAGCTTTTTCCGGGCGTTGAGGTGGTGGAAAACCTGTATGTACTGGACGGCAACCGCCTCACCTGCTGTGGCGGCTCAGCGGCGGTTGATTTCGCGCTGCAGATTGTGCAGGGCATCCATGGCAGCGCGATGGCCAATGCAGCCGCCCGGTACATTTTCCACGACCGGCTGCGCGGCCCGGCTGAGATGCAGCAGCCCAGCGGCAGCGAACCGCTGGGCTCGACCGTGCCTGCCAAGCTGCGGGCAGCGATTCAGGTGATGGAGGCCAATCTGGAAGAGCCGATCCCGATCCCCGAGATCTGCCAGCAGGCGGGCCTGTCGCACCGTCAGCTGGACCGGTTGTTCGCCATCTATATCCGCAAAACCCCGGCGCTCTATTACCGGGACATTCGTCTGGACCGGGCGCGCGGGCTGGTGACTCAGACCGAATTGCCGCTGGCCGAGGTGGCGCTGGCCTCCGGCTTTGCCAGTCCGGTGCATTTCAGCCGGTCCTACAAGGACAGGTTTGGCCTGCCGCCCAGTCAGGACCGGATCGAGGGGCGCGTTCCCTTCGAATTCCGCGCCTGGCCGATGCACCGCACGCGCCGGGACTAGGGATGAACGTCCATATAAATTAAAACCGCGGCCAATATTGTTAAGGAGAGATCAGGCTTTCAGCAGATCATATGCGCCAAAGATCAGTTATCCGAGTCGACCATGCGCCAGTTGCCCTCTGAAACCCAGTTCCAGCGTATCTCTGACGGATACAGCCCCGATCCGTTCAACACCAGCTCGCTAAGGGCCGAGGCCTATGTCGATCCGGCATGGCATCAGGTCGATCTGAACGAGATCCTCGCCAAAACATGGCAATGGGTTTGCCACGTCGAAAAGCTGCGCAATCCGGGCTCGTACATGACGGTCGAAATCGCCGGGCGGCCCATTGCCGTGGTGCGCGACCGCGAGGGCACTTTGCGCGCCTTCTACAATGTCTGCAAACACCGCGCCCATCACCTGCTGTCGGGCGAGGGCGAAACCACCCGCATCATGTGCCCCTACCACGCCTGGACCTATAAGCTGGACGGCCAACTGGTCCGCGCGCCCGAGACGGAGAATCTGGCAGAGTTCAGCACCAAGGACATCTGTCTGGATCAGGTGCAGGTCGAAGAATTCGCAGGCTTCATCTATGTAAATTTAGACCCAAATGCTGAACCTTTGCATGAGGTCTCAGGCAATCTGGAAACCGAAATCCGCCACTGGGCCCCGGATATCGAGAACCTCACCTTCGGCCATCGTCTAACCTATGACATCAAGTCGAACTGGAAGAATGTGGTCGACAATTTTCTGGAATGCTACCACTGCCCAACCGCGCATAAGGACTTCTGCGATCTGGTCGACATGGACACCTATAAGGTGACGACCTACGGCATCTACTCCAGCCATATGGCCGAGGCGGGCAAGGGTGCAAACACCGCCTATGACGTGTCCAATGCCACCGTGCGCACCCATGCGGTCTGGTGGCTTTGGCCCACAACCTGCCTGATGCGCTATCCCGGGCGGTCCTCGATGATCGTGCTGAATATCATCCCTATGGGTCCGGATCGAACGCTGGAGACCTATGATTTCTTCCTTGAAACCCCGGAACCGGACGCGGCCGAGAGGGAAGCCATCCGCTATCTCGACGAGGTTCTGCAACGTGAAGACATCGACATCGTCGAAAGTGTGCAACGGGGGATGAGCACACCAGCCTTCACGCAAGGCCGGATCGTGCATGACCCGAACGGCTCGGGCAAATCCGAACATGCGGTGCATCACTTCCACGGGCTGGTGCTGGACGCCTACGCACAGGCCGCGCCGTGAGGCGGCCCAACATCGTTGTGATCATGGCCGATCAACTGGCACCGCAGTTTTGCGGCGCGTACGGCCACCCCGTGGTCAAGACCCCTCATATGAATGCGCTGGCAGCAAGGGGGATGCGGTTTGACGCGGCATATTGCAATTCGCCGCTCTGTGCGCCGTCGCGATTTGCCTTCATGTCCGGGCAGTTGATCAGCCGGATTGCCGCCTATGACAATGCCAGCGAGTTTCGCGCCTCGGTTCCCACCTTTGCGCATTACCTGACGGCGCTGGGCTATCGCACCTGCCTGTCGGGCAAGATGCATTTTGTCGGTCCCGATCAGAAACACGGGTTTCAGGACCGGGTGACCACCGATATCTACCCCGCCGATTTCGCCTGGACCCCGGATTGGGAAGCCCCGGATGAGCGGATCGACAAGTGGTATCACAACATGCAGACGGTCAAGGAAAGCGGTGAGGCTATCGCCACCTTCCAGACCGATTACGATGATGAGGTCGAGTTCGCCGCCCGCCGCTGGCTGATCGACCGGGGCCGGGATCGCGCCGCAGGGGAGGAGGCCCCGTTCTGTTTGGTCGCCAGTTTCATCCACCCGCATGACCCTTATGTGGCCAAGCCGGACTGGTGGAATCTATATGCGGATGTCGACGTTCCAATGCCCGAATTCACCCTGACGCCCGAAGAACAGGACCCGTTCTCGCATCGGGTGATGGACGGGATCGAGGCGAGCTATGTCCCTCTGACCGAAAAAGAAATCCGCCGCGCGCGCCGTGCTTATCTGGCCAATGTCAGTTACTTTGACAGTAAAGTTGGCGCGATGGTCCAGGCGCTTGAGGATATCGGCGAGCTGGACAACACAATCGTCATCATCACCGCCGATCATGGCGACATGCTGGGCGAGCGGGGGCTGTGGTACAAGATGAACTTCTTCGAGTACTCGGCCCGCGTGCCTCTGATCATGGCAGGGCCTGGTGTTGCGCAGGGAGCAGCCACGAACGCCTGTTCCCTTGTCGATCTGCTGCCAACCTTTGTGGACATTGCCGGCGGGTCCGATGCAAATTACGGCGAACCGGTTGACGGGCGCTCTCTGATGCCTCTGGCACGGGGCGAGGGTGACCCGGTGGACGAAGCCATCGGCGAATATTGCGCCGAGATGACGCCCTATCCGGTGTTCATGATCCGGCGCGGGTCGCTCAAATATATTCATTGCGACCCGGACCCGCCGCAATTGTACGATCTGGCCGCCGATCCGCTGGAACGGGTGAATGTAGCAGATGATCCCGCCTATGCCGATTCTGCTGCCGGTTTTGCCGCCGAAGTTGCCCAACGCTGGGACAGTGAAAAACTGCGGGCTGATGTGATCGCGACGCAGAAATCCCGCCGTGCGCTGCATGCGGCGATGGAGGCGGGCGCTGGCGAGCCTTGGGACTACAATCCGCCACGCGATGCCACGCAGGAATATGTGCGCAACCACATGGACTGGACCGTTGCCGCGATCCGCTATCGCTATCCGCCATTGAAGGAGGGCAAAGAATGATGCTGGACGGCAAAACCGCCCTTGTCACCGGCGGGCGCGGCGGCATCGGGCGCGCCATCGTGGCCCGGTTCCTGCGCGAAGGCGCGCGGGTTTACTCTGCCGATTTGACGCCCGAGGGGTCTCTGGCGGCCCATAACGACGACGGCAGCATCTTCGTTAAACTGGATGTCACGCAGGAAGCAGATGTAATCGCCGCAATGGAGCAGGTCGGGGCCGAGGCAGGCAAGCTGGACATTCTGGTCAACGCTGCTGGGATCGAGATCGAAAAGACCATCGAAGAGACCACGCTTGAGGAATGGAACCTGTCTTTTGCGGTGAATGTGACCGGCACGTTCCTAACCTCGAAACACGCGCTGCCGTTGATGCGCAAGGCTGCTTCGGGTGGCACCGCCTCGATCATCAATTTCGGTAGCTATGACGGGTTTATCGCCGATCCCGGCCTCGCCGCCTATTGCGCCACCAAGGGCGCGATTCACGCCCTGACCCGCGCGATGGCCTGCGATCACGGGCCCGAGGGTATCCGCGTGAACGCGATCTGCCCGGGCTATGTCGACACTCCCATGTTGCAGAGCTTTTTCACTGGTGACGGTTCGGGCGGCGGCGGCAAGACCATCGACCAGTTACAGCAAGCCGTGCGCGATGTGCACCCGCTGCGCAGCTATGGCACGCCGGAGGACATCGCCAATCTCGTCAACTGGCTGGCCTCGGACGAGGCGCGATACGCAAGCGGTCAATTGTGGGTATTGGACGGAGGGCTGAGCGCGCAGGTTCAGCAGATGAAGCTATGAGCACGCTGCGTCTGGCAGGGAAACGGGCCTTGGTCACGGGCGGGCGGCAAGGCATCGGGCGCGAGATTGTCGAGGCATTTGCCCGCGAAGGTGCAACGGTCACGACCTGTGGCCGGGGGTCACGGCCCGAAGGGCTGGGTCAGAACGTCCAGTGGTATCAGTTGGACGTCACCGATGCGGTTGCGGTCGAAGAACTGGCCCGGATCACCAATGGCACGGACGTCCTTGTGAACAACGCGGGCGTTCAGGTGGAAAAGACCGTCGTGGACAGCACGGATGCGGATTGGGAGGCGGTGATCGGCACCAATTGCCGGGGCGTGTTCAACCTGTGCCGGGCGTTTATCCCTCGGATATCCGATGGGGGTTCAATCATCAATATCGGCTCTATTTCGGGGCAAAACGCCGATCCGTCCATGGCGCTTTACAATGCGTCAAAGGCGTTTGTGCATGGCTTGACCCGATCCATTGCTGTTGATCATGGCCCCCGGCTGCGCTGCAACGCAATCTGCCCCGGCTGGATTGAAACCGGCATGCTGGACGCCGGGTTCGACCTTGCCCAGGACCCCGGGGCCGCGCGCCGGGACGCCATCGCGCGCCATGCCATGCGCCGCTTTGGCAGGCCCGAGGATATCGCCAGCATGGCGGTCTGGCTGGCCTCGGACGAAGCCGGTTTTGCCACAGGCCAGTTGTTCACCGTCGATGGCGGCCTGACGGCGGCCTCACCTCTAAATCCGGGATTGTTCTGATGGACATACAGCACACGGCTTGTCTGGGCGGTGGGGTTATCGGGGCCAGTTGGGCGGCGCTGTTTTTGGCATCGGGGCGCTCGGTTGCCTTGTTTGACCCGGACCCTGAGGTTGAACGCAAGGTGCACCACTATGTGGAAACCGCATGGCCTACACTGGGTGCGCTGGGCCTGACTAAGAACGGCACCCCCGACGCGATCAGCTTTCATCTTAGCGCTGCGGACGCGGTGCAGGGTGCCGGGTTTGTGCAGGAAAACGTGCCCGAGCGCCTACCGATCAAGCATGGCATATTCGCCGAGATCGAGCCTGCCCTGGACCCCGACGCCATCCTCGCCAGTTCTGCCTCGGGTTTGACGCTGGGCCAGATGCAACCGGGCTGGTCTGATCCATCGCGCTTTGTGTTGGGGCACCCGTTCAACCCGCCGCATCTGATCCCTTTGGTTGAGGTGATGGGGAATGAGAAAACAGCCGATGGCGTGGTCGACTCCGCGCAGGCCTTTTACGAAAGTGTTGGCAAGACCACGATCCGCGTGAACAAAGAGGTGCCGGGTCATGTGGCAAACCGGCTGCAGGCCGCGCTGTGGCGTGAGGCGATTCATCTTGTGGTCTCGGGCGTCGCCTCGGTCGAGGATGTGGACAAGGCGGTCTGGGCCGGGCCGGGGGTCAGATGGGCGGCGATGGGGCCGACCATGCTGTTCAACCTGGGCGCTGGCGAAGGCGGGCTGAAAGCGTTCTGCGACCACTTTACCGATACGTTCAACGGGTGGTGGGACGATCTGGGTCAGGTTCATCTGACCGACGATGTGGCGAAACAGCTTGCAGATGGCGTCGCGACGCAGGCCAAAGGGAGGACCCCAGAGGAATTATCCGCGCAGAGGGACGCGTTGATCGTAGCGATGCAGAAATCCATCGCCGATTTGCGCCGAGCCTAGCCCAATAACTGTCCCAGCTTCATCGCAACGCCCATATTGCCCGAGATCTTGAGCTTGCCCATTGCCACCCCGGTCATCGGATTCAGCTTGCCGGTCAGCAGTTTGGACAGATTGTCCTGCGAGATGCGGATGGTGCAGTCGGTGTCGCGGTCCTGCGTCGTCGCCTGATTGTCGGCCAGAACTATCACCCCGGCCTCACCGCAATCGAATTTCAGCGAGCCGTCGAAACTTTTGCCATTCAGTCCCTTTTGAATCCCGTCAGCGATATCCTGCAGCATCGCAATCCCCTCATGCCATTGACCCATGGGTAAAGGCAGGGCATGCGCACAATCAAGGATGACCCAACTGGAACTTAAGGGTTCCGCAAAATCTCAACCGTCCGCTCACAGGGCTGTCCGCCGTAGAAGGCATCCAGAACGGCCTGAAATTCAGCCGGAGCGTCCGGAACCGAGGAAAACAGCGTCATGGACGAGCGCAGCTTTTTCGCATCAATCCCGCCCAGAACCTCGCTGGCGTCCCGCCCTTGGTGCAGCAGCATCAACCGGGCGGTTTCGGTCAGGCGGCGGCGCAGTTCGGGGTGGTTCAGATAACTGGTCGCCTCATCCAGATCCTCGATCCCGTAAAGCTGCGCCATGTGCGACCGGCCAAGTTCGGCCAGTTGCGGAAACACGAACCACATCCAGTGGCTGGTTTTCTGCCCCTGTTCCAACTCACGCAGGACATCGGCCCACACCGTGTCCTGCGCCTCGATAAACATATCGAGTTCGTTGTCGTCCTCGTCGATCACTTGGACAAACGCTTGTCGCGGGCGGCCAGCAGCTTCAGGCGCAGGGCGTTCAACTGGATGAAGCCTGCCGCGTCGGTCTGATCATAGGCACCTGCGTCATCCTCAAAGGTCACATGTTCCTCGGAATAAAGCGATTGATCCGACCAGCGGCCCACGGTCGAAGCCAGACCCTTGTACAGCTTCACCCGCACCGTGCCGGTGACATGTTCCTGCGACTTGTCGATGGCGGCCTGCAGCATCTCACGCTCGGGCGAGTACCAGAAGCCGTTATAGATCAGTTCCGCATATTGCGGCATCAGCTGGTCTTTCAGATGCATCGCGCCGCGGTCCATGGTGATGGATTCGATGCCGCGATGCGCTTCCAACAGGATGGTGCCGCCCGGTGTCTCGTAGATACCGCGCGATTTCATGCCCACGAACCGGCCTTCGACCAGATCCAGACGACCAATGCCGTGCTTGCCGCCGTATTCGTTCAGTTTGGTCAGCAGCGTTGCGGGGCTCATCGCCTCGCCATTGATGCTGACCGCGTCGCCTTTTTCAAAGCCGATCTCGATGAATTCGGGCTCGTTCGGCGCGTCTTCGGGGTGGACGGTGCGCTGATAGACATAGTCGGGGGCCATATCGGCGGGGTCTTCCAGAACCTTACCTTCTGACGAGGTGTGCAGCAGGTTGGCATCGACCGAGAACGGAGCCTCGCCACGCTTGTCCTTGGCAATCGGGATCTGATGCGCCTCGGCCCATTCGATCAGGCGGGTCCGGCTGGTCAGGTCCCACTCGCGCCACGGCGCAATCACCTTGATATCGGGTTCCAGCGCGTAAGCCGCCAGTTCGAACCGGACCTGATCATTGCCCTTGCCGGTTGCACCATGCGCCACCGCATCGGCCCCTGTGGCATGGGCGATATCGACCAGATGTTTCGAGATCAGCGGCCGCGCGATTGAAGTGCCCAGCAGGTACAGCCCCTCATACAGCGCATTGGCGCGGAACATCGGGAAGACGAAGTCGCGGACGAACTCTTCGCGGATATCCTCGATATAGATGTTCTCGGGCTTGATCCCCAGCATCTCGGCCTTTTGTCGTGCCGGTTCCAGCTCCTCGCCCTGACCCAGATCGGCGGTGAAGGTGATGACCTCACAGCCATACTCGGTCTGCAGCCATTTCAGAATGATCGAGGTATCGAGGCCACCGGAATAGGCCAGAACAACTTTCTTGGGCGCGGACATCTGACTTCCTTTATGCGTAGAACGCTTGGCCCCTAGCGGGTTTTGAACGCGGGGGCAAGTTATGTGCGTTGACCGCAGGCGGGAATTAAGGTGAAACGGGCGGAAAGAGAACAAGGATTGGTTGAGAGGGCGGTTTTCAGGATGTTGTTCAGAAGCTTTCGCCAGAAATCAATGACCACGTTTCGAACAACCTTTGCTTTGCCGTTAGTCGTGGCAGGATTGTTGCCGTTACTTGGGAAGACGGCGGTGGCGCAAGAGGTTTTCGACTGCGGCCCTACAACCTTTCATATTCAGAATATTGGCTCCAAAATACTACTGTCAGTTCCAGGGTTTTCCTCGTTTGAGTTGGAAACAGAAACGAGTTGTAAACTGCAAGGCAAGTGCCCGTTCGTGGTGAGCATTGGTGATACCGGACAATCCTGGGGACGAGCTTTTGAGACGGAAATCAATGGCCTCTGCGCGTCGACCAAGAAAAACTCAGAGACTTACGAGAATAGTTACTTTCGAGAACGTGGCGACTATCGTTTTGTCTTCAAAGAAGCCACGGTCAAAAGAACAACTATTTCTATCCCATCGGGAAAAATCAACTTAATCGAAGTGCGCTACCATACGTTGCCTGACGACTACGGGTGGACGCTGTTTCATGGCGACGACGTGAACGGAGCCACTATGAAGCAGGACATAATTCTTCGGAGTATCTCCATTACGGATTAAGAACGCGGGTTTTCGCGCTGTGATCATCTGTGTCAAAATCCATGCTGACATGTGAGGACGACCCGATACCGCCGTGATAGCCGAAAGATGTCATACTGCGTTGTCTTCATTTTGTTGCTCTTTTTCTTCGGATACGGCACTGAGCCCCCATGACCGATTTCATGACCCGCGCCCGCGCCGCCGAACAGGCGATGCGCTCTGTGTTTCCGGCGACGCCTTTGCAGCGCAATGCCCATCTGTCTGATCGCTACGGGGCCGATATCTGGCTGAAACGAGAAGACCTCAGCCCGGTGCGGTCCTACAAGATTCGCGGTGCGTTCAACGCGATGCGCAAGCAGCAGGGGCAGGATCTGTTCGTCTGTGCCAGCGCGGGCAATCACGCGCAGGGCGTGGCGTTCATGTGCAAGCATCTGAACGTGCGTGGTGTGATCTTCATGCCGGTCACGACACCGCAGCAGAAAATCCAGAAAACCCGCATCTTTGGCGGGGAGAATATCGAGATCCACCTGTCCGGCGACTATTTCGATGACACTCTGGCTGCCGCGCAGGCATGGTGTGCCCAGCAGGGCGGGCATTTCCTGTCGCCTTTCGATGATGAGGATGTGATCGAGGGGCAGGCCTCATTGGCGGTCGAGATCGAGGAACAACTGGGCGGGCTGCCGGATCATGTGATCCTGCCGGTGGGCGGGGGCGGCATGTCCTCGGGCGTGGCGACGTGGTTCGGGGATCGGACCCATTGCCTGTTTGTCGAACCGAAAGGCGGGGCTTGCCTGCATGCGGCAATGGCGGCGGGGCATCCGGTGGCGCTGGATCACGTCGATAATTTCGTCGATGGCGCGGCGGTGGGCCGGATCGGCGCGAAGCCGTTTGAGTTGCTGAAATCGCGTCACCTTTCGGACGTGCTGGTCCTGTCCGAGGACCGGATTTGCACCACCATGATCGAGATGCTGAATGTCGAAGGCATCGTGCTGGAACCCGCCGGGGCGCTGGCGATTGAAGCCATTGCCGATGTGCAGAGTTTCATTCGCGGCAAGACAGTGGTCTGCGTCACCTCGGGCGGGAATTTCGATTTCGAACGCCTGCCCGAGGTCAAGGAACGCGCGCAGCGTTACTCGGGCGTCAAGAAATACTTCATCCTGCGCCTGCCGCAACGCCCTGGCGCGTTGAAAGAGTTCCTGAACATCCTCGGACCCGAGGATGATATCGCCCGGTTCGAATACATGAAGAAATCGGCGCGCAATTTCGGCTCGGTCCTGATCGGGATTGAAACCCGCAAGCCCGAGAATTTCATGCGCCTGTTCGCGCATCTGGACGAGGCCGGGTTTACCTATACCGACATCACCGAGGATGAGACGCTGGCCCAGTTCGTGATCTAAAGCAGGTTCCGGGCCAGGTCGGCCTGAAAGACGGATTTCGATTCATCATAAGCGGTAAGGATTGCCGGGATATCCACATCCGCAGGCTGCCCTGCGGCGGCGCGGCGTTCGCCATCCTGACAAAGTTTCGAGAACCGATCGAACCCAAGGCTCAGCGCGCTGCCCTTGAGGAAATGCAGGTTCTGTTCCAGATCACGCCGTGCGGGGTCGTTTTGCAGGCGCACGATCACCTCCTGCACCTCGTCCAGGAAGATGTCGACCACCTCGTCAAACTCCTCGGCGCCGACCTCGTCCCGCAATTGTCTGACCCTGGGCCAGTGAATCATGGCCGCCCCCTGCATCGGATTGCTCATGCCGGAAGGTAGCCCTCCGCCAGTAAACAGGCGGTTAAGCGAAGCCCTTCACCGGATGTTAAACTCGCCCGCGATAGGGTCGCGCTGTCGGGTCAGGGAACGCAGCGCAGGGTTTTCACAGTGTCACAGACCTTTCCAAAGGATGTCAGGTCCGATCAGGGCTTCGGCGCGATCCGCAAGGTTCTGGTCGTTGATGACAGCCGTTTGCAGCGCCGCATTCTGGTGGCCTCGCTCAAGAAATGGGGCTTTGAGGTGCTGGAGGCCGATAATGGCGAGGCCGCGCTGAACTTATGCGATGGCGATCCGCCGGACCTTGTGCTGAGCGATTGGATCATGCCGGGCATGAGCGGGCTGGAATTCTGCCGCGCCTTTCGCGCGCTGGAGACCGAGCAATACAGCTATTTCATCCTGTTGACCTCAAAAAGCGAAAAGCAGGAGGTGGCGAAGGGGCTGGATGCCGGGGCCGATGATTTCCTGATCAAACCGCTTGAGGCGGATGAGCTGCGTGCGCGTATCTCGGCCGGCGCCCGTATTCTGGATATGCAGCGCGAACTGTCCGAGAAAAACAAGATGATCGCATCGGCGCTGGAGGAACTGAAGCTTGCCCATGACGCGATCGACAAGGATCTGATTCAGGCGCGTAAAATTCAGGATTCGCTGGTGCCCGAACTGACCCGCACGTTCGGCAACTCGCGGGTCAGCCTGCTGCTGAAACCCTGCGGCCATATTGGGGGCGATCTGGTGGGCATGTTCTCACCCGGCGTCAACCGGCTGGGGTTTTACAGTATCGACGTGTCCGGCCACGGCATCACCTCGGCGATGATGACGGCGCGGCTTGGCGGTTATCTGTCCAGCACGCATTTCGATCAGAACGTCGCGATGGAAAAGCGGTTCAACAAGTTTTATGCTCTGCTGCCGCCCGAGGAAGTGGCCGAAATGCTCAATTGTCGCCTGATGGCCGATGCCGGGGTCGAGGAGTACTTCACCATGGTTTACGCCATTGTGGACCTGCGCAATGGGCATCTGAAAATGGTGCAGGCGGGGCACCCGCACCCGCTGCTGTTGCGCCGCGATGGCAGCACAGAGTTTCTGGGTGAGGGCGGATTGCCCATCGGTCTGCTGCCGGATGTGTCCTTTCAGCAGATCGAAACGCATCTGAACCCCGGCGACAAGCTTTTGCTGTATTCCGACGGGTTTACCGAATGCCAGATGGCGGATGGCGAAATGCTCGACGAAGACGGGCTGCGCCGGATGGCGCAGGAGTGCGCGGTAGGGCAGAGCGGCCCCGAGTTTCTGGAGGATATGTTTTGGCGATTGTCCGAGACCCTGTCCCCCGGCAGCGGGACGGATGACGATGTGTCGGCGGTGTTCTTCGAATATAACGGCCCCTAAAGCTCGTTCAAATGCTGTTGGGCGAAATGGCGGTCGCCGTCATTGCCAAGCAACTCTACCGCGTCGGCGCAGTCCATCCAAAGCGCCTCGTGAAACGGCTCGGAGGGCGGGCCCATTCGGCGCACCGGGCGGGCGCGGTAGATCAGGCAGATTTTCTCGGCCCACAGGTCATATTCCGGCATATAGGTGAAGCGGCGGAACGCGCCGACGCGGCGGGGCGCAGCCACAAGCCAGCCGGTTTCTTCGAACACTTCGCGGTGCAGGGCGGTGACAGGCGATTCGCCCGGGTCGATTCCGCCGCCGGGCAATTGCAGATCCGGCCCCGGTTCGGTCTGGCAGGTCAGCAAAAGATGCCGGCCGCGCGGCAGCAGGGCATAGACGCCGACACGCCGAGTATACGTCCGCCCGGCTTCGGGGCTTTCACCGAACCGTCTGATCATGTATGGCCCCTTACAACCCAATCTGTACGACCTATATGGTGCCGGTATGCCAACCTGTGGCGTGTAAGGAAACCCCATGTCTCTTGGAACGAAAATCGCGTGGGACGATACCGTCCTGCCCTTTCAACTCGATGTATCGGATATGCGCGGCCGCGTGGCCCGGCTGGATGGCGTGCTGGACGGCATCCTGAAGCAGCACGACTATCCCGAACAGGTCGAGGCGCTGGTGGCCGAGATGGCCCTGCTGACCGCGTTGATCGGCCAGACGGTATCCTTGCGCTGGAAGCTGTCGCTGCAGGTGCAATCCAAGGGCGCGGTGCGCATGATCGCAACCGATTACTACGCCCCGAAGGTCGAGGGTGAACCAGCCCGCATTCGCGCCTATGCCAGCTTCGACCGGGATCGGCTGACCGACAGCGCGCCCTTCGATCAGGTGGGTGAGGGCTATTTCGCCATAATGATTGATCAGGGCGAGGGCACGCAGCCCTATCAGGGGATCACGCCCCTTGCCGGAGGCTCGATCAGCGCCTGCGCCGAGGCGTATTTTGCCCAATCCGAGCAGTTGCCAACCCGGTTTTCCCTGAGCTTCGGCAAATCGACCGAGCCCGGTGTCGGTGAACACTGGCGCGCGGGCGGGATCATGTTGCAGCATATGCCCAAAGCCTCACCCTTTGCCGCATCAGGCGAGGGTACCGGGGAAATCCTCACCGCTGCCGATCTGGTCGACGGGGAAGAGGGTGAGAACTGGGGCCGCGTCAACATCCTGCTGGATACGGTCGAGGACCTGGAAATGATCGGCCCTTCGGTTGCACCCACCGACCTGCTGATCCGTCTGTTTCACGAGGAAGGCCCGCGGGTCTTTGACGCGCAGGCAGTGCAGTTCGGCTGCACCTGTTCCGAGGATCGCGTGCGCCAAAGCCTGTCGATCTATTCGGCCAAGGACATCGAAAAGATGACCACGCCCGAGGGCGATGTGACCGCCGACTGCCAGTTCTGCGGCGCGCATTACGTCCTTGATCCGGCGACGGTCGGGTTCGATGCCGATGATGCTACAGGTGCATGACCCCAGCGCCATGATCCGGGCGGCTTTGGGCCGCCCCGGTCACGGGTCGAGCGATTTTGACCTGAACCCGGAAACCGTTCTGCCGCCAGGGCGCAAGCTGCGCCCGGCGGGGGTTCTGGTGCCAATCTCGGTCACAGGCGACGCGCCGCGTCTGATCCTGACGAAACGGTCCTCGGCCCTGAAACACCATCCCGGCCAGATCGCCTTTCCGGGCGGCAAGCAGGACGAAGGCGATGTGGATGTCACCGCCGCCGCCTTGCGTGAGGCGCAAGAGGAAATCGGCCTGCCCCGGGACTTGCCCGAGGTTCTGGGCTTTTTGCCGACGCATGAAACGGTGACCTCGTTCTCGGTCACGCCGGTGGTTGCGATCATCCGGCAGCCGTTTCAGGTCATCCCCGAACCGGGCGAGGTGGATGAGGTGTTCTCGGTGCCGCTCTCTCATGTGTTGGACCCGGCAAACTACCTGATCGAGTCGCGCCGCTGGCGTGGCCACAGGCGAAAATACTTCACAGTGCCCTTCGGTCCCTATTACATCTGGGGCGCGACGGCTCGCATCCTGCGGGGGCTGGCAGCACGGGTGAGTGAATGAAGCAGATCAAAGCGCCGTGGGTTTCGGAACCTGCGACTCAGGCGGTATGTGCCGCTCTGACCGGATCAGGCGCGCAGGCGCTGTTTGTCGGTGGCTGCGTGCGCAATGCTCTGCTGGGCGCGCCGGTCTCGGATATCGACATCGCCACCGATGCGCGCCCGGACAGGGTGGTCGAACTGGCGCAAGGCGCGGGTCTCAAGGCGATCCCAACCGGCATGGATCACGGCACGATCACCGTGGTCAGCCAGGGCATCCCGCACGAGATCACCACCTTCCGCCGCGATGTCGAAACCGACGGGCGGCGCGCCGTTGTGGCGTTTTCTGACACGGTCGAGGAAGACGCGGCGCGGCGCGATTTCACCATGAACGCGATCTACGCCCGGCCCGATGGCTCCGTGTTAGACCCGCTTGACGGCCTGCCGGACCTTGAGGCGCGGCATGTGCGTTTCATCGGAACGGCGGCGCATCGCATTCGCGAGGACTATCTGCGCTCACTGCGTTATTTCCGGTTTCACGCTTGGTACGGCAACCCCGAGGCCGGGTTCGATGCCGACGCGCTGGCGGCGATTTCGGCAAATCTGGAAGGCTTGGCAGGGTTGTCTCGCGAACGGGTCGGGGCGGAATTGTTGAAACTGCTGGGCGCGCCCGATCCGGCCCCGTCCGTGGCGGCAATGCGCAGCGCCGGTGTTTTGGCGCAGCTGCTGCCGGGGGCGGATGACCGGGCGCTGGCCCCGTTGATCCATCTGGAACAGGCCGCAGGGGCGACACCGGACCCAGTGCGCCGACTGGCCGCGATCGCAACGCCAGAGGACGCCGCCACTCTGCGCCTTAGCCGCGCGCAACTGCAGCGCCTGACCCGAATGCGGGACGAGGCCGCCGGGACAACCAGCGTTGCCGAACTGGGGTACCGGTACGGGGATGAGGGCGGTTTGCACGAAACCCTGCTGCGCTACGCCTTTCTGGAACAGCCATGGTCCGACGACCTGAAAACCGCGCTGCATCATGGGGCCGCCGCCCGGTTCCCGATCAAGGCCGCAGACCTGATCCCCGATTTCACCGGCCCCGCGCTAGGCAAAAAACTGGCCGAGCTGGAGGCGCGCTGGATCGCCTCGGGATTTGCCCTGACCCGCGACGATCTGCTGTCAGAATAGCGGGAAGTCTCAAAAGGGGATGACAAATTCGCGCGTTTGTGGTTACGTGCGCCTGTACCTGATTTGGAGGGAGGCATGCGAATGTATTACGGGATCTGGTTCGGCTAAAGCCGGAACGCTCGACCCGTAGGGGTGGTGTTCTGGCGCCATCTTTCTTCGCACGTCCTTATTTACCCGCTCAATCGGAGCACCCTCCATGTTTCGCTATTTCGAAAACCTTGTTGACCCTTTTGTTGCTTATACGGAATCCGACAGGCCGCCGACGCGGTTGTGGCCGTTCATGCTGGACTACTCGCGCCCGTTTTTCCGGGTGTTCTTCTGGGCGGGGCTGATCTCGGTCATCGTGGCGGGGGTCGAGATCGGGCTGATCTATTATATGGGCCGTGTTGTCGACTTGCTGGGCGGGTCTCCGTCCGAGGTCTGGCAGGAGCACGGGACCGAGTTGCTGCTGATGGCTGCATTTGTTCTGTTTCTGCGGCCCCTGCTGCATCTGGTCGATGTTCTGCTGTTGAACAACACGATCCTGCCGAATTTCGGCACGCTGATCCGTTGGCGTGCGCATAAACACGTCCTGCGCCAGTCGGTCGGCTGGTTCGAGAACGATTTCGCCGGGCGCATCGCCAACCGCATCATGCAGACCCCGCCCGCGGCGGGGGAGGTGGTGTTTCAGGTCTTTGACGCCATTTCCTTCTCGCTCGCGTACATGATCGGCGCCGCGATCCTGCTCTATGCCGCTGATCCGCGCCTGCTGATCCCGCTGCTGATCTGGTTTGTCTTCTACGCCCTGCTGGTGCGCTGGACGGTGCGGCGGGTCGGGCCTGCGTCCAAGGCGGCCTCGGACGCGCGGTCGACCGTGACCGGGCGGGTGGTGGACAGCTATACCAACATCCACTCGGTCAAGATGTTCGCCCATGACACGCAGGAACTGGACTATGCGCGCGAAGCGATCGAGGAAACCCGTCGCACTTTTCAGATCGAGATGCGAATCTTCACCATCATGGATGCCGTGCTGGTTGCGCTGAACGGTCTGCTGATCGTGGGTGTTGTGGGTTGGGCGATTTCGCTGTGGATGCAGGGCAGCGCCTCGGTCGGTGTGGTCGCGGCGGCAACCGCCCTGACCCTGCGGTTGAACGCCATGACCGGCTGGATCATGTGGGCGCTGACCAGTTTCTTCCGTGAATTGGGGATCGTCTCGGAAGGGATGGAAACGATTGCCCAGCCCATCGATCTGCTAGATGTGTCTGGCGCGAAACCGCTGAACCTGACCAAAGGTGAGATTCAGGTGCGCGACCTGTCGCACCACTACGGTCGCACAACTGGCGGGCTGGATCACGTCAATATGACCATCCAACCGGGTGAAAAGATCGGCCTGATCGGGCGGTCCGGGGCCGGGAAATCGACCCTGGTGAAGCTGCTTTTGCGGTTTTACGATGTCGAACGCGGTGCGATCCTGATCGACGATCAGAACATTGCGCACGTGACGCAGGACAGCCTGCGCAGCCATATCGGCATGGTGCAGCAGGACAGCGCCTTGCTGCACCGCTCGGTCCGCGACAACATCCTCTATGGTCGTCCTAACGCGACCGAGGCGCAAATGATTGCCGCCGCAAAACAGGCCGAGGCGCATGAATTCATCCTTGACCTGCAGGACCCGCAAGGGCGCACCGGCTATGACGCGCATGTGGGTGAACGCGGCGTGAAACTGTCCGGCGGTCAGCGGCAGCGGGTGACGCTGGCCCGGGTAATCCTGAAAGACGCGCCGATCCTGCTGTTGGACGAGGCGACATCCGCCCTAGATTCCGAGGTCGAAGCATCCATTCAGGAGACCCTCTACGGTATGATGCAGGGTAAAACCGTGATCGCCATTGCCCACCGGCTGAGCACCATTGCCCAGATGGACCGCATTCTGGTGATGGATGCGGGCCGGATCGTCGAAGAGGGTACCCATGCTGATCTGCTGGCGCAGGGCGGCCTTTACGCGCAGTTCTGGGCGCGGCAATCTGGGGGCTTCATGAACCCGGAGGCCGCTGAATGAGGATCGCCGACCTCATCAACCCGTTCAAGGACATTGAAACGCCCCCGCCGCAAATGCTGGGGGCGTTCATTCGCTGGAGCCTGTCCGGGGCATGGCCCATGCTGTTCGTGGCTGCGTTCTTTTCGGCCTTCGCCGGCACGATGGAGGCCGGAACCGCTTGGATTCTGGGTCGCGTCATCGATGTCGCAACCGCCAGCGGACCGGAAGATTTCCTGAGAGCGGAAAACCTGTGGCTCATATTCGGTGCGGTGGCGTTCTTCATGCTGCTGCGCCCGGTCTTCTTCGGGCTGTCCGCGCTGTCAAACAATTACATCGTCATGCCCAACATCACGCCGCTGGTTCTCGCCAAGCTGAACCGCTGGACGCTGGGCCAATCCGTCACCTATTTCGACGACGATTTTGCCGGTCGCATTGCGCAGAAGCAGATGCAGACCTCGAACGCGATGGCCTCGGTGGTGTCGGAAACGATCAGTGCGATTGTCTTTGCGCTGGCCTCATTGATGGGCTCTTTGCTTTTGTTAGGGTCTATTCATCCGCTGGTGATGCTGCCCTTTGTCGCCTGGCTTGTGGTCTACTTCCTGCTGGTGCGCTGGTATCTGCCGCGCATTCGCGTGCGCTCGGCGGCGCGGGCCGGGGCGCGGGCGATGGTGTCGGGGCAGGTGGTGGACACGATCACCAACATCAAAACGGTAAAGCTGTTTGCCCATGCCGAATTCGAGGATCAGGCGGCGCGGAACGCGATGGTCGATCTGCGTGAGAAGTCTTTGGATTTCGGGCGGCTCTCGGCCAGCTT
This sequence comes from Ruegeria sp. F11, assembly GCF_056533855.1. Lineage (NCBI taxonomy): Bacteria > Pseudomonadati > Pseudomonadota > Alphaproteobacteria > Rhodobacterales > Roseobacteraceae > Ruegeria > Ruegeria sp. F11. The sequence continues at coordinate 70,184 of NZ_JBQFOW010000011.1, read as the reverse complement.
CCGGTTCATCCTGATGACGCTGGCAGGCATTCTGCCGGTGCTGCTGCTGGGGGCGACGCTGTGGCTGTGGCAGTTCGGCATGGCGACGCCCGGGGATATCGTTGCGGCAGGCGCGATCTCGATCCGGATCGCGCAGATGACCGGTTGGGTCAGTTTCACGCTCATGGGCCTTTATGCGAATGTGGGCGAGATCGAGAACGGCATGAAAACCCTGGCCAAGCGCGACCGGGTCGAGGATCTGGCGCAGGCCGCTGAGTTGGCAGTGACCGAAGGCAGTATCGCTTTCGATGCGGTTAGTTTTGCTTACGGCCGCGATATCGGCGGTGTAACGGACCTGAATCTGATGGTGCAGCCCGGTGAGAAACTGGGCATCGTCGGCGCGTCGGGGGCCGGGAAATCCACCCTCGTTTCACTGTTGCTCAGGCTCTATGACGGTGAAAAAGGTGCAATCCGCATTGACGGGCAGGATGTCTCGCAGGTCACGCAGGACAGTCTGCGCCGTCAGATCGGTATGGTCACGCAGGAAACCGCGATGTTCAATCGCTCTGCGCGCGAGAATATCCTCTATGGCCGCCCCGACGCGACCGAGGCAGACCTGATCGAAGCGGCGCACAAGGCTGAGGCGCATGAGTTCATTCTGGGCCTGAAGGATGCGCATGGGCGCACGGGCTATGATGCCCATCTGGGCGAACGGGGCGTGAAACTCTCCGGCGGTCAGCGGCAACGCATCGCACTGGCCCGCGCCATTCTGAAGGACGCACCGATTCTGGTGCTGGATGAGGCAACCTCGGCGCTGGATTCCGAGGTTGAGGCGTCGATCCAGACCGCTCTGCATCGGGTGATGCAGGGCAAAACGGTTCTGGCAATCGCCCATCGCCTGTCGACGCTCAGCGAAATGGACCGGATCGTCGTTCTGGACCACGGGCGCATCGTGGAGAGCGGAACGCATGAGGCGCTGTTGGAACAAGGAGGGCTTTACGCCCGGTTCTGGCATCGCCAGTCTGGCGGCTTCATTCAGGCGGAAGCTGCCGAATAAGGGCTTCTGACGAATCAAGCATCGAAATGCGCGTTCGACCGAAGGGAGAGGCAGCGTATGTCGATCCAATACAAATGCAAAAGACCCAAAGGGGTTTTTTTGTCCGCAAAGCCCGGCTATCAGGCCGGTCATGAGGCAGAACTTCACCATTAACCGTTTAGGGCATCAGGGCGACGGCATTGCCGACGGCCCGGTCCACGCCCCGCGCACCTTGCCGGGTGAGGAGGTCAGCGGCGTGCTCGACGGGCAGGTTCTGACCGATATCCGCATTGAAACGCCCTCGGATCAGCGGGTGAAAACGCCCTGCCGCCACTACAAGGCTTGCGGGGGGTGCCAGTTGCAGCACGCCTCGGACGCGTTTGTGGCCGATTGGAAGGTGGCGGTGGTGCGCAACGCGCTGACCGCGCAGGGGCTCGATGCCCCGATGCGGCCCATCCATACTTCACCCGAACGATCCCGCCGCCGTGCGACCATTGCGGTCAGGCGGACGAAAAAGGGGACACTTGCCGGATTCCATGGCCGCGCCTCGGATACCATCACCGAAATCCCCGAATGCCACCTGCTGGACCCGGCCCTGATCGCTGCCATTCCCGTGGCCGAAGCACTGGCAGTGTTGGGCGGCAGCCGTAAAGGTGTGCTGGCCGTGACCCTGACCCTGTCCGAATCCGGTTTGGACGTGGCGGTCAAAGGCGGCAAGCCGCTGGATGGCCCGCTGGAACTGGCACTGGCGCAGGCGACCGAAAAACACGGGCTGGCGCGGCTCAGTTGGGACGGTGAGGTGATCGCCATGCGCCATCCGCCCGTGCAGCGGTTCGGAAGCGCCGAAGTGACGCCGCCGCCGGGGGCCTTTCTGCAGGCGACGAAAGATGGTGAACAGGCTCTAACACAGGCGGTTTCCGAGGCAACCGAAGGCGCGAAGCGCATCGTCGATCTGTTTGCGGGCAGCGGTACCTTCTCGCTACCGCTGGCACAATCCGCTGAAATCCACGCGGTCGAAGGCGAGGCTGCGATGACGCAAGCGCTGGATCAGGGCTGGCGCCGCGCGCGGCGCCTGAAACGCGTCACCAGCGAGGCGCGCGACCTGTTTCGCCGACCGCTGATGCCGGATGAACTGAAAACCTTTGATGCGGTCGTACTGGACCCGCCCCGAGCCGGGGCCGAGGCGCAGGTGGCGGAACTGGCACAGGCCAAACGCCCGGTGATCGCTTATGTCTCGTGCAACCCGGTCACGTTCGCACGGGATGCTAAAACGTTGGTTAACGCGGGCTACACCCTTGAATGGGTACAGGTCGTTGACCAATTTCGATGGTCGTCACATACGGAACTTGCCGCGCGGTTTGTGCTGAACCCCGCAACTTGAGCAGACAGGAAAGAGGCAGACATGGGGTTCAAGCAGCGTTTGCTGTCCATTATCGAAGCGCCCGCCTTCGGGCGGTTCATCACCGGCGTTATCATCTTTAATGCGATCCTGCTGGGGATGGAGACCTCACCCACCCTGATGGAGGCGGCTGGCCCTGTGATCGTGATCCTGGACAAGCTGTGCCTTGCCATCTTTGTGGCCGAGATTGCGATGAAACTGATCGCCACGGGTCGTCGGTTTTTCACAAGCGGTTGGAATATCTTTGATTTTCTGATCGTCGGCATCGCTCTTGTGCCCAGCGCAGGCAGCCTGTCGGTGCTGCGGGCGCTGCGGATTCTGCGGGTCCTGCGCGTCATCTCGGTCGCTCCGCGCCTGCGCCGGGTGGTCGAAGGCTTCATCTCGGCCTTGCCCGGCATGGCCAGCGTGTTCCTGTTGATGGCGATCCTGTTCTATATCGGCGCGGTGATTTCGACCAAGCTGTTCTCATATTCCTTCCCCGACTGGTTCGGCGATCTGGGCCTGTCGGCCTATACGCTGTTCCAGATCATGACGCTGGAAAGCTGGTCCATGGGCATCGTCCGCCCTGTAATGGAGGTGTATCCCTATGCCTGGCTGTTCTTCGTGCCCTTCATCATGGTTACCACGTTCGCGGTGGTGAACCTGCTGGTGGGTTTGATCGTGAATTCGATGCAGGATGCGCATCACGCCGAAGACGAAGTGAAAACCGACGCTTACCGGGATGAGGTGCTGGAGCGGTTGGAAAACATCGAACGCCGCCTGATTGAGCAGGCAAACAGCAAAAAGTGATTTCAGTTTTCAGGAATTTTGGCATAATGCTGAAAAAAAACAGCAGGCAGTGAAACATGGATCGTCGAGCATTTGGATTGGGTGCGATGGCTACGCTGAGCCTTTCGGCTTGTGCCTCAGCTAACCCTAGATTTCTTACTTATGATGGGCCGGAAGTGACCTCATTGGTGGTCAACAAGGGTGCGCGCAAGCTGTACCTTTTGCATAACGATAAGATTTTGAAGGAATACGAGGTGGATCTGGGCTTTGCGCCAGGTGGCACCAAGACCAAGAAAGGTGACGGTCGCACGCCCGAGGGCACTTATCTGATCGACCGCCGCAACCCGCGCAGCCGTTATCATCTGTCGCTGGGGATTTCCTACCCGAACTCTGCCGACCGGGCGCAGGCCAAGGCCGCCGGGGTCGATCCGGGTGGTGATATCTTTATCCACGGACAGCCTAATCTGCGATCCGAGTTCAAGCGCGCGAAGAAAACCCCCGACTGGACGGCGGGTTGCATCGCGGTGAAGAACGAAGAGATCGAAGAGATCTACGCGATGGTCAACGAAGGCACCGTGATCACCCTGCGCCCGTAAGCGGTTTCCACGCGTCAAAGCCGAATTGCACATAGTCCTGCTGGTAGGTTTCGGCCGCCAGCGCCTCAAGCTGTGCGTCGTATATCTGGTCGAGCGTATAGGGCGTTTCTGGTGCGCAGCTTTCCACGGTCGGCGATTTAGTGTGCCCCAAACTGCGGGCCAGATCGGGCAGGGCTGTGGAAATTTCTTCTTCCCGCAAAATCAGGTCGGGCAGGGCAAAGCCCGACATCCCCTCAAGCACGCGGGACTGGCTGCACCATGTCCCGTCCACCCGGATCGGGGTCTGGCCGTTCAGGTTGTGGCGCAGAAACCGCAGAAAGGCGGCGAAGGCCTCGCGGTGCTGATCGAGCGAATAGTTGTGGTCGCGTATCTGACCGGGGATTGGAAGCTTGAATTTGTTGCGCAGCGTGTTGCGGATGATCTGATAGCTGCCGGGGTCCTTGTTCAGAATGCGCGTGCAAAAGGCGGTATGCGCGCGGGCCAGCGGGTGACGCAGGACCGTGAACTTGCGATGGCCGGGATGCGAGGACATCCAGCTCCGCGTCTGTTTGCGGTTGCGATCGGTCAGCAGCCCCTCGGGTTTGACCCCGTCCAGCTTTGCCAGCCAATCGGTAATCGCAGGTTCGATCCCGCTGCGGATGGGCAGATACATCAGCGGCGTTTTCGGTGCGGCGACGTAAAACACCACCGCATGCCCGCGCCGGGGCTCGAAATCCGGGGCGTGGTGCAGGGAAAACCTGTCGAGCTGAGACAGGGCCTGCTCCATCTCCTCGGGGTTGGTGACTTTGTCCTGCGCGGTGCCGGGGTTTTGCGGTTTCAGCGTGTCGTCCAGACGATCCAGCCGCGCCCCGACCCCCAGCCAGGCGGCGAGGCCGTTCAGAACGTCCAGCTGACTCAAATCATCATAACTCAGGCAAAACGCCACCTGCCCCGAGGTTTGAAGCCGGTGCTGCAACATCTGCTGATAGCGTTGCTGCTGATCCAGATACTCCGCGAATTCATCGGCCAGAAATGCGACCTTGGCGTCGAGGCGGCGTTTGATGTTCTTTAACTGCCACTGCTTTGTCTCGCGCGCGATTTTCAGCGACAGGTAGCTGTCCAGCGGATTGCGGGTCAGGATGATCTTGGCGCAGCGCGGATCGTCCAGCGCCATGTCCAGAACGCGCTGGTCATGATCGTGGAAATAGCGAAACCCGTTCAGCGCGCCGGGTGCCGTACGAATGGCCTGGATCAGCCGGGCGGGATCTTCGTCGCGGTCGTCCAGCGTGACGCCCAGCAGATCCTGCGATTTTACCTTGCCGATGAAATGCGGGTTGAACGCCTCGCCATGACCGGTCACGCCGTCCAGCGCGTTCAGATTGGCCTCGAGCAGGTTCGAGCCGGTGCGCATGGCGGCCAGAATGATGAAATAGTCAAACTTGGCGGTCATGGGCGGTTATTGCACCAGATAGGGTTTGCGATAAGGTCTGGTCTGGGTGCCGAACACGTCATCCACCGGGAAATCGCCCATCAATTGCGGGTGCATCCCCTGATTCTTAAGGTTCTGCAGGAATTTCCCAAAGCCCGACAGATCGACCATTTTCGGGGTTTCGATCAGATGCGGCGGGTGCGGCGTTCCGATCTCTTCAATGATCGTGTGCAGCAGTTCCATCGGGGATTCGATGAACTCTACCAGCGACCAGCGCCGCATCCGCGCCTTGGTCCAGACCGAGGTCAGAACCTCAAGCTGTTTGGTCTCGATCTGCTGCAGTCGGGCGGCCTCGGTCCGGATGTCGGCGAAATTCATGTTCGAGCGGAACAGAGGAATGGCCCAGGCCCCGGTGATGACCGAGATCTGGGCGTTCTTGTCGCGGGCCAGGAACCAGTTGATCTCCTGCGTGTCGGTCGGGCCGAATTGAAAGCACTGCCGCTCGCCCCGCGTGTTCCAGATCAGGTTCGACAAAAATGCCGTCGGGTTGTAGTCGCGCAAGGTCGCGCAGTTGCTGAGCGCACCATGGGTGATAGTTTCCCCGTTGGCGAACTCGGCCCGATCGGGGCCAAACAGATGCCCGTGCACGCGGGTTCCGGTGGCGGCGGTCAGCCACGGCTGAAAATCTTCAAACAGTTCGGTGAAGCCCTGAAACACCGAATAGGGCGATGAGGTCAGGCCGTTTTCCGACCCGTGCCGCGGAAAGCGGCCCTGCATATACAGCCCGTCGCGCCCGCGTCTGCGCCGTTCGACCGCCTTGGCGAAGACGCGGTCGATCTTGCCGGGGTTGGGTTCCGCAGGTTTCATTGCGCAGGTCTGATCGGTCAGAAAGGCCTGATACAACCGCTCGGCCCGCCACCAGATTTTGCGGGCGACAAAGCAATCGGACCGGCGTAGCAATTGCAGGTGATCGTCGTAGAAGATGTGCGGGCGGCCTTCGTGGTCGAACTTGGACAGGGTCAGCGAACGGCTTTCGATATGCGTGGAATAAAGCCGCGCCAGCGTCTGGAAATAGCTTTCGTCGGGTATCCAGACCCGGCGGAAATAGCGGTCATAGAGCTTGCGCTTGGGGTCCTGCAGGATCGCAGACAGGGTCTGGCGGGTCAGGCACCACCACTGGCTGCCCATATGCGGCACCAACCCCTCGGGGATTTGCCGCCGCATGCCCAGCGCGCGCTGCAATTTGACATAGGCGTCGAACAGCTTGCGCTGCCTGCGCCAATAAAACGGAAACCGCAGGGTGAAGCGTTCTTGATCCAACCCGCCGATTGTCCAGCTGACATCCGCCGTCGTCGCGCTTTCGATAAAATCGACACGGGGGCGTTCGGAGAGGTAGTCGACCAACTCCTGCACCGGGCGCAGGGGCAGGCACGCGCCCGAGGACAAAAACACATGGCGCACGTCCGGGAACCGATCGAGCATCATCGCAGATGCAGATTGCGAGGCGGCAACGATGCCCCAACCGCCCCATTCGCAGGTGTGCCGGTCCGAGAACAGGATCAGCGGATTGTCGGAACACGCTTCGACGAACGCGGAATAAGCACTATTAGACACTTTACCGTCTACATGGACCACCACCGGACAGCCCGAGGCCGCCCAGTGCCGCGCCACCTGCTCGGCCCGGTCCAGCGCTGTATGCACCAGCATGACGATGCCCAAGCTGCTCATGCCCAGTTTCCTTTCGACATGAGGCCCAGAATTTCTAACTGCCGCCAATTGATGTAGCGCTCCGACCAGTCGCAGTGAAAGACCGGGCTGTCCTGCAACTGCGTGGCATAGGCGCGGTATTCCGATGAACTGCTGAAATGCTGGCCGCGCTGCAATTCCTCGCGCGCCTTGTCGCCCAGCGTGCTGATCAGCTTGGCGTGCAGCAGCGCGCCGCTGATCTTTTCGCCGCCCCATTCGTCATAGACCTGATTCAACCCGCGCGGCAGCAGCGCATGGGTGGAGCTGACATAGACATAGCGCCGGTCCCATTTCACCAGCGGGATCTTGTTCAGCGCGGGCGCTTTTGACGGGTTGTCGCGAAAGAACACCCGCGCGCGTGGGCCACCTTGAATCCAAAGGTTCCGGTAATCGGGGTTCTTGCTGATCACGTAATTGCCCGCATCGAACCAGTTTGCGGCCTCGAACGGGTTCTGGCCTTCGCGGTAGGGGTCTGCGTCCACCGGGCCTTCGGGATACATGTCGATCAGCATGGTGCCGAAACTGCGCACACCGGTCATATCCAGCCAGTCGGTCAGCGCGCGGATGGGGCGGGTGTCGCAGAACGGGTAGACAAAGAATTCGTCCGGGTCGACGGTCAGAACCCAGTGTTTATGCGCATATTTCCGCAGTAGGTAGTTGGACCAGTCCAGCCCGTAGCCCGCTTTTTTATAGCTGGTCTTGGTTTGCCAGACCGAAACATCCGGCTGTGCTTCCAGAAACGCGGCCGTGCCGTCGTCACTGTCATTGTCGACGAACAGAAAGTGATTGATGCCCAGCGTGCGGTAGTAGTCCAGAAAGAACGGCAGGCGGATTTTTTCGTTGCGCACCACGCTCATCAGCAGGACATCGTCGCGGCGGATGGTCTGCGTGTTGTTGCTGACCGGCTTCAATTGCCGCCGTTTGCGCAGACAACGCACCAGACGGCGCTTGCGCCGCAACCTCATTCGGTATGATTCCAACAGGCTCACGCGACTGCCAAACCTATACTCCTACGCGAGCATGCCCGGGGCTGGTTCAGGCCAGAGTGGTGCCGGGCAATTGCCGTGTTATGACATTTTTGCATGTTTCGAGGCAATGAGTTTAAAACCCGTTAGTTCCCCCTAGTGGTTTTTAGCCGACGTCCCGGGCCCGTTCAGGCAAATCCGCCGGAATTCATCAGACCCAGAGCCTGCATCTGTTCCCAATCGGTGTATTTGACCGAGTGTGAAGTCCACATGTCGGGCTGATTAACAATGTCGTCGTAATAGCCTGCAAACTGGTCCGGATCGTGAAAATGCTGCCGCCTTTGTTTCTCGATCCGGGATTTTTCGATGATTTCGGGCAGGAACTTGGTGTGCAGCAAAATGCCCGAGGGGGTCTGACCGTCTGGCCCGTCATAGCCCGCGTTCAGGTGCCGGGGCAGGATGGAATGGCTGGAAATGACGTAAGCATACCGGCGCGACCATCGGATCAGGGGGATTTTGTTCAGCGTCGGCGATTTGCGCGGTGTGTCGGCAAAGAAAACCCGCTCGCGCGCGCCGCCCTGCAGCCACAGATTGCCCATCGGGCTTTGCCGCACGGCCCGGTAGGGGCCGGGGTCGAACCAATTGACCAACTCGGTCGGGTCGGTTTCGGGATCATAGCTTTGCGTGCCCAGCGGGCCCTTGGGATAAAGGTCCAGCATCAAAGCGCCAAAGGTGGTCCGGCCTGTGTCGTCCAACCATGCGGTCAGGTCGTGCAGGGATCGCGCCTCGTGATGGGCATAGATCAGCAACTCATCAGCGTCGACCATCAAGGTCCAGTGCCCGTGGCCGTAGCGCATTTGCAGCCAGGTCAGCCACAGCATCCCATAGCGCGCTTCGCGGTAGCTTGCTTGGGTCTGCCAGACCGAGACATCCGGTTGCCGCAACAGATACTCGGTACTGCCATCGTCGCTGCCATTGTCCACGAACAGAAAGTGGTTCACCCCAAGGCGGCGGTAGTGATGCAGGAACCACGGCAGGCGGGTGATTTCGTTGCGCAGGGCGGTAAAGGCCAGAATGTCGCCGGGGCCGATCCGGTTGGTGCGGTCGCTCAGGCTGGTCAAGTCGCGGCGGCTTCGGAAGGAGTGCCACAACAGCCTGCGCCGTTTCCACCGCAACCGATAGCTCTGCGCCCAGCTTATGGGCGGCAGTGTCTGGGCCGCGCTGGTCACAGACCCCTCACTTGTCGTAGTGGCCGTTCTGATGCCAGCGCCAGGCATCGCCGATCATCGTCTCTAACGTTGACCGTTTTGGCGTCCAGCCCAGTTCGGCCTCGGCCCGTACTGAGCCCGAGACAAGCTTGGTGCAATCGCCCGCCCGGCGCGGCCCGACCGAATAGGGCACGGGGCGATTGGTGACGCTGCGCGATTGTTCGATCACTTCCAGCACCGAAAAACCCGAGCCGGTGCCAAGGTTGAACACCCGGCTGCCCTTGTCCTGTTCCAGCCAGTTCAGCCCCAGTACATGGGCATCGACCAGATCGCAGACATGGACGTAATCGCGAATGCAGGTGCCGTCGGGCGTGTCGTAATCGGTGCCGAACACGGTCAGCCCGTCGCGCTTGCCGTCGATGGCGTCGAGCATCAGCGGCACCAGATGGGTTTCGGGGCGGTGGAACTCGCCCACCTCGCCATCCGGGTCCGCTCCGGCCACGTTGAAGTAGCGAAAGATCACGCTGCGCAGGCCGTGGGAGGCTTCGAAATCCCGCAGGATGTCTTCGATGGCACGTTTTGAAGCGCCATAGGCGTTCAGCGGGTGTTGCGCGGCGGTTTCGTCCAGTACCACATTGTCCTGATCGCCATAGGTCGCGCAGGTCGAGGAGAACACGAAGTTCAGACAACCTGCCGCCACCGCCGCCTCGATCAGGTTCAGCGAGCCGGTGACATTGTTCGACCAGTAGCGCCCCGGCTCGCGCATCGCCTCGCCCACCTGGCTGAGGGCAGCGAAATGCATGACGGCGGCGGGCTGGTATTCGGCAAACACCTCGTCCAGACGCGCTCGGTCCAGCAGATCGCCCTGCGCGAAGGGGCCGAATTTCACCGCGTCCTGCCAGCCGGTAACCAGATTGTCGAAGGTTACCGGCGTGTAGCCCGCCTGCGCCAGAGCCTTGCAGGCATGCGATCCGATATAGCCCGCACCGCCGGTTACAAGAATGTTCGTCATGATTTGCTCACCGTCAAGAATCCCGGCGTATGTAGGGGGTTTGGGCGCTCAGCGCCACCGGGAAAACGGATCAATCCAACCCCATCGCGGCCATCATCGCCTCGATCTTGGGCACGTCCTGGGGGTTGTTCAATTCCCAGAACTGGCGGCCTTTGGCCTCGACCTCGACGCACAGAACGGTGCGACCGTTTTCCATGAAGCGCAGTTGCTCCAGCCCCTCAAGCTGTTCCAGCGGGCCGGTGGACCATGTGGGATAGGCGGCCAGCGCGTCGGGCCGATAGGCATAGACGCCGACATGGTGGAACACAGGCGTCGGTTCGTCATCTGCATAGGTCTGCGCGGTGTAGGGCACGACCTCTTTCGAGAAATACATCGCACTATGGTCGGCAGCGAACACAGCGGTTGTCCCGCCTACCCGCCCGTGTTTGCGGTCGTTCAGCAACCCGTTCAGAGCCGCGCCGTCACAGCGCAGCACCGGCGTGGCAACGCCCGCATCCGGTGCGGCGCGCAGGCCGGTGATCAGGTCTTCGACAAACCAATGCGGTGTCAGGGGGGCGTCGCCCTGCAGGTTGACCACGATATCGTAGCCTCCGCCCAGAACTTCCTGCGTCTCGGCACAACGTTCGGTGCCGTTGAAACACGTGTCCGAGGTCATAACCACCTCGGCGCCAAACCCCTCGGAGACCTCGCGGATGCGGTCGTCGTCGGTTGCAACCACCACCTTATCCACGCCCGAGACCGATTTCGCCGCCCGCCACGACCGTTCAATCAGCGTCATCGCGGTACCATTCGCCCCGGTCAGCGGCACCAAAGGCTTGCCCGGATAGCGGGATGAGGCATAGCGGGCGGGGATCGCGATAAGAACGGACATCAGGCCTCCTTCAGCTCAACACCCGGAGCGTAGGCGATGAAGAACGGGTTTGCATAGGCATCCTTGCCATAGGTCAGCGGGCTATGATCGTCGAACCGCACCACATGACCGCCTGCACCCGTCAGTACGGCGTGGCCTGCGGCGGTGTCCCATTCCATCGTCCGGCCCACACGGGGGTAGAGGTCAGCCTCACCCGTCGCGACCAGACAGAATTTCAGCGAAGACCCTGCGCTTTTGCTGTCAGCTACCTGATATTTGTTGATGTAATCTTCGGTCGCTTGATCGCGATGCGATTTGGACGCGACGATCAGAAGCGCGGAATTGTCCGGAATAGACACTGATATTGGCGTCAACTCACCTGTCTGCGCCTTGTCCAGCGCGCCGGTTTCCTCGACCGATTGCCCGTCGGGTTGCGTGTAGAACATGCGCCCTTTGGCGGGGGCGTAAACCACACCGCGGGTCGGAACCCCGTTTTCCACCAGAGCGATATTGACGGTGAAATCGCCACGCCGGTTGATGAATTCCTTGGTGCCGTCCAGCGGATCAACAATCAGGAACGTATCGCCTTTTTCTGAATGCGATTCCGCCTGTTCCTCGGTCACCAGCAGGATATCGGGAAAGGCGTCGCGCAACCCGGCCGAGATCAGGGCATCGGCGGCCTCATCCGCTTCGGTCACGGGGCTGGCGTCGGATTTGACCTTTACGTCGAAATCATCAGCCTCGTAAATCTCCATGATCCTGTCGCCTGCTTCCAGGGCCAGACGCCGGATAACAGGGATAAGCGCGTCGTAGGTCACAAAAAAGCTCCGTTCCTGTGGTTTGTTGATCCAAAATCCTGACGGACTTATGATGTGCCGGTTACGGAACGGCAAGACAATGATGCCAGATTGAGGGCAACCAAGCAGGAAAGACCCACCACGTGTTCTATTTCGACCGCAACAAAACGCTGCTGGGCGGTGCGTTCACCACGGCGGAACTGGTGTTCCACGGCGTTGTGCGTGATGTGCGCGCCAGGCATTCGAATGCGGTTGTGGCGATTGTGCTGAACATTCTGCAGATCGTCCTGATGGCAATGGTGTTCTATCTGATCATGTCCTTCATGGGCACGCGCGTGGCGAAAATCCGGGGGGAGTTCATTCTGTATCTTCTGTCCGGCGTTTTCCTGTTCATGACTCATATTCAGGGCGTCAGCGCGCTGTCTAAGCTGGGCGGGCAAAACAATCCGATGATGTTGCATTCACCGATGAACGCGATGGTGATGATCCTGTCCGCCGCGTTTGGCACGCTGTACAAGCAGTTGATGTCCATTCTGGTGATCCTGTTTGTCTACAGTGTCGGCGTTGCGCCGCTGGAGATGCAGGACCCCGGCGGTGCTTTTGCGATGCTGATCCTGGCCTGGTTCACCGGCTGCGCCGTGGGCCTGGTTTTTATGGCGATGAAACCGTGGTTTCCTACAACCGCAGGCATGCTCAGCAATATCTACCGCCGTATGAACATGGTGTTTTCCGGCAAGATGTTTGTCGCCAACGCGCTGGGCGGGGGGCTTTTGATGATGTTTGCCTGGAACCCGCTGTTTCACGTGATCGATCAATGCCGCGGCTTTGTGTTCCGCAATTATTTTCCACGCAACACCAGTTGGGAATATGCGCTGTGGGTTGGGATTGCCTTGCTGATGATCGGGCTGCTGGCCGAGTTCTACACCCGCCAGCATGTCTCGAAAAGCTGGAACGCCCGGCGCTAGTTTGCCACCCGCATCGTCAGGTTGATCCGCCCGCCTTTCGGCAACAGCTTGGATGATCCGAACCGGATACGGTCCACCCCGTGATAGGCCAGTCGGGCCGGTCCCCCCATGATCACTACATCGCCTGAATTCAGCCAGAGGGATTCGGTCTTGCCGCCGCGCGTCAGGTTGCCGATCCGGAACAGCGCATCATCGCCCAGCGAGACGGACAGGACCGGCCAGGAAAAATCCGCCTCGTCCTTGTCCTGATGCAGACCCATCCGCGCGCCTTCGCCATAATAGTTGATCAAGCAGCAATCCGGCGCACGATCTGTGCTGACAAGATCGCGCCAGATATCAAGGATCGGGTTTGGTATACCCGGCCACGTGCCGCCCTTGGGGTGTTCGGACTGATATCGATACCCGCCTTTGTCCGTGACCCAACCCAGCGCCCCGGCCGAGGTCATGCGCACCGACATTTCCTTGCCCGAGGGCGTCACCGGGCGAAACAGCGGCGCAGTTTTCAGAATCGGGCGCAGCAGGTCGATCAGCCGCGTCTGAGCAGCCCCATCCAGATAGCCCTTTCTGATGTCGAAATCCCGCAAAAGCAGCCGCGTCATTCCAGAAACCCCATTCCTTTCCAAATCCTTGCCAAAAAAGGCCTCAGATTCCCGAAAACCTGCGTTTTACGGTGCTTGCAGGCCCTTGGTCTGGCCCTTATATACGCCGGGACGCGCGATGGTGTAGTGCTGTCGCGCACATCAGATCGGGGACAGGATGCCGTAACGGGTCCGGCCCTCGGGACATCGCCTTGAAGAGAAAGGGATTGCAAAAATGGGAAAAGTAATCGGGATTGACCTCGGCACCACCAACTCGTGTGTGGCCATCATGGACGGCTCGCAGCCGAAGGTCATCGAAAATGCCGAAGGGGCGCGGACCACGCCATCGATCGTCGCCTTCACCGAAGATGAGCGTCTGGTCGGTCAGCCTGCAAAACGTCAGGCGGTCACCAACCCCGACAACACGATCTTTGGCGTCAAGCGTCTGATCGGTCGTCGCGTGGATGATGCCGAAGTCGAAAAAGACAAGAAAATGGTGCCGTACGCCATCGTCGATGGCGGCAATGGCGACGCATGGGTGGAAGCCCGCGGTGAAAAGTACTCCCCGAGCCAGATCTCGGCCTTCACGCTTGGCAAGATGAAGGAAACCGCAGAAAGCTATCTGGGTGAGGACGTCACACAGGCGGTCATCACCGTTCCCGCATACTTCAACGACGCGCAGCGTCAGGCCACCAAAGACGCCGGTAAAATCGCCGGTTTGGAAGTGCTGCGGATCATCAACGAACCGACAGCGGCTGCTCTGGCCTATGGTCTGGACAAGGAAGAAACCCAAACCATTGCGGTTTATGACCTTGGCGGCGGTACCTTCGACGTGACCATTCTGGAAATCGACGACGGTCTGTTCGAGGTTAAATCGACCAATGGTGACACCTTCCTTGGTGGTGAAGACTTTGACATGCGCATCGTCAACTACCTGGCGGATGAGTTCAAAAAGGAACATGGCGTCGATCTGTCTGCCGATAAGATGGCCCTGCAGCGTCTGAAAGAAGCCGCTGAGAAAGCCAAGATCGAGCTGTCCTCGACCTCGCAAACCGAAATCAACCAACCGTTCATCTCGATGGGTTCGAACGGCCAGCCGCTGCACATGGTCATGAAACTGACCCGTGCCAAGCTGGAATCGTTGGTTGCGGACCTGATCAAAAAGTCGATGAAGCCCTGTCAGGCGGCCCTGAAAGACGCAGGCCTGTCGGCTGGCGACGTCGATGAGGTCGTTCTGGTCGGTGGTATGACCCGGATGCCGAAAGTCATCGAAGAGGTCACCAAATTCTTCGGTAAAGAGCCGCATAAAGGTGTGAACCCGGACGAAGTGGTTGCCATGGGCGCCGCCATTCAGGCTGGTGTTCTGCAGGGCGACGTCAAAGACGTGGTTCTGCTGGACGTGACCCCGCTGTCGCTGGGCATCGAGACGCTGGGTGGCGTGTTCACCCGCCTGATCGACCGCAACACGACAATTCCGACCAAGAAGTCTCAGGTCTTCTCGACCGCCGAAGACAACCAGAACGCCGTGACCATCCGCGTGTTCCAGGGTGAGCGTGAAATGGCTGCGGACAACAAGATCCTGGGTCAGTTCAACCTCGAAGACATCCCGCCCGCACCCCGCGGCATGCCTCAGATCGAGGTGACTTTTGACATCGACGCCAACGGTATTGTCTCGGTTTCGGCCAAGGACAAAGGTACGGGCAAAGAGCAGAAGATCACCATTCAGGCCTCGGGCGGTCTGTCCGATGACGATATCGAAAAGATGGTCAAGGACGCCGAAGAGAACGCGGAAGCCGACAAGGAACGCCGCGAGCTGGTCGACGCCAAGAACCAGGCGGAAAGCCTGATCCACTCGACCGAGAAGTCGATGGAGGAACACGCCGACAAGGTCGACCCGACCACCATCGAAGCCATCGAGCTGGCCATTGCCGCACTGAAGGACGAACTGGAAACTGAAAATGCCGACAAGATCAAGTCCGGCATCCAGAACGTGACTGAGGCTGCGATGAAGCTGGGTGAAGCCATCTACAAGGCGGAGGCCGAAGAGGGCGAAGAAGAGCCCGCAGCTGCGGATGCGGCTCCTGGCGATGATGACATTGTCGACGCCGAGTTCGAAGATCTGGACGACGACAAGCGTAACTAACGGGTAACCGGGCCAATGCGGGCCGGTCCGGACACCGGGCCGGCCCAAATACGTTGAGGCATAAGGAAACACTGATGTCAAAACGCGACTATTACGATGTGCTCGGCGTAGCCAAGGGCGCATCGGCGGACGAGATCAAAAAGGGTTTTCGCAAGAAGGCCAAGGAACTGCATCCCGACCGCAACAAAGACAACCCGGATGCCGAGGCGCAGTTCAAGGAAGCCAACGAGGCTTATGACGTGTTGCGCGATGCAGACAAAAAAGCCGCCTATGACCGCTTTGGCCACGCCGCCTTTGAAAACGGCATGGGTGGCGGTGGCCGTCCCGGCGGCGGCTTCGGTCAGGGCGATTTCTCCAGCGCCTTCTCGGACGTGTTCGATGACCTGTTCGGCGATTTCATGGGTGGTCAGCAACGCGGTGGCGGTGGACGCCGCGCCGCGCGCGGGTCCGACCTGCGCTACAACCTGCGCGTGACGCTGGAAGAGGCTTTTTCCGGCCTGCAGAAAACCATCAATGTGCCCGCCGCCGTGGCCTGTTCGGCCTGTGACGGTTCGGGCGCCGAAGGCGGTGTCGAACCGACTACCTGTCCCACTTGTTCTGGGATGGGTAAGGTCCGTGCGCAGCAGGGCTTCTTCACCGTTGAACGGACATGTCCAACCTGTTCCGGTCTGGGCCAGATCATCAAGAACCCCTGCAAATCATGCAATGGCGCAGGTCGCGTCGAAAAAGAACGCGCCCTGTCCGTCAACATCCCCGCAGGGGTCGAAACCGGCACCCGCATCCGCCTTGCGGGCGAAGGCGAAGCCGGAATGCGCGGCGGCCCTCCGGGCGATCTCTATATCTTTGTCGAGGTCTCGGACCACAAACTGTTCGAACGCGACAGCGTGAACCTCTATTGCCGCGTGCCGGTCAGTATGGCCAAGGCGGCACTTGGCGGTTCGATCGAAGTGCCGACAATCGATGGCGGCCGCGGTCGCGTACAGATTCCTGCAGGCAGTCAGTCTGGCCGCCAGATGCGCTTGCGTGGCAAGGGCATGCCCGCTCTGCGTGGTGGGAGTGTCGGCGACATGTTCATCGAGCTGGCCGTAGAAACGCCGGTCAACCTGACCAGCCGCCAGAAAGAACTGCTGAAAGAATTTGATGATCTGGGGGAAGACAACCATCCGGAATCGAAAAGCTTTTTCTCATCCGTCAAATCCTTCTGGGATGGAATGAAAGGCTGATAGGTCGGAATTCGGGGGCTCTGCCCCCGCCGCGTCAGGCCGCGACTCCCCCGGGATATTTAGAGCCAGATGAAGCAGGGGATCCGTTCTTCATCTGGCCAAAAATATCCCGGAGCGCGAGGCAGAGCCTCGCAAAAACCCCTTGATTCTTTGTGCTGCGCCTGAGATGTTCCGCGCCAACCGTTGGGGTGCCCTTTTGAAAGGGCTGAGAGGTGCGGCTGCATCAACCCATCGAACCTGATCCGGGCAATTCCGGCGGAGGGAACGGTCTTAACACGTCAGACGTTTTCCACGCCCCCGTTGCCCAACAGAGATGGAGCACACGGATGGCACCTATTGCGATGACGATTGCCGGGTCGGACAGCGGCGGCGGAGCCGGGATTCAGGCAGACCTGAAAGCCATGTCGGCGCTAGGTGTCTATGGGGCCAGTGTGATTACCGCTGTGACCGCGCAGAACACGCAGGCCGTGACAGCGGTGCATGGCATCCCGCTGGATGTCATCACCGCGCAGATCGATGCGGTTCTTGGCGATCTGGACGTGCGCGCGATCAAGATCGGGATGCTGGCCACGCCCGAGATCATTCACGCCGTCGCAGGGGCGATTTCGGAATTCGAGGGACCCATTGTGCTGGACCCGGTGATGATCGCGAAATCAGGGGACGCGCTGCTGGCTGATGAAGCGGTGCAGACTCTGCGCGAAGTCCTGCTGCCGCGCGCGACGGTGCTGACACCGAACCTACCGGAGGCGGCGCGCCTGCTGGATCAACCCTCTGCCGAGACGCCGGAAGATATGATCGCGCAAGGCCTTGCGCTGTGCGGGCTGGGGGCGAAGTCCGTTCTGATGAAAGGCGGGCATGGGGCCGGGGATGTCTGTCATGACCTTTTGATGGATAGCTCGGGTGTGGTGGGGGAATTCCAAGCGCCGCGACAGGACACGAAGAATACCCACGGCACGGGTTGCACCTTGTCTTCGTCGATCGCTGCGGGGCTGGCCCAAGATCTGTCCCTGACCGACGCGGTGGCGCAGGCGCATCACTATCTGCAAGGCGCGATTTCGGCGGCGGACGATCTGAGGATCGGGCAGGGGCACGGCCCCGTGCATCACTTCCATCGGATCTGGCCTGCGTGACCGTCTGGTCCGTCATAGGCGCGGGTGTGGCCGGATTGGCGGTCGCCAGCGAGCTTGTCTCGCGCGGGACGGCGGTGCAGGTGTTCGATCCCGGCGGTCCTCCGGGCCCGCACGGGTGTTCGTGGTGGGCTGGTGGGATGCTGGCGCCGTGGTGCGAGTATGAAAACGCCGAGGAGCCTGTCTTGCGGCTGGGCCAGCAGGCTATCGACTGGTGGGCGGCCCGGACCGCGGTGCAGCGGCGGGGGACATTGGTGGTTGCCAATACGCGCGATGTGCCGGACCTGCGCCGGTTTGCGCGCCGGACGCAGGGGTTTCAGGATGTAGATCAGGCAGAAATCAGCGATTTAGAGTCTGATCTGCACGGGTTCGGCAAGGGCCTCTATTTCAAGGACGAAGCGCATGTGGAGCCGCGACAGGCGTTGCGCGACCTGTACGGCGACCTGAAGGACAAGGGCGTCACGTTTCACCGGAAACTCGCCCCCGCCCGACTGGACCAGGCCATCGATTGCCGCGGCTTGCATGCCCGTGAGGTGCTGCATGATCTGCGCGGCGTGAAGGGTGAGATGCTGGTGATCCGCTGCCCGGACGTGACCCTGACCCGGCCCGTGCGGCTGCTGCACCCACGGATGCCGCTCTATATCGTGCCGCGGGGTGATGGCATCTACATGCTGGGCGCGACGATGATCGAATCTGAGGATAGCAGCCGCATCACCGCACGCTCGATGCTGGAACTGCTCAGCGCGGCCTATGCGCTGAACCCGGCTTTTGGTGAGGCCGAAGTGCTGGAGATCGGCGTCGATCTGCGCCCCGCTTTCCCCGACAATTTACCGCGTATCCGGCGACTTGGGCGGACGATCTATGCCAATGGCCTCTATCGCCACGGCTACCTGCTGGCCCCGGCGCTGGCGCAAGGCGTGGCCGATCTGGCGCTTGAGAACAAACATTCGGAGATGGTCGATGAAGATCGTGCTTAACGGCGAGGCGTGCGAGGTGCAGGCCGCGACGCTGGCGGAATTGTTGGAGGAATGCGGCTTCTCGGGCCGCGTCGCCACGGCGGTGAACGAAAGCTTTGTGCCCTCAAGCCTGCGCATCGCCCATCAACTGGCCGATGGTGATCGCGTCGAAGTGGTCGCGCCGATGCAAGGGGGCTGACGGATGAAAAGGTTTTACGGCACCGAACTGCCCAACCCGCTGATGCTGGGCACCGCGCAATATCCCAGTCCCGCGATCCTCGAACAGGCCTTCCGCGACAGCGGCGCAGGGGTGGCCACGGTGTCTCTGCGGCGCGAATCCGGGGCGGGGCAGACGTTTTGGCAGATGATTCAGGACCTTGGCGTGCTGATCCTGCCCAACACGGCCGGATGCCATACAGTGAAAGAGGCGGTGACAACCGCCCAGATGGCGCGCGAGGTGTTCGACACAAACTGGATCAAGCTGGAACTGATCGGCCACACCGACAGCCTGCAGCCAGACGTGTTCCAACTGGTCGAGGCCGCGCGCATTCTGACCGAGGACGGCTTTCAGGTCTTCCCCTACACCACCGACGATCTGATCGTGGGCGAGCGTCTGCTGGCCGCCGGGTGCGAGGTGCTGATGCCCTGGGGCGCGCCGATTGGCTCGGGGCGGGGGTTGAACAATGAATACGCCCTGCGCGCGATGCGGGCGGAATTTCCCGATGTGCCGCTGGTCGTCGACGCAGGTATCGGCCTGCCCAGTCACGCCACGCATGCGATGGAACTGGGCTATGACGCCGTTCTGCTGAACACCGCTGTAGCCCGCGCCGGAGACCCGGCGATGATGGCCCGCGCCATGATGCGCGCGATCGAGGCCGGGCAACTGGCTCATCAGGCCGACCCGATTGAGGCGCGCGATATGGCCGAACCCTCGACCCCTGTGATCGGAAAGGCCTTTCTGTCATGACGTTGGACCGTTTCTATCCGATCTTTGATCACTCGGACTGGTTGCGGCGAATGCTGCCTTTGGGCGTGAAGCTGGTGCAATTGCGCATCAAGGATCAGCCCGAGGAAGTGGTGCGCGATCAGATCGCCACGTCGCTAGACCTGTGCCGGGATCATGGCGCGGTGCTGGTGGTAAACGACTACTGGCAGGCAGCAATTGATCTGGGCTGCGACTGGATTCACTTGGGGCAAGAGGATCTGGATGACGCCGATCTGAAATCCATCCGCAGGGCCGGTCTGAAGCTGGGCGTCTCGACCCATGACGATGATGAGCTTGAGCGGGTACTGGCCATGGATCCGGATTATGTCGCGCTGGGCCCGGTCTATCCGACCATCCTGAAAAAGATGAAATGGCATCAGCAGGGCCTGCCGCGTGTGACCGAATGGAAGGCGCGCGTTGGCGATATCCCTCTGGTCGGGATCGGCGGGATGAGCGTGGAACGCGCGCCGGGTGTGTTACAGGCGGGTGCGGATATTGTCTCGGTGGTTACGGATATCACCTTGAACGACGACCCCGAGGCGCGGGTGCGTCAGTGGATCGAGGTCACCAGATGAGCCGCTATGCCCGCCAAACCCTGCTGCCCGAGGTCGGGCCCAAGGGGCAGGCGCGCCTGTCGTCCGCGCGGGTGCT
This sequence comes from Ruegeria sp. F11, assembly GCF_056533855.1. Taxonomy (NCBI): domain Bacteria; kingdom Pseudomonadati; phylum Pseudomonadota; class Alphaproteobacteria; order Rhodobacterales; family Roseobacteraceae; genus Ruegeria; species Ruegeria sp. F11. The sequence goes on along the minus strand of NZ_JBQFOW010000011.1, from coordinate 49,792 downwards.
GGTGGTGGGGGCCGGAGGGCTGGCTGCGCCGGTCTTGCCTTTGCTGGCGGGCGCCGGCGTCGGGCGGATCACCATTGCGGATGGGGATACGGTCGACCTGTCGAACCTGCACCGCCAGACCTTGTTTACCGAGGCGGATTGCGGCCAGCCCAAAGCCGAGATTGCTGCGGATCGGTGCCGCGCACTCAACGGTCAGATCGAGGTTATCGGTCAAAAACAGGCTCTAACAAGTAAAAATGCTGCTCATTTGGTGGCGCAAGCAGACGTGATTATCGATTGCGCCGACAGCTATGCGGCCAGCTATATCCTGTCGGATACCTGTCTGGCGCAGGGCAAACCGTTGATCAGCGCCTCGGTTCTTGGGCTGTCGGGTTATGTCGGTGGCTTCTGTGGTGGCGCTCCGTCGTTGCGGGCGCTGTTCCCTGATGCGCCCGAGAGTGGGGCCAGTTGCGCGACCGCAGGCGTTCTGGGCCCGGTGGTTGGAACCATCGGCGCGATGCAGGCGCAGATGGCGTTGAATCTGATTTTGGGCATCGATCCGTCGCCTCTGGGTCAGATGGTGCAATATGATGGCCGCACCTTACGTAGCAGTGGGTTCCGCTTTGATGATGCCCCCGAACCCAATAGCTGTTTCCGCTTTCTCTCGGCCATTCAACTGACGGCCGAGGACCAGATCATCGAACTGCGGGACCCCGACGAAGCACCGACCCCTGTGCACCCCAGGGCGGTGCGTATCTCACCAAATAACGTCCACAAAATAGACCCTAACAAGGGAAAACGACTGGCGCTGTGTTGTGCCACCGGCCTGCGCGCGTGGCGCGCAGCTGAACAGATTGAACCGGATTGGCCGGGCGAGATTGTCCTCGTCGCGGCCTCAACCTCGTGAGAAAAAGGAAACGCGAGATATGAAGAAACTGATCGCTGCAATTGCCCTGCTGGCCGCCGCGCCCGCCTGGGCCGAGGACAGGATGACTGTCCTGCTGGACTGGTTCATCAACCCCGATCACGGCCCCATCATCGTGGCGCAGGAAAACGGCTATTTCGCCGAGCAGGGGCTTGAGGTCGAGATTGTCCCGCCCGCCGATCCCTCCGCTCCGCCGCGTCTGGTGGCCGCTGGTCAGGCCGATCTGGCCGTGTCTTACCAGCCGCAACTGCACCTGCAAATCCACGAAGGCCTGCCGCTGAAACGCGTCGGCACGCTGGTCGCGACCCCTCTGAACTGCCTGCTGGTGCTGCAGGATGGCCCGATCAAATCGCCCGCCGACCTCAAAGGCAAGAAGATCGGCTTTTCCGTCGCAGGCGTGGAAGAGGCCGTTCTGGGCACCGTTCTGGGCAAATACGGTGTGACACTGGATGAGGTTGAGATGATCAACGTGAACTTCTCGCTGTCGCCTTCGCTGATGTCCGGTCAGGTGGATGCGGTGATCGGTGCGTACCGGAACTTTGAGCTGAACCAGATGGATATCGAGGGCGTCCCCGGCACCTGTTTCTATATCGAGGAAGAAGGCGTGCCGCCCTATGACGAACTGATTTACGTCGCCAACCCCGAGACGATGGATATCGACAAGGTCACCCGCTTCCTCGCCGCGACCGAGAAGGCGACCCAATACATCGTCAACAACCCTGAAAAAAGCTGGGAGATCTTCTCGGCCACGTCTCCCGAATTGCAGGACGAACTGAACGCCCGCGCCTGGGTCGACACGCTGCCGCGCTTTGCCCTGCGCCCCGCGGGCCTTGAGGCCGGTCGCTATGCGCGGTTCGAGGCCTTCCTGAAGGACAGCGGCATGATCGACAGCATCAACCCGGTCAGCGACATCGCCATCGACGTGACCGCGCAATGAGCGGGTATGGCAAAGCCTTCGCCCTGATGCGGGATGCCGCGCAGGGCCCGTGGCGGGACTATACCCGCCACGCCTTTGTCGAAGGGTTGAAGGATGGAACGCTGCCGCGTGCGGCGTTCCTGCATTATCTGCGGCAGGATTATGTGTTCCTGATCCATTTCTCGCGCGCCTGGGCGCTGGCGGTGGTGAAATCGGAAACGCATTCCGAGATGCTGACTGCCGTGGGCACCGTGAATGCACTGGTCGCTGAGGAAATGCAGCTGCATATCGGCATTTGCGAGGCGGCAGGGATCTCGCGAGAGGACCTGTTTGCAACCCCCGAACGCGCCGAGAATCTGGCCTATACCCGCTTCGTGCTCGAGGCCGGGTACAGCGGTGATCTGCTCGACCTGCTGGCGGCGCTTGCGCCCTGCGTGATGGGCTATGGCGAGATCGGCGCGCGGTTGGCGGTTGAGGCGACCTCGGACACCTATCGCGACTGGATCAACACCTATGCCGGTGAGGATTACCAAGGCGCGTGTCAGGCGGTTGGAGAATTGCTTGATCAGGCTCTAACACGACGTATCGGGGCGGATTTCGAGACCTCACCGCGCTGGGATCGCCTGTGCCAAACCTTCCGCACCGCGACCGAGCTAGAGGTCAATTTCTGGCAAATGGGCCTGACCCCATGACCCCTGCGCCCGATCTGACCATCAGCGGCACGGCCACTATCGACGGCGCGACTTTGTTTGCACCGTTGACCCTGACCCTCGGGTCCGGGGCGTGGACTTGCCTGCTGGGCGGATCGGGCGTGGGCAAGACTACCGTTCTGCGGCTGATTGCCGGTTTGGAGACGGGGGCCAAATTCAGCGGTCAGATCAGCGCCAGCGACGGCCAGCCAGTACCCGAGCGCGTGGCCTATATGGCGCAGGACGATCTGTTGTTGCCTTGGGCGACAGTGGCGCAGAATGTCTCGCTGGGCGCGCGCTTGCGAGGTGAAACAGTCGATCTGGACCGCCGGGACCGGCTGATCGAGCGGATGCGCCTGCAGGATCACCTGACCAAGAAACCGGCTGAGCTTTCGGGGGGTCAGCGGCAACGCGTGGCCCTCGCCCGCACGCTGATGGAGGACCGCCCCATCGTTCTGCTGGATGAGCCCTTTTCAGCCCTCGACGCCCGCACCCGTGCCGACATGCAGGATCTGGCTGCCGAGGTATTGCAGGGCCGCACCGTCCTGCTGGTCACCCATGACCCAGCCGAGGCCGCGCGTCTGGGGCAGTCCATCATGGTGATGACGCAGCACGGCCTGACGCCCTGTGATCCGCCCGCAGCCCCCGCGCCGCGCCATGTGGACGATCTTGAGACGTTGGAAACGCAAGGCGCGTTGCTCAAGCTGCTGCGGGAAGCGGCATGAAAGTCCTCTCGGCCCTTGCAGCAACCGTCTTTGCACTGGCCGTCTGGCAGGCGATTGTCAGCCTGACCGGGTTGCCGAAATTCATCCTGCCCGGCCCCGCGCTGGTTGCCGAGACTTGGTGGCAGAACCGCTGGCTGATCGCCGAGCACACATGGATCACGGCGGTCGAGGTGGTCATCGGCCTGGCCGTCGGAACCGTGTTGGGCGTGGTGACGGCTTTGCAACTGGCAAATTCCCGCGCAGCGCGTGTGCTGGTGCAGCCGATGCTGGTGTTTACGCAGGCGCTGCCGGTCTTTGCTTTGGCGCCGCTGCTGACCCTGTGGCTGGGTTATGGCCTCTGGTCCAAGGTCGCTATGGCTGTTCTGATCATCTATTTCCCGATCACCTCGTCCTTCTTCGATGGGCTGATGCGAACCCCTGCGGGCTATCTGGACTTGGCCCGCACCATGCAGGCGAGCCCGCGCAGCGTTTTGTGGCATATCCGCATTCCCGCCGCTTTGCCTTCGCTTGCTTCCGGGATGCGCCTCGCGGCGGTTTATGCGCCGATTGGGGCGGTGATTGGGGAATGGGTCGGCTCTTCGCAGGGGTTGGGCTATCTGATGCTGCTGGCCAATGGTCGCGCCAAGACCGATCTGATGTTTGCCGCGATGCTGACGCTGGGCGCGTTCTCGATTGTGTTGCACATGATTATCCGCCGCGCCACAGCGCGCATGGCGGGTGAGGCGCGTTAACCACTTGGAAACCGATTCTGCGTCAGGGTAGGCCCATGACACAGGACGCCTTTGCCGAAGCCCCCATGCTGTTCGATACGGACGAAGCGCCCGCGCAGCCGCTGTCCGTTGGTCGGTTACCCTCCTACATCAAAGACCACCGCAAGCGGCTGCGCGAACGGTTCATGGCGGGCGGGTCGTCCGCGATGCCGGATTATGAGCTGTTGGAACTGGTCCTGTTCCGCTCCATCCCGCGGCAAGACGTGAAACCGCTGGCGCGCGCGTTGATGGACACGTTCGGCGACTTCAACCGCGTCCTGACCGCGCCCGAGGAGCGGCTGCGCCAGATCAAAGGCGTGGGCGATACGGTGATCACCGATCTTAAAATCCTTGAGGCTTGTGCCCATCGCATGGCCCGTGCGCGGGTGATGCAGCGGCATGTGATCTCGGGCTGGGATGCGCTGGTGGACTATTGCCACACGACAATGGCCCATCGCGAGACCGAGCAGTTCCGGGTGTTCTATCTGGATCGCAAGAACGTGCTGATCGCGGATGAGGAACAGGCCAAGGGCACTGTCGATCATGTGCCGGTCTATCCGCGCGAGGTGGCGAAACGGGCGCTGGAGCTAAACGCCTCGGCGCTGATCCTGGTGCATAACCACCCGTCGGGGGATCCGACGCCGTCGCAATCGGATATCGATATGACCAACCGGATACAGGATGCGTGCGTCGCGCTGGGCCTGACCCTGCATGATCACCTGATCATCGGGAAATCGACCGAACTGAGCTTTCGGTCGCAGGGGTATTTGTAGGGAGCGTAGCCCCCTCTTGGCCCGATGGGCCAATTCACCCCCCACCGTATTTGGAACAAGAAGAAGGGGTTATTGCATCCAGACCTCGACCCGGCGGTTGACCTTGCGGCCCCACTCGGTGTCGTCGCAGGCCATCGGCATGGCTTCGCCGAAGCCTTCCACAGTGATCTCGATGCTGTCGGAAATGTCGGTTTCGACGGCGGCCAGCACGGCATTGCGCACGGTTTGCGCCCGGCGCAGGGCGATTCTGGAATTGGCGGAGGCCGCGCCGTCGCCATCGCTGAACCCGGCAAACACCAGTTTGCGGGCGTTGATCGACCCGGTTTCGAGTGCTTGCGCCAGGTGCTGGATGTTCGACCGCGACTGCGCATCCGGGCGCGACGAGCCGGGTTCAAAACGGAACGACAGCGACAGGCGCGACATCGGTCGCAGCGTTTCGATCATGCGCTGCAGTTCTTCCAGCCCCACCTCGGCCCCGCCATTGACGATGGCGTTGGACAGGCGATTGCCCTGCAGGCCGATCCCCATCGTCTCGGGCGACTGGTCCACATAGCCCGCCTGCCGGATTGCCATCTGGGCATCGGCACTTTGGCTATAGGCCAGGAATTGCCGAGCGATCCGGGGCAGTCGCCGCGCGGGCAGGTACAGGAACATCGGCGCGGTCAGGGGGTAGTCCTCGGTCTTGATCGACTGGCGCGTTGCGGCAAGCGCGTGGCCGCAACCGCCCGTCAGCGGTAACATCCGCGCGGCATCGGCCGAAGCCTGAGAGGCGATGCCGATGGCAAACGGGTCCTTGGCCACTGCGCGGACCAGATCGCTGCTTCGGCTGTGGCGGGTCGCGGTTTCGGCCAGAGTCCCGCCTGCGGGCTCGAGAAGCTGATCGGTCACGGCTTGCGCCAGCCCCGAGCCCTGATCCGGCATGTGCAGGGCAATTTGCGCGTCGGGGCCGCCCAGCCCGGACCAGTTGGTAATCTGGCCGGACAGAACCTGCGCCAGATCCGATAGCGATATCTGCTGCAGGATGTTGTCGGGGGCCACCACAGGCACGATCGCGTCCAGCGCCACAACCCGGGATCGGCGGGCCTGTGTCAGATCGCCCAGCCCCGCGTCCTCTGCCGCGTTACGCTCAGTGTCGCGAATCTCGCGCAGGGCCATCACGATGTCGGTGGCGTTCGAGGTCAGATCGGCAAAGCCCTGATCCGTGGTGCCAACGCGAAAGAACAGCCGCGCCAGGGGGGCGGGCCGCCCGGACTTATGCAGCTCGTACATGAATGTGTCGGGGCTGACGCGTTTGGGCGTGGCGGTCAGCCCTTCGTGTCGGGCAAAGCCAACGATCAGGGCGGGCAGAACGGTTTCAGCCATGACGGACGAGCCGGAAAACCGCAGCTCAGCCACGAAATCGGTCAGGCTGGGGCAGGCGGGCCCGTCGCAGGTGACGCCCGAGCCGTCCACCGTCAACTCTCCGAATTGCGTATCGACGCGGTAGAATTCGCCGTCAAAGCTCAGGAAAGTGCCGGTGACCTCGACCTTGCCGTCATGCGAGGTCAGGGTGATGTCCTGCGCAACGGCCACAAGGGTCAATGCCAGCCAGAACACTGCAGCCATCGCAGCACGTAAAAATGTCATGAGAGTGTCGAGCCTGCCCGCGGTTTACTTTGCCGCGATTGTCAGGTCTTGGAACAGATTATTCAACACCAGAAACTCACCGGCCTGCGAACAGTCCGGCAGGGCCAGTGTCAGATCGCGTGAGCGCAGGCGGCGGTCGGCGCGCAATTCCAGCGACTGCACGTTCAGGTCGCGCCCGCAGTTGGTTTCGGTGACTTCCGCCTCGACCGTCAGAGCGATCGAGCCGGACTGGTCCGACTGGCCTGCGGGGAAGGAATAGACCTCGATATTCTTGGCGTCGCCAAAGCCCGCGTGGCCCAGATGCACCACGGTGCCCGCGCCATTGGCCTTTTCATCGGCCCAGACATGGCCCTGCGCGCCATAGCTGGCCCCAAATTCCAGCGCGTGGATCTGCAGGTTGGTGTCGCCCTGCCATTGCAGCGCAACGCGGTCATATTGCGCGATATCGGTGACATGCGTGGTGGCGACGGTCCCGGTCTGGTCCGCTAAGGACACCAGAAAGATTGCGTATTCCGACAGGGCCGGAATGGTCAGGTTCAACGCGCCCCGGTCATCCGTCATCTGCGTGACGGTCAGGCCGCTGTGGTGAATCTCGATCCGTTCATTGCCGTGACAGGGGGCTTTGATCGCAAGGCGCGCGGTGGCGCCGGGAAGCGCGGTTGCCCTGGCGCTGAGCGCACAATTGCCGCGTTTGCGCTGGGTGCCGGGTGTGATCTGAATACTGCGGGTTTTAGGTGCAACACTGGCCGGGGTGGCATCAGCGGACGGGGAAGAGGTCAGCGCAAAGCTGTCCAGCCCCGCCAGGACCGAGGCCTGTTCGGCGGATGCAACAGAAACACCCTGCGTCGCAGCGTCAGGCTGCGCAGCGGTTCCATTCTGCATCATGTAACCAATGGCCAAAGCACAGGCGACTGTGCCGCACATGGTCACGTAGTTTCGGACTACAAACAAAACACCCTCCCCAGTTGAAGGAGCGAGTCGCACTTTCTTTAAGAATCGCGGCCAATTTGTGGCCGCGAGACGGAGTGATTGTGGTTGCAGTCAGGTGACGTTAGGTTAACCGCCCATGGCAATGCTTGAACTTCTTGCCTGATCCGCAGGGGCATTTGTCGTTGCGCGACGGGTTGCCCCAAGTCGACGGATCATCCTCGACAAAGCCGGGCAGCGCATCTCCCGAGGCTTCGGCCTCGGCCACCGCTTCGGCCCGTTCCGCGGCCTGATCGACCGCTTTTTGCGTCTGGGCCTGCTGCGCCGCCATCTGCGCCAGCATTTCCTTTTGCTCTTCCTCGGTCAGCGGGCGCACGCGGGACAATTGCTGGGTCACAGTTTCGCGCAAGGAATCCAGCATGCTTTCGAACAGTTGGAAGCTTTCGTTCTTGTATTCGTTCAGTGGATCGCGTTGGGCGTAGCCCCGGAAACCCACGACCGAGCGCAGATGTTCCAGCGTCAGCAGATGTTCGCGCCACTTGCCGTCGATGGTCTGCAGCAGCACCTGCTTTTCGATGTTGCGCATGTTCTCGGGGCCAAAGGCGACGGCCTTCTGCGCCATCATCTCATCCGCCGCCTTGACCAGACGTTCGCGCATATGCTCGTCATCGACGCCTTCTTCGGCGGCCCAGTCCTGAACCGGCGCGTCGATGGTCAGCTTGTCCTTGACCGCCTCGTGCAGGCCATCGGTATCCCACTGATCGGCATAGGATTTCGGCGGCATGTATTCGTCGATTAGGTCGTCGATCACCTGTTCGCGCATGTCCGATACGATCTCGGACAGGTCGTCCGCCGACATGATCTCGCGCCTCTGGCTGAACACCACTTTCCGCTGATCGTTCATCACGTCGTCGAATTTCAGGACGTTCTTGCGCATGTCGAAGTTGCGGCCTTCGACCTTTGATTGCGCCCGTTCTAGCGACTTGTTCACCCAGGGGTGGATGATCGCTTCGCCCTCTTTCATGCCCAGCGTGGTCAGCACCTTGTCCAGCCGTTCCGAGCCGAAGATGCGCATCAGGTCGTCTTCGAGGCTCAGGTAGAACACTGTGCGCCCCGGGTCGCCCTGACGGCCCGAGCGGCCCCGCAACTGGTTGTCGATGCGGCGGCTTTCGTGCCGTTCCGAGGCCATAACATAGAGGCCACCGGCCTCGAGCACCTTTTGCTTTTCTTCCGCATGGCGCGCCTCTTGCGCGGCGCGCAACTCGGCTGGGTCGGCCTCGGGGTTTTCGGCCAGCGCCTGCAGCACTTTCATTTCGACGTTGCCGCCCAACTGAATGTCGGTGCCGCGCCCGGCCATGTTTGTGGCGATGGTCACCGCGCCCAGACGGCCCGCATCGGCCACGATCTGCGCTTCCTGCTCGTGCTGGCGGGCGTTCAGAACGTTATGTTCGATGCCTTCTTTGGTCAGCATCTGGCTCAGCAGTTCGGATTTTTCGATCGAGGTGGTGCCCAGCAGAACCGGCTGACCGGTTTCCTGCGCCTTTTTGGTCTGTTCGATCATCGCGCCGTATTTCTCGACCGCGGTGCGATAGACCTGATCGTCCTTGTCTTCGCGGGCAATCGGTTTGTTGGTCGGAACTTCGACCACGCCGAGGCCATAGATCTCGGCAAATTCCTCAGCCTCGGTCAGGGCGGTACCGGTCATGCCGCCCAGCTTGCTGTACAGGCGGAAATAGTTCTGGAAGGTCACGCTGGCCAGCGTCACGTTTTCCGGCTGAATTTGCACGCCTTCCTTGGCCTCAATCGCCTGATGCAGACCTTCGGACAGGCGGCGGCCCGGCATCATCCGGCCGGTGAATTCGTCGATCAGGACAACGTTGCCGTCGCGGACGATATAGTCCTTGTCGCGCTGGAACAGCTTATGTGCGCGCAGGCCTTGATTGACGTGATGCACCACAGTGGTGCTTTCGGGATCATACAGCGAATGGCCTTCGGGGATCAGACCGTTGGACAGCAATTGCTGTTCAAGGAACTCGTTGCCTTCATCGGTGAAGGTCACGTTGCGCGATTTCTCGTCGATGGAATAGTGACCCTCGCCCAGCGTCGGGATCAGCGCGTCGATGGCGGTGTAAAGCTCGGACCGGTCCTGCGAGGGACCCGAGATGATCAGCGGCGTCCGCGCCTCATCAATCAGGATTGAGTCGACTTCGTCCACAATCGCGAAATTGTGGTGCTTCTGATAGACCTGCTCCAGATCGGCCTTCATGTTGTCGCGCAGGTAATCGAACCCAAGTTCGTTATTGGTGGCGTAGGTGATGTCGCATTTATAGGCGGCCATCTTCTCGGCATCCGCCTGACCGGACCAGATCACGCCGGTGGTCATGCCTACGGCCCCGAACACCTTGCCCATCCATTCCGCGTCGCGCTTGGCCAGGTATTCGTTGACGGTGACGATATGCACGCCCTTGCCGGTCAGTGCGTTCAGATAGGCCGGGAAGGTCGCGACCAGCGTCTTGCCCTCACCGGTTTTCATTTCCGAGATATTGCCCTGATGCAGGAACACGCCACCCATCAACTGCACGTCAAAGGCGCGCAGCCCCAGCGCGCGGCGGGCGCCTTCACGCACATTGGCAAACGCTTCGGGCAGCAGGGTATCCAGGTTCTCGCCATCCAGCGCCCGCTGGCGCAGTTCGGCGGTCTTTTCCACCAGCGCCTCATCCGGCATTTTCTCGAACTCGGGCTCCAGCGCGTTGATCTTTTCGATCAGGGGGCGGGTCGCCTTGATCTTGCGGTCGTTCGGTGTTCCGAACACCTTTTTGGCGAGCGTTCCGAGTCCCAGCATGTTCACTCCAGCGGATCTGTTCTTGTCTTGGTTGCGACAGGCTTGCCCACCTTGCGCGCAACCCATAGATACGGGGGGTGAAAGGCGGCCCTGTCCAAGGCTTCAAGGCGATGTAAGCGGCAGGTTCCTGAGTGTCAACGCTGCGCCCTGTCGCGGCAAAGAAATAGGATGATTCCATGCCCAAAGGCCTCACTTTTCTGCCATCGCTGGCCCTGACCGCCGTGATGGCGCTGCCGCTGGCCGCCCAGACCGCGCCCGATGCTGGTACTGTTGTCGCCCGCGTGAACGGGGAAGAGATCACATTGGGTCACATCATCGCCACCGCATCGAACCTGCCGGCGCAGTATCAGCAGCTGGAAGATGCGGTTCTGTTCGATTTCATTCTGGAACAACTGATCCAGCAGGAGTTGCTGAGCCAGCAGCAGGAGGGCCTGTCGACACGCGGCGCGCTGACGCTGGACAACGAAAAACGCTCACTTCTGGCGGTTCAGACCGTCAACACCCTGACGGCTGAGGCTGTGACGGACGAAGCGGTGCAGGCCGCCTATGACGCCCAGTTTGCCGATTTCGCGGGCGAGGATGAGTTCGACGCCAGCCATATTTTGGTCGAGAGCGAAGAAGAAGCCCAAGACATCAAGACGCAACTGGATGACGGCGCGGATTTTGCCGAATTGGCGCGCGAGAAATCTACCGGTCCTTCGGGTCCCAACGGCGGCGCGCTGGGGTGGTTCGGCAAGGGCCAGATGGTGCCGGAGTTTGAAGCGGCCGTGCTGGGGCTTGAAAAGGGTCAGGTCTCGGACCCGGTGCAGACCCAGTTCGGTTGGCACATCGTCATCCTGAATGACACCCGCAAAACCGAAGCGCCCGAGTTGGCTGAGGTGCGGGCTGAGCTGGTTCAGACCCTGCAGCAAGAGGCGGTTCAGGCCCGCATCGACGAGTTGACTCAGCAAGCGCAGATCGAACGCCCGGCTCTGGAGGGTGCAGGCCCCGAGGTCATGCGGCAACTGGACCTGATTCAGGAGTAACCCCGTGGCCACGATCACCAAGGTTTCCCCGCTGGCCCCGGCGGCTTTTCCCGAACTGCCCGCGATTGACGGCGTACGTTTCGCCACCGTCGAGGCAGGCGTGCGATATCAGGGCCGCACCGATGTCATGCTGGCCGTGCTGGACCCCGGCACCTCGGTCGCCGGGGTGTTCACCCGGTCCGCCACCCGCGCAGCCCCGGTGCTGGATTGTCAGGACAAGATCGGCGGGCCTTCGGACGGGCCTGCGGCGATCCTTGTGAACTCGGGCAACGCCAATGCGTTTACGGGCCACTACGGGCAAACCTCGGTGACCGAGCTGACGCAGGCCGTCGCCACAGCCACCGACGTTCCGGTCGAGCGTGTGTTTACCTCATCGACCGGCGTGATCGGCGAGCCGCTGCCGCATGATAAGATCGTATCGCAGCTTGAGGCGCTGAAAACAGGCCTCAGCCGCCACGCCATCGAAGACGCGGCGCGCGCCATCATGACCACGGACACCTTCCCGAAAGGGGCCTCGGCGCAGGTCGAGATTGACGGCAAAACAGTCTCTATTGCGGGGATTGCCAAGGGGTCCGGCATGATCGCGCCCGACATGGCGACGATGCTGGTCTATATCTTCACTGACGCACAGGTCGATCAATCCGCCCTGCAGTCAATGCTAAGCGCTCAGACCAACCGCACCTTCAATTGCATCACCGTGGACAGCGATACATCGACCTCGGACACGCTGCTGCTCTGCGCTACCGGAGCCTCGGGCGTCGATGTCACCGACAACGCCGCCTTTGCGGACGCTTTGGAAACGGTGATGCTGAACCTCGCGCAGCAAGTGGTGCGCGACGGTGAAGGGGCCACGAAATTCGTTGAAATTCGTGTGACCGGCGCCGCCACGGACGCCGACGCCAAAACCCACGGGCTGGCCATCGCCAACTCGCCCTTAGTCAAAACCGCTATCGCGGGCGAAGACCCCAATTGGGGCCGCATCGTCATGGCCATCGGCAAATCCGGTGCCGCCGCCGACCGCGACCGTCTGAGCATCTCTTTCGGAGACATCCTTGTGGCCGAAAAAGGCTGGGTTAGTCCCGATTACAGCGAAGAAGACGCTGCCGCCTATATGAAAGGCCAAGACTTGGTGATCGCCGTCGATCTGGGCTTGGCCGAGGGCTCCTCAACCGTCTGGACCTGCGACCTGACCCACGGCTATATCGAGATCAACGCGGATTATCGCTCGTGAAAACAGAGCAATTCCAGCAAAAGTGGAGCCCGGTTTTGCGTCCGGGATTGCGACCATGAAGACAGTCCTCGTCTCTGCCGTCGCCCTGATCGACATCGAGGGCCGCGTCCTGCTGGCCCAACGCCCCGAAGGCAAATCCATGGCCGGCCTCTGGGAATTCCCCGGCGGTAAAATCGAACCCGGCGAAACCCCCGAGGCCGCCCTGATCCGCGAACTGCACGAGGAACTGGGCATCGATACCTGGGCCTCCTGTCTCGCGCCGCTGACCTTCGCCAGCCATAGCTATGATGATTTCCACCTGCTGATGCCGCTGTTTGCGTGTCGCAAATGGGAGGGTATTCCGCAGTCGAAAGAGGGTCAGGCGCTGAAATGGGTGCGCGCGAATGACCTGCGGAACTATCCGATGCCTGCGGCGGATGTGCCGTTGATTCCGATTTTACGGGATTGGTTGTAGAGTATCGCGAGTTATCTTTGCCGGGTCTGTATGGGAATTGCACACACAACAAAACGGCGATCCGTTGCTCATATTTTGCAATCTATTCGATGTGTGCCGCCGACAGTTTGACAAACCCAACCGATTTATTGACGCCATTTCTAACATAGGCCTCGTCTGCGGTATCATAAAGCGGACTGGTCCTGGCAGCCCTTCCGTATCTAACCATTGCGTGCCGGGTTTCATCGTAGAACTTAAAATTGCTAGCGCCGCCTACGATCTGAAACAGTACAAAGCTTTCTGATGGCGTCATAATGACCTCGAAATCTTCCATCGCGATCCTGCAAGCTTCCATCTTTTCGCAAGTAAGACGAAAAGCCACTTCATCATTTTCAATTTTGACGTGTCCCTGAATCTGTACCGATGAGGCCTGCGCCCCTGATCCGATAAACACGCATACAACGGCGAAGAATGCATAGAAAATTCTGTTCATCAATTTCTCCAAAAGGCATCAAGAATTGCCTTGAATAGAGCATGCAAAACGATTGGACAGCAAAACATTTAGAACAAATCACGACAAGAATTGTGGTATTGAGGAAGATGCACTCGCGCCACTGAGCCATCCACTCATTTTGAATTACACCTTTGTTCAGTAGCGCCCGACCTCCTGTAACAATTCGTAAGAATTGAGAAAACATCAGGCAAAACTTGGCACTGATCGTGCCTTCGCCCCTTATTGGGGCATGGCGCCCGGGCGATGGCTTGGACCCGCCATTTCCGGCCCAAGGGAGGGGTCGGGTGGGGAGGAGAGAAAGATTGGCTCAGACGCAGTCGGGCGCCGACGGGATGCAGTCCCTTCCGGCGCTGTTACATCGCAATGCGACTCAGTTCGGAGATGCTCCGGCGTATCGGGAAAAGGAATTCGGGATCTGGCAGTGCTGGTCCTGGGCTGAAACGGCCAATGAAATCCGCGCAATCGCGCTTGGGTTTCTGGAACTGGGCGTCGAAAAAGGCGATCATATCGCCGTCATAGGCCGCAACCGTCCGGCCCATTACTGGTCAATGGTGGCGGCGCAGATGGTGGGCGCGGTTCCGGTGCCGCTGTATCAGGACTCGGTCGCCGAAGAGATGGCCTATGTGCTGGAACATTGCGGCGCGAAATATGTGGTCTGCGGCGATCAGGAACAGGTCGACAAGGTCATCGAGATTCAGCAGAATCTGCATCAGGTCAAGCACATCCTCTATACCGACAAGCGCGGCATGCGGAAATACGACCACAGCCAGATGAACGCGCTGGAAGACATCATGGCAGAGGGCAGCGCCGGTCACGCGCGGTTCGACACCGAGCTGGACAAGCGCATCGCGGCGATCACCTATGACGATACCTGTGTGATGCTCTATACTTCGGGCACGACGGGCAAGCCCAAGGGCGTGGTGCTGTCGAACCGCAATGTCATTGAAAGCGCTAAGAATTCGGCGGAATTCGACCACCTGACCCGGAACGAGGATATTCTATCCTACTTGCCGATGGCCTGGGTGGGGGATTTCATCTTCTCCATCGGTCAGGCCTATTGGTGCGGCTTCTGCGTGAACTGCCCAGAAAGCGCCGACACGATGATGACCGACCTGCGCGAGATCGGGCCGACCTATTTCTTTGCCCCGCCGCGCGTGTTCGAGACTCAGCTGACCAATGTGATGATCCGCATGGAGGACGCAGGTAAGCTGAAGCGCAACATGTTCCACCACTTCATGGCCCATGCCAAGAAAGTCGGAGGTCTGCTGCTGGACGGTAAGCCGGTGGGTTTTGGCGACAAGCTGAAATACGCGCTGGGCAACATGCTGGTCTACGGCCCGCTCAAGGATACGCTGGGCTATGGCCGGTTCCGCGTGGGCTATACGGCGGGGGAAGCGATCGGGCCGGAGATATTCGATTTCTATCGCTCTTTGGGCATCAACCTGAAGCAGCTTTACGGCCAGACCGAAGCGACCGTGTTCATCACTGTGCACCCCGATGGTGAGGTGCGGGCCGATACAGTCGGCGTGCCCGCGCCGGATGTGGAGTTGAAGATCGACGACACAGGTGAGATTCACTACCGATCGCCCGGTGTGTTTGTCGAGTATTACAACAACCCGGATTCCACCGCCTCGACCAAGGATTCTGAGGGCTGGGTGGCCACAGGCGATGCCGGGTTCATCGAGGAAACCTCGGGCCATCTGCGGATCATCGACCGCGCCAAGGATGTGGGCAAAATGGCGGACGGGTCGATGTTTGCGCCCAAATATGTCGAGAACAAACTGAAATTCTATCCGGATATCCTTGAGGTCGTGCTGTTCGGCAACGGCAAGGATCGCTGCGTGGCCTTCATCAATATCGACCTGACGGCGGTGGGCAACTGGGCCGAGCGTAACAATGTAGCCTATGCCTCGTATCAGGAATTAACCGCGAATCCCCGCGTGTTAGAGACAATCAAGTCGCATGTGGAAGAGGTGAACAAATCGGTTGCAGCGGATGAAATGCTGTCGGGCTGTCAGGTGCATCGCTTTGTGGTGCTGCACAAGGAACTGGACGCGGATGATGGCGAGATGACCCGGACGCGAAAGGTGCGCCGCGGCTTTGTCGAGGAGAAATTCCACGACATCATCGACGCGCTTTATGATGGGTCGCCAAGCGTCTCGACCACGACCGAGGTGACCTATGAAGACGGCCGTAAGGGTTCGATCTCGGCGACGCTTGAAATTGTCGATGCGCCGGTTGTGTCGGTTACGCCGCATAAGGTGGCGGCAGAATGAGGGCCGTCCGAGCGCCGCTCGACCTTGCGGTCATCGCCCCGCCCGCCGTCCCGTTTTTGCGTAAGTCTGGGAGAGGCTGATGCTGGATAATTCCGAAGGATATGTCACCGAAGACGGCCGAAAGATCGGCGGTGTGGTGATGGAGATGAAGAACATCACCCTGCGTTTTGGCGGTGTGGTGGCGATCAAGGATATCTCGTTCGACATTCGAGAGGGTGAGATTCGCGCCATTATCGGGCCGAACGGGGCGGGCAAGTCCTCGATGCTGAACGTGATTTCGGGGTTCTATGTCCCGCAGGAGGGTGAGGTCTGGTTTCACGGAGCCAAACGCCCGCCGATGCGGCCCTTTGAGGTGGCGCAGCAGGGCATTGCGCGGACGTTCCAGAACATCGCCCTGTTCGAGGGGATGAGCGTTCTGGACAACGTCATGACCGGGCGGCTGGGATATATGAAGACCAATATCCTGCAGCAGGCGCTGTGGAAGGGGAAGGCCGAGGCCGAAGAGACCGAGAACCGCGAGGCGGTCGAGAAGATCATTGATTTCCTTGAGATTCAGCACATCCGTAAGACCCCCGTATCGCGTCTTCCCTACGGATTGAAAAAGCGCGTCGAACTGGCCCGCGCCCTTGCGGCAGAACCCAAGCTGTTGCTGCTGGACGAGCCGATGGCGGGGATGAATGTCGAAGAAAAAGAGGACATGAGCCGCTTTATCCTCGACGTGAATGATGAGTTCGGCACCACGATTGCCCTGATCGAACACGATATGGGCGTGGTGATGGACCTGAGCGACCGGGTGGTCGTGATGGATTACGGCAAGAAGATCGGCGACGGCACACCGGACGAGGTGCGCAGCAATCAGGAAGTCATCGACGCCTATCTGGGGGTCAGCCATGACTGATATCCGGGCAGAAATCTGGGGAGGCACCAATGCCTGAACAACTCGTATTCGCGATGGAGGTCATCCTCAACGGTCTGATGGCCGGGGTGCTTTATGCGCTGGTCGCGCTGGGCTTTGTGCTGATCTACAAGGCCTCGGGGATTTTCAATTATGCACAAGGCGTTATGGCGCTTTTTGCGGCGATGACTCTGGTCGGAATCATGAAAGGTCAGGTGCCGTTTTCACATCTGATCAACGCGATTTTCGGCACGCATATCCATTATTTCGGCTGGAACGTTCCGGCGGTTCTGGCGATCATCCTGACCATGGCCGTGATGGTTCTGCTGGCCTGGGCGGTGCAGCGGTTCGTGATGCGCCATCTGGTCGGGCAAGAGCCGATCATCCTGTTCATGGCCACCATCGGTCTGGCCTATTTCCTGGAAGGCGTGGCCGACCTGATGTGGGGGTCCGAGATCAAGACGCTGGATGTGGGTCTGCCGCAGGGCATCAACCTGTGGATCGATGAAAGCACGTTCAACATCTTCGGTTACGGCTTCTTCATCGACAATCTGGACATCGTGGCGACCGTGATCGCTGCATTGCTGGTGGCGGCACTGGTGGCGTTCAGCCAGTACACCAAACAGGGCCGGGCCATGCGCGCCGTGGCCGATGACCACCAGGCGGCTTTGTCGGTCGGGATTTCGCTGAACTTCATATGGATCATGGTCTGGTCGGTGGCCGGGTTCGTCGCGCTGGTCGCGGGCATCATGTGGGGCACCAAGTCGGGTGTTCAGTTCTCGCTGTCGCTGATTGCGCTCAAGGCGTTGCCGGTGCTGATGCTGGGCGGGTTCACCTCAATCCCCGGGGCCATCGTCGGCGGTCTGATCATCGGTGTGGGCGAGAAGCTGTTCGAGTTTGCCATCGGCCCGATGGTCGGCGGCGCGACCGAGAACTGGTTTGCCTATGTGCTGGCGCTGATCTTCCTCGTGTTCCGGCCGCAGGGCCTGTTTGGGGAGAAGATCATTGAAAGGGTGTAGGGCATGACCAAGCTGCTCGCCATCATCAACGTGATCGCATGGGCGGGGTTCTGGGCTTTTGGCTATATCGCGCTCACCTCGGACGATCTGACCGAAGGCCAACTGACCATTGCCGCGATCCTGGCCTTTGCCGGGCTGATCATGGGCGTTCTGGCCTATCTGAAACTGGTGCGCGCGTCCGAGGCGACCGGATACGCCAAAGGGTCCAACCAACTGGATGCCGTTGCCCGTAATCGGGCGCAGGAAGAATGGGGAAAGTAAGACATGTTCTATCGTGAGGCCGGGGACTTCAAAGTCTCTTACGTGGATGACAGCCAGACCTTCCCGATCAAATTTGACCGGTATCGGTATTATGTGGTGCTGGCGGTGGCGTTCGGGATCATCCCCTTCATCATCAATGACTATTGGGCCAACGCGCTGCTACTGCCGTTCCTGATCTACGCCATCGCGGCGATCGGGCTGAATATTCTGGTTGGCTATTGCGGGCAGGTCAGCCTGGGGACCGGCGGGTTCATGGCAGTGGGGGCTTATGCCTGTTACAAGCTGATGACCGCCTTTCCGGATGTCAGCATGTTCATCCACATTATTCTCGCCGGAGGGATCACGGCGATTGTCGGCGTGCTGTTCGGCCTGCCGAGCTTGCGGATCAAGGGGTTCTATCTGGCGGTGGCCACGCTGGCGGCGCAGTTCTTCCTTGTGTGGCTGTTCAACCGGGTGCCGTGGTTCTACAACTATTCGGCCTCGGGCCAGATCAACGCGCCCGAGCGGGACGTGTTCGGCATCATCATCACCGGGCCCAACGCATCCGCGTGGGCCACCTATCTGTTCTGCCTGATTTTCCTGACGCTCTGCGCCGTGATCGCGCGCAACCTGACGCGCGGCACCACGGGCCGGAAATGGATGGCGATCCGCGATATGGACATCGCGGCCGAGATCATCGGGGTGAACCCGCTCAAGGCCAAGCTGACCGCCTTTGCCGTCAGTTCGTTCTTTGTCGGTGTCTCGGGGGCGCTGTTCTTTGCGGTCTATCTGGGCGCGGTCGAAGTGGGTGAGGTGTTCGGCATCCAGAAATCGTTCCTGGTGCTGTTCATGATCATCATTGGCGGGCTGGGATCGATCTTTGGTTCATTTGCCGGGGCGGCGTTTCTTGTGGCGCTGCCGGTAGTGCTGAAACTGCTGGGCGCGGATTGGCTGGGCTGGCCCACCGATATCGTGGCGCATCTGCAGTTGGTGATCGTCGGCGGGCTGATCGTCATGTTCCTGATCCTGGAACCGCACGGGCTGGCGCAGCTGTGGCGTCTCGCGAAAGAGAAACTCAGACTCTGGCCGTTCCCGCACTAGGCGGGCCGGCCCAATCAAAAAACGGGTGCAAAGCCCGAATCCAACATCGGACTAACCAAGGGAGGAGACACCCGATGAAATTGAAACTGGCAACCTTGGCGCTGGGCGCCGTAATGGCGGCAGGGCCGGTCATGGCCGACCTGGTATTCCCGTCGCTCAGCTACCGGACCGGTCCTTACGCGGCGGGTGGCATCCCCTTTGCGGATGGCTACGCCGACTATTTCACCTTGCTGAACGAACGCGATGGCGGCATCGGTGGCGTCAGCGTCAGCGTTCCGGAATGCGAAACGGCCTATAACACCGAAAAAGGTGTTGAGTGCTATGAGGCGACTAAGGACAGCGGCGCGCTGGTGTATCAGCCGCTTTCGACCGGGATCACCTATCAGCTGATCCCCAAACTGGCGGTCGACAAGATCCCGATGCTGACTTCGGGTCTGGGCCGGACCTCGGCCAAGAACGGGTCGGTGTTCGAATGGGTGTTCAACTTCCCAGCCAACTACTGGGATGGCGCATCCGGTGCGATCAACCACATTCTGGACCTGAACGACGGCGACATTTCGGGCAAGAAGATTGCTCTGGTCTATCACAACTCGGCCTATGGCAAGGAACCGATCCGCACGCTGGAGGAGCTGTCCGAGAAGCACGGCTTTGAACTGGTGGCCCTGCCGGTCGACCACCCAGGTCAGGAGCAGAAGTCGCAATGGCTGCAGATCCGCCGCGACCGTCCCGATTATGTCCTGATGTGGGGCTGGGGCGTGATGAACCAGGTGGCCGTGCAAGAGGCCGCGAACATCCGCTACCCGATGGAGAACTTCATCGGCGTCTGGTGGTCGGGTTCGGAAAATGACGTGCTGCCTGCGGGTGAGGCCGCCAATGGCTACAAGGCACTGACCTTCCACAATGTCGGGGCCGACTATCCGATCTATGACGACCTGAAGGCCCATGTGTATGACAAAGGGCTGTCGGCCGGGGCCGGAGATCAGACCGGTACGGTTCTGTACAACCGGGGTGTCTATGCAGCGATGCTGGTCGCGGAAGCTGCCAAAAAGGCGCAGGAAATCCACGGCGTGGCCGATATCGACTCGTCCATGATGCGCGATGGCATGGAAGCGCTGGTGATTGACGAGGCGCTGATGGCCGAGCTGGGCCTGCCGAATTTCGGCCCGAGCTTCGCAGTGGCCTGCGACAACCATGGTGGCGACGGCCTTGTCGGCGTGACCCAGTGGGATGCGGCGTCGAAGACCTGGTCGCTGATCTCGGACTTCAAACAGTCGGATCAGGACGTCATCCAGCCCCTGATTGATGCGGATTCGTCTGCTTACGCGGCTGAAAACAATCTTGAAGGGCGCTGCAGCTAAGGCGCTTTGACAAAACCGGGGCGGCTGTTCGCGGCCGCCCCGAACCCCACACTCGCACAAGGACACGCGCAGATGCTGGATGCGACACAAACCACCGAAGTGCAGGCCGAAACCCTGCTTGAAGTGAATAATATCGAGGTGATCTACAACCACGTGATCCTCGTGCTGAAAGGTGTCAGCCTGACGGTCCCCAAGGGCGGCATCACCGCGCTGCTGGGCGGTAACGGGGCGGGCAAGACGACGACGCTAAAGGCGGTGTCGAACCTGCTGCATTCGGAACGGGGCGAGGTCACGAAGGGAACGATCACCTATCGCGGCTCCAGCGTGCATGAAAGCGACCCTGCCGATTTGGTGCAAAAAGGTGTGATCCAGGTGATGGAGGGCCGTCACTGTTTCGAACACCTCACGGTCGAGGAAAACCTGCTGACCGGGGCCTATACCCGCAAGGATGGCTCGGCCGCGATCCAGCAGGATCTGGAACTTGTCTATAGTTATTTCCCGCGTCTGAAGGAACGCCGCCGGAGCCAGGCGGGTTATACCTCGGGCGGGGAACAGCAGATGGTGGCGATGGGCCGGGCGCTGATGTCGCGGCCCGAGACGATCTTGCTGGACGAACCCTCGATGGGTCTGGCCCCGCAGCTGGTCGAAGAGATTTTCGGCATCGTGAAGGACCTGAACGAGAAAGAAGGCGTGTCCTTCCTGCTGGCCGAACAGAATACCAATGTGGCGCTCAGGTTTGCCCATTACGGCTATATTCTGGAATCCGGGCGCGTGGTGATGGACGGCCCTGCCGCTGAACTGCGCGAGAACCCGGACGTAAAGGAATTCTATCTTGGCATGTCCGAAGAAGGGCGCAAAAGCTTCCGGGACGTGCGCTCGTACCGCCGCCGCAAACGGTGGCTGTAAACGGATGGAGGATCAGGTGATGACGACATATTACGACAGGCTCGAAACCCGGTCCGCTGACCAGCGCGCCGCTGATCAGTCGCAGGCATTGCGCGTTCAGATCGACCGGGCGAAATCCGCCCCGGGGTTCCAGGCGCATCTGGCCGGGGTCGATGTCGGTGCCGTTGTCTCGGTCGAAGATCTGCCGAAACTGCCGGTGCTGCGCAAATCCGATCTGGCGCAGGCGCAGGCCTCGCGCCCTCCGTTCGGCGGGTTCACCGTGAAACCGGCGCGGCATTTTCATCATGTGTTTCAGTCTCCGGGCCCGATCTATGAACCGGGCAGTACTGACCCCGACTGGTGGCGCATGGGGCGGTTCCTGCATGCGGCAGGGGTTGGTCCGGGCGATATCGTGCATAACTGTTTCGGCTATCACCTGACCCCGGCGGGCATGATCTTTGAAAGCGGCGCGCGGGCGGTGGGGGCCTCGGTCCTGCCTGCGGGCACGGGCCAGACTGAACTGCAAGTGACCGCTGCGCGCGATGTGGGCTGCACCGCCTATGCCGGGACACCGGACTACCTGAAGGTTATTCTGGACAAGGCGGATGCGATGGGCGTCGCCCTGAATTTCTCGACAGCCGTAGTGGGCGGCGGCGCGCTGTTCCCGTCTCTGCGCCAGGACTATGCGGATCGCGGGATTTCCTGCCTGCAATGTTATGCCACTGCCGATCTGGGCAATATCGCTTATGAAAGCCCGGCGATGGAGGGAATGATCATCGACGAACACGTGATCGTCGAGATCGTCACCCCCGGCACCGGAACCCCGGTCGCACCCGGCGAGGTGGGCGAGGTCGTTGTGACCTCATTGAACCCAGATTATCCGCTGATCCGGTTTGCCACCGGCGATCTGTCGGCGATCATGCCGGGCGTGTCGTCCTGTGGTCGCACCAACCTGCGGATCAAGGGCTGGATGGGCCGCGCCGATCAGACCACCAAGATCAAGGGCATGTTCGTGCGCCCCGAACAAGTGGCCGCTTTGGTCGACAAGCATGATGAGATCGTCAAGGCCCGCGTCATCGCCGCCCGTCAGGGCGAGATGGACACCATGACTGTTCAGATTGAAAGCCCCTGCAGCAATGACAACGCTTATGCCAAATCCGTGGCCGAGGTGTTGAAACTGAAAGGCGCGATCGAGATCGTCGCCCCCGGTTCCCTGCCCAAGGACGGTCTGGTGATCGAGGATCAGCGGGTTTACGAGTGACAAAACCCATCTCTGCGGCAGTAAGTGCCGCAGATTTGTTGCTCGGCCCACTGGTGTTTCTTAGCGTTTTGGTCGATTAAAGGCGGGCCTTTTTGCCTTTGCCAGTCACAAGCCGGGATGATGGCCCAGATCGACTATTCTCAGAACGGATCGCGAAATCGCGGCGTGCGCGGCACCCGGCTGCTGGCCGGGGTGGCCTATTTCGTGTCGGCGGCCTGTCTGTTGCCGATGGTGGCGGTTGTTCTGGCGGCGCTGACCGGTGGGACGGACACGATCTCACATCTGATGAACACGGTGCTGCCGCGCTACACCGCGACTACCCTGATCCTTGTGGTGCTGGTTGCCGCGGGGACGTTCTCCATCGGAACCGGGGCGGCGTGGCTGGTGACGATGACCCGCTTTCCCGGCGTGCGGCTGCTTGAGATCGCGCTGGTCCTGCCCTTGGCCTTTCCGGCCTACGTACTCGCCTATGCCTATACGTTCATTCTGGATCACCCCGGCATCGTTCAGTCCACCCTGCGCGATGTGACGGGCTGGGGGCCACGCGATTACTGGTTCCCCGAAATCCGCTCGACCGAAGGCGCGGCGGTGATGTTGATCCTCGTCCTATATCCGTATGTCTACCTGCTGGCGCGGGCGGCGTTCCTGCAGCAAAGCGCCACGGCCTTTCTGGCCGCGCGGGCGTTGGGCAACAACCCGTGGCTGGCCTTCCGGCGTGTCTCATTGCCCATGGCGCGCCCGGCGATTGCCGGAGGGGTGCTGCTGGCGATCATGGAGACCATCGCCGATTTCGGAACCGTGTCCTATTTCGGCGTGCAGACTTTTGCCACCGGCATCTACACCAGCTGGTTTTCTATGGCCGACCGGGCGGCGGCAGCGCAATTGGCGCTGTGCCTGCTGGTCTTTGCACTGGTCATGGCCGTGGCCGAACGCACCCAGCGCGGCAAGGCAAAATACTATCAGGCGGGCAAGCAACACGCGGCGCAGCCGGCGGCGATTTTGACCGGCTGGAAGGCGCTCGGGGCCTTCCTTCTGTGCGCCATTCCGGTCCTGTTCGGGTTTCTGCTGCCGGTGATCATTCTGGTCGAGATGGGGCTGGAATCGGAACAGAATCTGCTGTCGCAGCGGTATCTCGATTTCATTCAGAATTCGCTGATCCTTGCGGGCACGGCGGCGGTCATCACCGTCTGCGCGGCCATCAGCGTCGGATTTTTCCAACGGCTGCGGCCCGGGCGCGCCTCGTCTTCCACCGCCTATATTGCGCGGCTGGGCTACGCGGTGCCGGGCGGAGTGATCGCGGTGGGGCTGATCGTGCCCTTCGCCGGGTTCGACAACGCGCTGGACGCGTGGATGCGCGAGACCTTCGATATCTCGACCGGGCTGCTGGTTACGGGGTCCATCTGGCTGTTGGTGGCGGCCTATATGGTTCGGTTCCTCGCCGCCGCGCTCAGCGCCTATGAAGGCGGGCAGAGCACGGTCCATGCCAATATGGACGCCGCTGCCCGGTCTTTGGGCCAGACGCCGCTGGGGACCTTGCGACGGGTGCATCTGCCGATCCTGACGCCGTCGTTGCTGACCGCGCTGCTGATCGTGTTTGTCGATGTGATGAAGGAACTGCCCGCCACCCTGATCATGCGGCCCTTCAACTTTGACACGCTGGCGGTACAAGCCTATCGGCTCGCCTCGGACGAGCGGTTGGAGGGTGCCGCCGTGCCTTCGCTGGTCATTCTGGCGGTGGGTTTGCTGCCGGTGATCCTGATCTGCCGTCAGGTCGGGCGCAGGTAACACTCGCGCCGCAATTCGCGACCAAACGCGCATCGGGCTTGATTCGAATGCGATTTCCGGCAAGGCTTGGGGCATGAACATGCAGCCTCCCAGCCGGTTCTCTGCCAACTCGGCCCAGATGCCCGTCGCGTTCGACCGGCGCGAGATGTCCCAGATCATGTCCGTTTACGGCCGGATGGTCGCCGCCGGAGAATGGCGCGATTACGGCATTTCCAACCTGCGCGACATGGCGGTGTTTTCCATTTTCCGACGCACCGCAGAGCACCCGATCTACCGGGTCGAAAAGGACCCGCGGCTGCGGTCGAAACAGGGCATGTATTCAGTCGTCGGCATGGACGGGCGCATCCTGAAACGCGGGCAGGATCTGCGCACGGTGCTGCGGGTGCTGGAACGCAAGCTGATCCGGGCGGTTAACCCGGATTAGAGCCGTTTATGCGCAGTCACGGGCCCGTCGCCCTGCGCCAAAATACGCGCAATGGCCTGATCCATCGGCTCATATGAAACAGCCATATGGTGGGCATTGGCATGCAGGATCATGTTGTCGCCAGAGACCCACGCCACATGCCCTTTCCAGAACAGAAGATCGCCGCGTTGGGCTTTTGCGCCTTCGGGCTGGGCCTTGCCCACAGCGCGTTCCTGATCGCCGCTGTCGCCAGGGCAGGTGATACCACAGGCCAACAACGCGGCCTGCACCAGGCCGGAGCAGTCGACGCCGAACCGGCTGTTGCCGCCCCACAGGTAGGGCGTGCCCAGAAACAACTCGGCCACCGCGACCGGGTCGCTCATTCTGTTTGCGATGGGCGTGGTGTGAACAGTTGGAATGAACCCGCGTTCAGTTTCCAGGAACTTGCCCTGTTCCGAGGTGGCCCGAACCTTGCTGCCAAAACTCAGCGCGGCCAGATCGGGGCTTTTGATATCCGCCTGCGTGTAGGCGTGGGTTGAGGGCGCGGTGATCCAGTGGGTCGCCTCGGTGTCTTCACCCAAATGCTCGGACCGAACCCATCCCGGATAGCCGTCCTTGTCTGCGGTGATCCGACTCCACCCGTCGCGTTCCTGCGCGACCTGCACCGTATCGCCAAAGATCACCTGCCGGTCGCGCGGCCCGTCCGGGCTGCGCCACAGGTCAACGACCGGTTCGAGGATGCGCTTGCGGGTCACAGGCCCAAAACCTCGGGCAGGGCAGTCAGGATCGCGCGGGGCCCTTGGCCGAGGCCTCCTTTGCTGCGGCCCGGGGCTTTGCTGGGCTGCCACGCGTAAATGTCGAAATGCATATAGGCGCTGTGTTCAACAAAGCGCCGCAGGAAAAGCGCGGCGGTGATCGACCCGGCAAATCCGCCCGACGGTGCGTTGTCCAGATCGGCGATGCCGGGTTCGATCATCGCCTCGTAGGGTTCGTGAAACGGCATCCGCCAGACCGGATCGGCGGCCTGAGGGGCGCTGGCCACCAGCGCCGCTGCAGTGCGGTCGTCATCGGTGTAGAACGGGGCCAGATCGGGGCCCACGGCCACCCGCGCCGCGCCGGTCAGGGTGGCCATCGAGATCACCAGATCGGGCCGCCCCTCATCCGCCAGCGCCAGCGCATCGGCCAGCACCAGCCGCCCCTCGGCATCGGTGTTGTTGATCTCGACCGTCAGGCCCTTGCGCGAGGTCAGGATGTCTCCGGGCCGGAAGGCATTGCCCGAGACCGCGTTTTCAACCGCTGGGATCAGCACCCGCAATTGCAGCGGCAGGTCCAGCGCCATGATCATCCGCGCCAGTCCCAGCACATTGGCGGCCCCGCCCATGTCCTTTTTCATCAGGCCCATGGAACTGCCTGGTTTCAGGTTCAGGCCGCCGGTGTCGAAACACACGCCCTTGCCCACCAGCGTCAGCTTCGGCCCGCTGCTGCCCCAGTTCATGTCGATCAGCCGGGGCGCTTGCGCCGCCGCGCGGCCGACCGCGTGGATCATTGGGAAATCCTGTTTCAGTGGGGTGCCGAGGGTCACGTCGCAGGTCGCGCCGAACTCCTGCGCCAAGCCTTCGGCGGCTGCCTGCAACTGCTCGGGTCCCATATCCGAGGCAGGTGTGTTGACCAGATCGCGGGTCAGCGCCTCGGCCTGCGCCATGACCTCGATCCGGGCGGCATCGACGCCGTCGGGCGCGATCAAGGCTGCCCCCGAGGGCGATTGCCCGGCATAGCGGTCATAGGCGTAACCGGTCATCAGCCAGCCGAAACACTCTATCTCCAACCGGTCGGAGGGCACGCCTGATGCGATGTGGTAGGTACCCTTGGGTAAAGCCTCAGCCGCTGCGGCCAGAGGGAACCGTTTACGCGCCCGCTTGGCGCTTGTCCCGTATCCGGCCAGCGCCATCTGCGACGCGCCATCCGGGCCGGGCACCAATAGCGTTTGCCCCAGCGCGCCGGTGAACCCGTTGCTGGCCACCCAGCTTTGCACATGATCCGGCTGAGCCTGCAGCCACGCCTCAAGCTCGGGCTGCGCGATCACTTGAAGCGGCAGGGATGGGTCAGAGGGCGGGGCAAAGGACAAGGTCATCAGACGTCTCGGGCTAGTTCAAATCGCCCCCAGACTAACGGCCCACCGCCTGCCCGCAACCCCCGTCAGACCGACATATCCTGCTGATCCCAGACCGCCGTCAACGACCGTTCGCCCACGCGGATCAGCCGACCCAGCGTGGCACCTGTCGCCACCGCATCCCCGGCATCCACCGCCTGTGCCACGTCGCCCGCAACACGGGCCAGCGCGGTCATGCCGATCTGGTCCGATATGGCCACCAGCGATCTGGCGCATTTGCGCAGGCCGACCCAGTCGCGCTGCCGCCAGAAGCGTTCGCAATTCGACAGGCGCACCGCCAGTTCCTCGACCGTGCGGCACAACACGTCCAGCGCGTTCTTGTCGCCCAGTTGCCGGTACAGCCCGTTCAGCTGCTCGGAATCCAGACGCACGGATTCCGTGTGTTCCAGTGTGAGTATCTTGTCCACCACATTTACCCCAATCGTCACGCCCCCACGGCGCAGCCCGATCATGCGGCGCAATTCCTTTGCAAAACCTTGCGCCGAATTTGGATAATGGCTCGAATTTTTCGCGAATTCGGTATAGAGCATCCGGCAGCACAAAGAACAGGGACGCCGAAATGGACTTAGCCAAACCTCTACCGACCTATCTGGTGAAACGGTATCACGGCTGGAAGGCCACCACATATTCCGAAAATCAGGTCTGGTACCGGCGGCTTGCGACCGAAGGCCAACGCCCGCGCGCAATGGTAATTTCCTGCTGCGACAGCCGGGTGCATGTGACGTCGATGTTCGGCGCGGATCAGGGCGATTTCTTTATTCACCGCAATATCGCCAACCTCGTGCCCCCTTACGCGCCCGATGGCGACCACCACGGCACCAGCGCCACAATCGAATATGCGGTCACAGCGCTGAAAGTGGCGCATCTGATCGTGCTGGGGCATTCGCAATGCGGCGGCGTGCAGGGCTGTATCGACATGTGCAAGGGTCAGGCCCCGCAACTGGAAGCGAAAGAAAGCTTTGTGGGCCGCTGGATGGACATCCTGAAACCCAAATACGAATTGGTCGCGGATGTGGAAGACAGCGTAGAACAAGCGCGTCTGTTTGAACGTCAGGCGGTTGTGGCCTCGCTCGAGAACCTGATGACCTTCCCATTTGTGTCGGCGGCGGTGGAACAGGATGCGCTGAGCCTGCATGGATTGTGGACGGATATCGGCGAGGGCGGGTTGGAATGTTTCGACCCGCATCAAAAGAAGTTCGTCCCGGTCTGACCCCACGCCATTTGGGGTCCTTTGCCCTGCGGTTTTGATGTAAGCTCTGAACATTGGTTTATGTTCGGAGCTTCCCATGACTTGGTTAAAACGCATTTTCGGCGGTCTGATCGTCATTCTTCTGATTCTGGTCTGCGTCTCGTACCTGCTGCCCGGCAAAGCCGAGGTCTCGCGCAGCGTCCTGATCGACGCCCCGCCCGAGGCCATCTTTCCCTATGTAAATTCCATGCAGGAGACTGAAAAATGGTCGCCCTGGCTGGAGCGTGATCCCGAAACCAAGCTGAGCTATTCCGGCCCCGAGGCGGGTGTCGGCAACACGCTGAACTGGAGTTCCGACAATGATCAGGTCGGATCCGGGACGCAGGAAATTATCGACAGTGTCGAAAACCAATCCGTCAATACCGCGCTGGATTTTGGCTCGATGGGCACGGCAACCGCATTTTTCACCCTGCAACCCGAGGGCGCGCAGACAGAGGTCACGTGGGGGTTTGACTCCGACCTCGGGCTGAACCCCATGGCCCGCTGGATGGGGCTGATGATGGATGGCTGGGTCGGCGGCGATTATGAGCGCGGGCTGGAAAATCTGAAGGCGCTGGTCGAAGGGCAGGGGTGACAGCATAAGCACAGCCGGGATCGCGCAGGCACCTGTCACAATTGGCTTTACTGGCGACCCCGGCAGGATTCGAACCTGCAACCTGCCCCTTAGGAGAGGAACAAGTTAAGGTTTTTTATCTTTTTTAATCAGATATTTAGCAGATTTTTTCCACTTCTTGTGTCAAATTTGTGCCACGCTATTCTTGGTTTCCACCCATTCGAACTACTTGAGGCTGCCTGCCCGAGGCCACCAACGCGCTCCCGATCACAGCACCACAATCTATGCTTTGATGGCGGAAAGCAGTGACGAAAGTTGTGCGTTGCACGATTATCCGTGCATCGAAGGACTAGGAGAGTTTCAAAAGAAACTAAACTTGGAGAATGCTCAGTGTATTTTCACTGGTTAGTTGGCAGTCATGCGAAAACAACAGCGATATGCAGACCGAGTATCACTCAGGGCAGTTCTGTACTTCCCTTCTCAATCGCCATTCCATAGAAATGGTATGCGAGAAACAGCCTAGTAAAATTCAATCATTAGATGACCAGCGATTTACCAGCAGCCCCCTTACCCAGCCTTTACATATTTCTCGATGAAGGCGGAAATTTCGACTTCTCTCCTACAGGTTCAGAGTTTTTTACTCTGACTTGCGCTAGCCTCTACCGTCCATTTCTGCTCCACACTGATTTGGACACTTACAAATACGACTTGATAGAACATCGAATAAAGCCGCGCATTGAGATGGAGTACTTTCACTGCGCTGACGATAACAAACACGTTCGGGACAAAGTCTTTTCTATGCTTGCGGCTTCAGTACCTAAGAGTTCTGTGGACTCGGTGATTGTTGAAAAGCGCAAGACAGGTCCAGCTTTACAACCACCCGAGAAGTTCTATCCCCAAATGTTGGGCTACCTGTTGCGGTTCGCAGTTTCAAAGGCAGCAAAAGGAGTCGGTGAGGTTGTAGTAATTACCGATAGTCTACCGGTGGCAAAGAAACGAAAAGCTATCGAAAAGGCCGTTAAGACAGTTCTAGCTGGCATGCTTCCGTCGGGAACTCCCTACCGGGTTATGCATCATTCCTCACGAGCGCACTACGGATTGCAGATTGCTGACTATTTCAACTGGGCAATATACCGAAAATGGGAACATGGTGACGCAGCGCCTCACGCAAAAGTCGCAGCGCAAATACGAAGCGAGTTCGATATTTTCAGATCAGGCGTTCGATACTACTACTTATGAATTTGACCCCTCCGACTACCGACCCGGAGAACCCCTTGGGTTCTTATCATCGGAGGGGAACCTTTGACGTTAATATACGCGCAAAAGTTCAAATATCAAGTTAAGAGGCGGCTTCGTCTACCTGCATAGCCAATACAACTGATTGGAGAGCAACATAGGATTCCAGTAGATTTTTCGAGATTCGATCCGCTGGCATCAGCTTCATTTCAGCTTAACAATCGAGCTGAGCGAGAGTGAAAAGAGCTCACCAAAATCTCGGTTGCATACCCAACGATCAAATTAAATACAGTGAATCAGTCAGTCTCGAGCGCGACCATTGGGTAATGGACGACGACAAAACGCGCGCCACCGTGCATGCGCATAGTTTTCAGTGCACAGCACAATACCCACTTTTTGCAACGAGATTGCTGGGCTCTCTCCTACAATCCACCGAACTGGGCGGTGTTGACAACGTTTACAAAACACTCGGGCGCACTGTGTCAATTTTGTGCCAATTTTTACTCTGCGCTGAACGTTTAACCGGTAATCTCACGCTTTATTGTGCAACGCACTAAATAACGGGCAATGATTGCGAACAGAGATTTCGCAATATTTACAGAATTTACTATATAAAACATTTAGTTATGGCGACCCCGGCAGGATTCGAACCTGCAACCTGCCCCTTAGGAGGGGGCTGCTCTATCCAGTTGAGCCACGGGGCCGCGCAAGGCTCTCTGTATCGCGGATTTTTCGGGTTGTCATGGGCTTTGCACAATTGTTGTACTCGCCGCCCTGTTCACGCTACCATCCGGCCAAACAACAACGCAGGTGCCCCCGTGAACACAGAAACCAAACGCCCCCTAACCCTTCGCGATGTGTCCGAGGCCTCGGGGGTGTCCGAGATGACGGTCAGCCGGGTTCTGCGCAACCGGGGCGATGTGTCCGACGCGACCCGCACCCGGGTTCTGGCGGCGGCGAAAGAGCTTGGATATGTGCCCAACAAGATCGCTGGCGCCTTGGCGTCGAGCCGGGTGAATTTGGTGGCGGTGATCATCCCCTCGCTGTCGAACATGGTCTTCCCCGAGGTGCTGACCGGCGTCAATCAGGTTCTGGAAGACACCGAATTGCAGCCGGTTGTTGGCGTCACCGACTATCTGCCCGAAAAAGAAGAGAAGGTGCTGTACGAGATGCTCTCGTGGCGGCCCTCGGGCGTGATCATCGCCGGGCTGGAACATACGGATGCGGCCCGCGCCATGCTGGATTCGGCGGGGATTCCGGTAGTCGAGATCATGGATACCGATGGCAAGCCGGTGGATGCGATGGTTGGCATCTCGCACCGCCGCGCCGGGCGTGAAATGGCGCGGGCGATCCTGAAGGCGGGGTATGAGCATATCGGGTTCATGGGCACCAAGATGCCGCTGGATCATCGGGCACGGAAGCGGTTCGAAGGGTTTACGGAAGTGCTGGGCAAGCACGGGATCGAAATCGAGGACCGCGAGTTTTATTCCGGCGGATCGGCGCTGGCCAAGGGCCGCGAGATGACGCAGACAATGCTGGAACGCTCGCCCGAGCTGGATTTTCTGTATTATTCCAATGACATGATCGGGGCGGGCGGGCTGCTCTATCTGCTGGAACAGGGGATCAATGTTCCGGGCCAGATCGGATTGGCCGGGTTCAACAATGTGGAACTTTTGCAGGGCCTGCCGCGCAAGCTGGCCACGATGGATGCCTGCCGGTTAGAGATTGGCCGCAAGGCCGCCGAGATCATTACCGAGCGGCTGAACGACCCCAATTCCGAAATCGAGACCCGGGTCACTCTGACCCCGAAAATCAGCTTTGGCGATACGCTGAAACGGCGCTGACGGGTGGCGCTGCCGCAGCTTGACAACCGGGCGGCCCGGGCGGTGTTCATGCACCGCCATGCGCTTTCTGAACAGCCTGCGGGTGGGTCCAAGGGCGAGGAGCTTCTGGATCTGATCCGGCGGCTGGGCTTTGTGCAACTGGACAGTATCAACACCGTCGCCCGCGCACATGACATGATCCTGTTTTCGCGCAGGCCCTCCTATCGCAGCCGGAACCTCAAGCAACTGTATGAACGCGACAGGGCGCTGTTCGAACATTGGACGCATGATGCTGCGGTCATCCCGATGGCGTTCTACCGTCACTGGCATCTGCGCTTTCTACGCGACGCGGACCTGCTGAAAGCGCGGTGGAAGAACTGGCGGCGCGACGGGTATGAGCAGCGGTTCGCAACCGTTTTGC
The DNA here is from genome assembly GCF_056533855.1 of Ruegeria sp. F11. Classification (NCBI taxonomy): domain Bacteria; kingdom Pseudomonadati; phylum Pseudomonadota; class Alphaproteobacteria; order Rhodobacterales; family Roseobacteraceae; genus Ruegeria; species Ruegeria sp. F11. Next base: position 17,763 of record NZ_JBQFOW010000011.1, on the reverse strand, counting down.
AGCATATCCGCGATCATGGGCCGGTGTCGTCCTCGGACGTGGGTAGGGACGAAAAGAAGGGCTCGGGCGGCTGGTGGGACTGGCACCCGTCCAAAACCGCGCTGGAGTTTCTGTGGCGGTCCGGAGCTCTGACGGTCACGGGTCGTGACGGGTTTCAGAAACGCTATGACCTGACTGAACGGGTGATCGAGGCGCAGTTGTGCCCCGGCCAGTCCCCCTGCGATGCGGAGGCAACGGTGGACTGGCTGTGCAACGCCGCGCTGGACCGGCTGGGCTTTGCCACCTCGGGCGAGTTGGCGGCGTTCTGGGACACGGTCAGCCCGGCCGAGGCAAAAGCGTGGTGCGCGCGAGCTTTGGATGCAGGCGATTTGGAAGAAATCGACATCACCTGTGCCGATGGGCGCGTGCGCAAGGTCATGGCCCGCCCCGGTCTGGCGGATGAGGCGCAGGCGTTGCCGCCCGCGCCCGGGCGTATCCGGGTGCTCAGCCCGTTTGACCCGATGCTGCGCGACCGCAAGCGGGCCGAACGGCTGTTCGGCTTCCACTACCGGATCGAGGTTTTTGTTCCGGAACCCAAGCGGACCTATGGCTATTATGTCTTTCCCCTGCTGGAAGGCGACAAGCTGATCGGGCGCATCGACATGAAAGCCCATCGCGACAGTGGCGCATTGCGTGTTCGGGCGTTGTGGCCGGAACGCAAGGTGCGCTGGTCCGAGGCGCGCAGCCGCCGCTTGCAGGCCGAGCTGGATCGGGTGTGTCGCTTTGCTGGTCTGGATCAGGTGGAGTTTGCCAAGGACTGGCTGAAAGACCCTAAATAGGGTCTATCCGGATCCGTCAGCGTCAGCCGGATCGGGTCCAGCCCGTCAATTCCGCCCTCAATAACATCGCCCGGACCAACTGGCCCGACACCAGCGGGCGTGCCAGTCAGGATCAGATCGCCGGGGCGCAGGTGGTAGAAGCCGGACAGGTGGCAAATGATCTCATCGATCTTCCAGATCAGTTCCGACAGGGTCGCATCTTGCCGGACCTCGCCGTTGACGCTTAGGTGGATGCGAGTGCGATCTTCGGGCGACCAGTCCGTTGCGCGGGTCAAAGGGGCGAAAACCGCGCCGTTCTCGACATCCTTGCCCAAATCCCAGGGGCGCTGTTTGTTCCGCTCGCGGATCTGCAGGTCGCGGCGTGTCATGTCCAGCGCGCAGCCATAGGCATAGACCGCGTCCCAGGCCTGATCAGGGGTTGCGCGAAACACCGGCTGTCCAAGGGCGACGGCCAGTTCCATCTCGTAATGGTAATTCTCGGTACCCGGCGGGTAGGGCACAGTGGCCCCGGACAGGATCGCATTCGGGGCGGATTTGGTGAAGTAAAACGGGGCCTCGCGATCGACCTCATGGCCCATTTCGGCGGCATGGGCGGCATAGTTGCGCCCAACGCAGAAGATACGGCCCACCGGATACCCCGCCTGCGCGCCTGCAACCGGAACAAGGACGGGCTCGGCAAGTGTGAAAAGACTGTCCTGCATCGCGTTCCCCCTGTTGACCAGGTGCATCTTAGTGAACGCAGCGTTGTCCACAAGCCTGACCTCCACGCCGGTTTCTGCCCATGGCTGCGCCGTGTTTCGGCGCGAAGTCGCTGAATTTCCATTGGGCTGGCATGTCCCGTTTTCTGCCGTGCCCGGACCCGCATAAATACGGTCAGCAGGCGAAGGTCAGGACCGAACCACTCGCAAATATTGCATCGGATCGCCTTGGCTTAATCGCAGGTTGCACTATGTCCTGCGATACGTGAACAGACAGGCCCGCCGCGCAACGCGGTGAATTGGGCCGAAAACACCCCCTCGGCGCGGCAGAATGCCCGAAGAGAACGTCAAGACGTAATAGACCCAAACCCGGCCTTTTCAGGCACAAACCGGTTGGGAAACGGGTCGCACAAGTTCGGAGAGCGCAGGCGGAAGGGTCCATCCCCCTTGAACCCTTCCAGCCCTGAGACCGAACCCAATTTCGGGTTCCGCAGCGCTCCGAAGCGCGGGTCGGACCGTCTGACAAGACGAGGCGCAACCGGCCCCGGGCCAGGCACCTAATCCAGTCTTCAGTCTGGCCATCCCGCCGGGGGTTCCCCCCGAACGCTCCGGCGGGACCCTGCGCAAAAGGCGGTCATGCAACTGGGGTTAACTCTCGTTCTCGCTCAGCTCATTCAGAAGGTCCAAAAGAAGTTCATGCTTCTTGGACCCCAGACGGGTCTTGATCCGCTCCGCCTGCGCGACGCTGACGGCCAGATTGTCATGGATGATCTGCACGCCTTGCTGGTTGATTTCCACGATCTGCCGCCGCCGGTCCGCCGGGTGCAATTTGCGCGCGATCAACCCCTTATGTTCCAGCTTCTGCAAAATGCGCGTCAGGCTTGGCAACAGCAGGCAAGCGCGTTGGGCGATATGGGTGGGTTCCTGGGGGCCTTCTTCGTTCAACACACGCAAAACACGCCACTGCTGCTCGGTCACACCGGCGTCCGCAAGCAGCGCACGTATGGGTCCCATAACCTTTTCCCGCGCCCTTAACAGCGCAATGGGTAAAGATCGCGACGTCAGGGGAAGGTCCTTAGACATGAGGAATTTTCGCTCAAAACAAGGTTTTGTGCAAGCAAACGCACGGATAGTTTATCGGTGACGCCGGTTTGTTACATGTTGGAAACCGGACTTGCAGAGGTGTCGGAACAATCGGAATTGACCTTGCCAGCGGTTTACCTATCACTGGTGGCCGCAGAACCCGATATCGTCCGCCCGCAGATGCATCAGTACAGGAGACCGCCGATGGCCGCCCCGACAAACACGTTCAAACAGGCTCTGAAACAGGGCAAACGGCAGATCGGCTGCTGGATGAGTTTTGCCGAGGCGGTCACGGCCGAGGTCATGGGCACCGCCGGGTTCGACTGGCTGGTGATCGATGGCGAACACGCGCCGAACGACATCCGCTCGATCCGGGATCAGTTGATGGCGCTGGCGAACAGCCCGTCTCATCCGGTGGTGCGGGTTCCGGTGGGTGAGACCTGGCTGATCAAGATGGTGCTGGACGCCGGGGCGCAGACCATCCTGGTGCCCATGGTCGAAACCGCAGAACAGGCGCGCGAGCTTGTTCGCGCTTGCCGCTACCCGCCCGAGGGCGTTCGCGGGGTTGGTGCGGCTGCATCGCGGGCCACCACATACGGAACGGTGGGCGAGTATATCCAGACTGCGTATCAGGAAATCTGCCTGTTGGTTCAGGTCGAAAACCGCGCCGGGATCGCTGCGCTGGACGACATTCTGCGTGTCGAAGGCGTTGATGGCGTCTTTATCGGGCCTGCGGACCTGTCCACCGATATGGGTTATCAGGGCAACAGCGCCGCACCAGAGGTGCGCCGCGTGATCGCCGACGCGCTGGCCCGGATCCGCGCGGCGGGCAAGGCGCCGGGCATTCTGGGCACAAGTGACGAAGCGATCGAGGCCTATCTGGACATGAACGCGCAGTTTATGGCGGTCGGCATTGATGTGATGGTGCTGGTCAATGCAGCGCGCGCGCTATCGACCAAGTGGAAAGAGGCATAGCCCCTCAACCGCGCATGGCGGCTGCTGCCTGCGCGTAGCCACCGGAAGCCCCATCGACGAAATGCACATGGTCGTCCCGCGTGGCCGACGGGACGAAGCAGGTCATCATTGCCTCGTCCTGCGCATGCAGGCCGTAGCGGATTTTACCGCGCGTGCGGGCCTGCTCCAGAAGCTGTTCGATCTGGGACTGGGTCGCCGGATCGCAATCCAGCGTCATTTTCAGCCCGTCGTCGAATTTTCGGAAATCGGCGTTGCGGCTGACCATACGCCTGTAGTGTTCCGGTTCGAACTGTCCTAGACGTTTGCCGGTTTTAAACAGCAGCGCGATCAGCAGGTTCTGGCCCAGAAGCAGCAGCTTTTGCAGCCACAGGCTGCGCCCCGTGCGCGAGACATGGGCGTCGATGCCCAGCCCCGGCGGCGGCCAGTTCATCGGCGGGCCGTTATCGGGCACCGGATGACCCGCCCGGTCGAGCCCGTCTGAGGCGGACAGGACCGATTGCGCCAGATCGGCAAAGTCGCTTTCGGTGGCGGTCGATGTGGGCTGCACCACGACCGACACGATCCGGCCATGCTGCGCCTTGCTGTTGGACCAGCGGCAGGACAGGCCGGTCAGATCCGGCTGTGCGCCGGGGTCCGAGGCGGGCACCTCGAACGTGCCAGCCTTCATCTGCGCCTCGGCCCAGGCAAGGCCGCCGCCCGAGAACATCGCATAGTCCACGCCGGTCGAGGGGGCATAGCGCGCAACGCGCAAATCCTTGTCGGCCTTGCGAATCTCGGCCACCGGAACCAAAGCGGCGCGCAGGGGCATCGCGAATTCCTCCTCTGCCCAGCGGCGCAAATCCGCGAGCGTTGTGCGGGCGGCATCGGCGGCGCTTGGGGGTACGGCAAAGCCCGCCCCGTCGCCGCCGAACACATAAGGAAACAGCCTGCCGTCCAGCGTGTTGATCATGGCGGAAATCACTGCCGCGCCCACCGTGTTCACGGTCTTGTAGCGGCCCTGCGCGATCTGGCTGGTGGAATCGACGATATCGGCCACGCCCAGCAGCCAGTCATCCGGCACGGCGGCAAATTCCGCCGGATTTGCCAGCCGGTTAAATTCGGTCAGCAAAGGCAGGTTTTCATAAAACCCGGAATGAAGGTCTTTCATTATCTCTCTCAAAAAATCTCTTTGGTAAGACGATAGTTCAAATGTCGCGCTCTGCAACGATCCACACGCGCTTGTGCATCGCGCTGTGCCGGGTGATATTCGGCTTGCGCCCTTGCCATCGACCGGGTGATCTATCTATTCAGCCCGAACAGCGTGGACTGACTTGGACAACGGAGAGCGCCGTGCCAGAGATCGAGGTGATCGCACCCAACCTGAAACACAGCCTGTCCGGCGTGACCACAACGGTCATCCGCCTGTTGCCGATTCAGAAGACCATGATCGGGATCGTGGCCACCGGCCCCGGCCTGCCCGACGATCTGCCGCATATCCCGCTGATCCGGGTACCGTTTCTGCCGAACCGCACCCTGCGCGTCTGGCATGCGCGCCGCAATACCGAGATGCTGATGGGGTTGTTTCTGCGCAAGATTCTGCGGCGGAACTTCAAGCTTCTGTTCACCTCGGCCGCGCAGCGGGATCATTCGGGGTTTACGAAATGGCTGATCGCGCAGATGGACGCGCTGATCGCTACGACACCGCAGGCGGCTTCGTTCCTTGAACATCCCTCGACCGTCATCATGCATGGGGTCAACACCGAGCTGTTTCATCCTGCCGACGACAAGCCTGCGCTGAGGCAAAAGCTGGGTCTGCCCGGCAGCACGCTGATCGGCTGTTTTGGCCGCATCCGTCCCCAGAAAGGCGTCGATCTGCTGGTCGAGGCCGCGATCAAGGTGCTGCCCGCGCATCCCGACACCAGCATCATCTTTACCGGTCGCGCGACCTCTGAGTTCGAAGCCTTCCAACGCGAGCAGGAACAGAAACTGCAAGAGGCCGGTTTGGCGGATCGGGTGCAGTTCCTTGGCGAGCGCCCGTGGGAGGAAATCGTCGAGACCTATCGCGCGCTCGACCTGTTCGTCGCCCCGGCGCGGCACGAAGGCTTTGGCCTGACCCCGCTCGAGGCGATGGCCTCGGGCGTGCCGGCCATTGCCTGCCACGGGGTCGGGGCGTTCAGTGCGCAGATCAGGGACGGGGAAACCGGGCGACTGGTCGAAAAAGACAACGCCGCCGCGCTGGCCGAAGCGCTGGACGACATGCTGCAGGACCGCGCTGCGCTTGCCGCCGCCGGGCAAACCGCCCGCGCCCATGTGGAGCGGAATTTTCGAATCGAAGGCGAGGCGCAGGCCATTGTCGGCGTTTACCGATCCTTACTGAAACAGCCCTGAACGGTATTGAACCGTGTCAAATCGGTGTGACGGCGCGAAATAAACCGAAACCCCTCTTTTTTCTTTTCTGCAACGCGGCTATGAACGCGCGTCCTTTATTCAGGAGACTAGGAAATGGGCTATCGCGTCGTTGTCGTCGGCGCCACGGGTAACGTGGGCCGCGAAATGCTGAACATTCTGGCGGAACGCCAGTTCCCCGTGGACGAACTTGCCGTGCTGGCAAGCCGCCGTTCGCTGGGCACAGAAGTCAGCTTTGGGGACAAGACACTGACAACCCAGGACCTGGCCACCTTCGATTTCACCGGGTGGGACATGGCGCTGTTTGCCGTGGGGTCCGCCGCGACCAAGGATTACGCGCCCAAGGCGGCAGCCGCGGGCTGCGTGGTGATCGACAACTCGTCGCTCTATCGTTATGACCCGGATATCCCGCTGATCGTGCCCGAGTGCAATCCGCAGGCGATCCACGACTATAAGAACAAGAACATCATCGCCAACCCCAACTGCTCGACCGCGCAGATGGTGGTGGCGCTGAAGCCGCTGCATGACCGGGCAAAGATCAAGCGCGTTGTTGTCTCGACCTATCAGTCGGTGTCGGGCGCGGGCAAAGACGGCATGGACGAGCTTTGGGATCAGACCAAGGCCGTCTACAACCCGATCAACGAGGTTGAGCCGAAGAAGTTCCAGAAGCAGATCGCCTTTAACGTCATTCCGCATATCGACGTCTTCATGGAAGACGGTTCGACTAAGGAAGAGTGGAAAATGGTTGCCGAGACCAAGAAGATCGTCGATCCGTCGATCAAGGTCACGGCCACCTGCGTCCGCGTTCCGGTCTTCGTCGGCCATTCCGAGGCTGTGAATATCGAATTCGAAGAGTTCCTCGACGAAGACGAAGCCCGCGATATCCTGCGCGAAAGCCCCGGTATCATGGTGATCGACAAGCGCGAGGCCGGTGGCTACGTGACGCCCGTTGAATGTGTCGGCGATTTCGCCACCTTCATCAGCCGCATCCGTCAGGATTCGACCCTCGAAAACGGTCTGAACCTGTGGTGCGTCAGCGACAACCTGCGCAAGGGTGCGGCGTTGAACGCGGTACAGATCGCCGAGCTTCTGGGCCGCGAGGTTCTGAAGAAGGGCTGATCGGCCTTGCGGTGAATTCTAAGGGGGCCGTTTCGGAAGAGGCGGCCCTTTCTTGTATCTTGCGGGGCTGCACCTAATTTCACATTATGCGCCCCAAACAGGAACAGAGGCAGAGCGTGCGTTACCTGACCGGCAGCGGGCTTGTGCGAACCTCGATTCTGGTTTGCGCGACCCTTTTGATGGGCTTGGTGATCCTTGGGTTCACCGGTCACTTCTTTGCGGCCGGAGATTCCATCGCCCTGCTACGGCCCCAGGTCGGGTTGTTGTTGCTTTTGTTCGGCCTGATCCTGCTGGTGGCGCGTGCCTGGGGCTACGCGCTGGCTTCACTGGTCTTTGCGCTGGTTGCGGTAGGCTCGGTTGCGGCGGGGCTGGTTCCGGCCCCGAAGGAGTGCGAGGACGGGTGCCTGACCCTTTATCAGAAAAACCTGATGTCACAAGCCTGGCCGCGCTATGGGCTGGCGGATGACATCCTGCTTTCAAACGCGGATATCGTGACGCTGCAAGAGGTCTCGCGCCACAATCAGAAATACATGAGCAATGTGTTCGCACATTACCCGAACTCGGCGATGTGCGAGTTCCGGCCTGAACAGAACGTGGCGATTCTGACGATGCTGCCTGTTGTTGAAGGGTCCGAGTTCTGTGTGCCGGGCGACGGGTTGGTCGGCGCTCAGTTGATCACCCCGAAGGGGGAGGCGGTCTGGATCGTCTCGGTTCACCTGCGCTGGCCCTATCCTTACAATCAGTTTGAACAGAGCAAACGTATCGCCGAACGCATTGAGCAGTTGCAGGGCCCGGTCGTGATCGCCGGGGATTTCAACATGGCGTCGTGGGGGGCCAGCGTGCGTCGCATCGGGCTGGCGGCGGGCAATCACGTTTTTGGCTCGGTCCTGAACACCCATAATCTGGGCAGTTGGATGATGCCGATGCCCATCGACAACCTTCTGCTGCCCAAGGGCACAACCGGCACGACCGAGCTGCGCCCGTTCATGGGTTCGGATCATCTGGGCATCGTAGCGCGTATCAGCCTGCCATAAGGCTCATGTATAGGCTCGGTTTGTCTGGTCGGTCAGTTTGCCCGAAGTCAGCGCCGCCAGCGCGACCATGACAGCCGCCGTGCCCAGCACCAGCGCCAGCCCGCCAAGCTGATAGGTCAGGCCCGACAGGACGGTGCCAACCAGCCGCCCCGTCGCGTTGGCCATGTAGTAAAAGCCCACATCCATCGTGACCCGTTCGGATTTGGTGAAGGCAAGGATCAGATAGGAATGCAGCGCGGAATTGACCGCAAAGATCGCGCCGAACACCAGCAGGCCCAGAACCAGCGTGACGGTCAGCCATGTCTCGGGGCCGTTTGAGATCAAAACCGCCAATGTCAGAGCCGCAGGTACGCAGAACAGCGCAGCCGCCCAGCTACGCGCCGCGCGGATCAGGTCGCCCTCGGCCCGGTCCGAGGCGCGCAGGATTTTCGGCGCGCTGGCCTGCACTGCGCCATAGAGGATTACCCAGACCGCCATGAATGTGCCGATCAGGAAAAACGCCGCCCGGTTGCCTTCCTCGGTGCCATCCGACAGGACCGCGTAGAAATAGATCGGGATGCCCACGACAAACCACACATCCCGCGCGCCGAACAGGAAGACGCGCGCCGCTGACAGCCAGTTCACGTTGGCGGATTTGGAAAACACCTCGGAAAACTTGGCACCCTTGCGGCCTTTGGGCAGACCGGGCGGCATCAGCAGGAAAACAGCCACTAGAATGATCGCCAGCACGATGGCCATGGCCAGCGTTGCCCAGACAAAACCCAGCGTCGCCAGAAGCCCGGCCCCCAGCAGAAAGCCAAGCCCTTTCACCGCGTTCTTCGACCCGGTCAGCAGGGCGACCCAGCGAAACAGCCCGCCGCCCGTGGTGGGGGCAAGCAGTTTCACGGCGGATTTCGACGACATCTTGGCCAGGTCCTTGGCCACCCCGCTGGCCCCCTGCACGATCATCACAAAGACCACTTTGGCCGGAATCGCCCAGTTAGGGTCTAGTTGTGTAAGAACCAGCAACGCCCCGACCTGCAGCCCAAGCCCGACATAAAGGGTCGAGGTCAACCCGAACCGCGCCGCAATCCACCCGGCGGCCAGATTAGTGCCCATCCCGGCGATCTCATAGAGAACGAACAGATAGGCCAACTGCACCGGCGAAAAGCCCATCGTATGAAAGTGCAACAGCACCAGCATCCGCAGGGCTCCGTCGGTCAGCATGAAGGCCCAATAGGCCGCCGTGACCGCGATATAGGCCGCCAGGCCCTCGGGCCGGTCCGTCACAGCGATTGTCCAACCATCAGCGCGACGTCGACCAGCCGGTGGGCATAGCCCATCTCGTTGTCGTACCACGCGTAAATCTTCACCTGCGTCCCGTTCACCACCATTGTCGACGGTGCATCGACGATCGAGGACCGTGCGTCATTGGTGTAATCGGTCGAGACCAGAGGGCGGGTCTCATAGCCCAGAATGCCCTTCAACTCGCCCTCGGCGGCGTCTTTGAAATAGCTGTTAACCTCGTCAGCCGTGGTGTCGCGTTCCACCTCGAACACACAATCGGTCAGCGAGGCGTTCAGCAGCGGCACCCGCACCGCGTGGCCGTTCAACCGGCCTTTGAGTTCGGGGTAAATCAACGTGATCGCCGTGGCCGAGCCGGTCGTGGTCGGGATCAGCGAATTCAAAGCCGAGCGTGCGCGGCGCAGGTCCTTGGCCGGGCGGTCCACGATGGTTTGCGTGTTGGTCACGTCATGGATCGTGGTCATCGAACCATGGCGGATGCCCAGATTCTCATGGATCACCTTGACCACCGGGGCCAGACAGTTCGTAGTGCAGGACGCTGCCGTGACGATGTGATGGGCAGAAGGGTCATAGGTGGCTTCATTCACGCCCATCACGATATTGGTGGTCGGGCCATCTTTGACCGGGGCCGACACGACGACCTTTTTTACACCGGCCTCGAAATAGGGGGCCAGCTTGGCTTCAGTCTTGAACACGCCGGTGCAGTCGATCACCACATCCACCCCGTCCAGCGGCAGATCGGACAGGTCCCGCGCGCCGATAAAGGGAAGGCGCTTGCCGTCAATCGTCACGCTGTCCGCGTCATGTTCAAACGTGGCATCCCAGCGCCCGTGCACCGTGTCGAATTCTAGCAGATGCGCGTGCATCTCTGGATCGCCCACCGCATCGTTGATCCAGGCGATCTTTGCGCCCTTCTCCAGCAGCGGTTTCAGGGCCAGCTTGCCCATCCGGCCCAGCCCGTTGACGGCGTAAGTTGTCATGTCAGAGCCTCATCAGATGTTCTGCCGATGTCGTCCACGGCAGTTTGCAATGCGATCCGGTCGAGGCTTTCGACCGGCAGCGATGTGAACGCCTCGATCCGCCGTTTCAACGCGCCATAGGCGTTCTGGAACGCAAGGCTTTTTTCGGCATCCGTCCCCGTGGCCTTGACCGGATCGACCATGCCCCAATGACCGCTGATCGGCTGACCTTCCCAGGCGGGGCAGTCCTCATTGGCGGCGCTGTTGCAGACGGTGAAAACGAAATCCAGATCGGGCGCATCCGGCCCCGAGAACTCGGCAATGTTCTTGGAGCGCAGGACCGAGGTATCGTGCCCTTTGTCCTGCAGCACCTGCAGCGCAAAGGGGTTCAGTTCAGAAGAGGGTATCGTCCCCGCCGAATACACGTTGAACCGATCCCCCGCGATCTGCCGCAGCAGGGATTCGGCGAAAATCGAGCGGGCAGAGTTGCCCACGCAAATGAACAGCACATTGAACTTCCGGTCCGTCATGATGTCCTTCCCTTGGTCAAAAGGCATGCAAAGATCAGGACGTCCCCGGCAGCAATCCACGATCAGGAAGTCGAGCATCTGCTGCACGTTTTTAATCTCAATCGAATAGAGCAGAGACGTCCCCGACCGCGTCTGACTGACCAAACCCGACCGCTGCAGCGCGTTCAGATAATTGGACATCGTGCTGGGCTTGATCCCAAGTTCCGAGGCCAGCTCTCCGGCCGGAACAGTGTCAGGAAACCGTCGCATTAACATGCGAAACACGGTGATACGCTGCGGATGCCCCAGGATGGCGAGTTGGTTGGTGATTTCTTCTATCATATTTCATGAAATACGGAAATATAAAAATTGAGTCAACTCGACCCGGACGCCGTTACAAAAAATTCACAAACCAAGGCTCGGGCCTAGAAAGCGGAAAGCCCGCGATGCGCATTGTGGCCAAATGCGCGCATCCGGACTTGCAGGCGCAGGATTGAAGGTTTAAACGAGCCTTCGCACCCGGTCAGCACCAGCTTCGGGTAACAAACGGTGCCGCTGTAGCTCAGCTGGTAGAGCACGTCATTCGTAATGATGGGGTCGGGGGTTCGAGTCCCTTCAGCGGCACCACTGCAATCAAATTTTATACTTATTATTAGATATTTAGTGGATTGAGGTACAATCGTACCCACCCTTCAAACCACCTTGATTAAGCTATTGGGCTTTGAATCGACTGAGACCGCGCAAATCCAAACTGAGTGTTGCCTGCCAGTAGCTTAAGCTACTACCGTTAACTACCAAAGATATTGATTCAGAGTAATTTGAAAGTTCTCGTTGAATGGCGAAAGAAAATGCTGCGATGTTTGAAGCCAAAGTTGCGAAATGGTTGGCAGATGATTTTGGCTTTTTTCACAAAATTGGACAAAGCGCTCTAGCCACATGGCACTCACTATCCCTTCCAAAACTCTCCTTCGTCGGCGCGGTGCATTGGGGTGTGCGCCTAGTTATTGCCGTCGCTCCTCCGGCTATTCTTTTTGGCGTTTATCAAAAAGTAAACTTAAACCAAGCACTCATTGCAGCGTGTGTCCTGCTTGCCTTACAGGTTCTTGCGGATTGGCTGGGTGGCATCAGAGAAAGGCGCAGAAAACGTCAAGACGCAACGTCTGAAGAAATCTGGGTTCGAATTGGTGATCTACTAGCTTCGGTTGATTCAACGGCTACTCCAGGACATTTCAAAGATGAAAGTGTAACTGCTTGCCTAGGAATTATTGAGGGATACTCCAGACAGGTTACAGATTCAAAAGCGGGTGATATCTCAGTTTCACTTGTGCTCTATGAAGATAGTCACCGTACGAAAATGACCATAAAACACCGCAATCCAGGTAACACTCGTCCAAAGCCTCGTACTTTTGGTGAATTGGATCGATTGTTTGGGCATTTGGCGTGTGAGGCCGGTCCTGAACCCAGGATAATCAACAATCTTCGCTGGTTTGGAAAGTCAAGTGTTGTAAGTCCGACTCAGTCCAATGTAGACTACAAATCAATTTTTATTATTCCAGTTGAAGGGGTTAGCGGGAAGTCCGGTGAAATTATTGGCTTTATTTCAATTGACAGTTCGCGCCCTTACGCGTTTTTTGGGAGCTACGGTGACAGAATTTTGGTTACAAGTTTACCATTGATAGACCATATTAGAGATCAAGTAGGATAGGAGGCGGAGATTAAATGCACTTTAGGCGCAAAGAAATGCCCGACTACCAACCCGAAAGCGAACCTAAGCGTATGCTCTCAATAATGAAGCAGACGCGCGAGATTCATAAGGCGCACCGAGCAGGAAAGATCACGGCGAAGGAAGCAGCTCGTAGGCTGAAGCTTTTGAAAATGGGTGAATCTCTTGGGACTCCAGATACGTGTGCTGAACCAAGCGCAGCGTAGCAAGTTTCAATTAGACTGCCGAACTGGCCACCACCAACGGTGGTTCCTTTGGAAACGACCTAATATCGAACCACTTGAAGCACGTCCCATCTGCGTTGCGCTTGTCGCCCATCATAAGATGTGCGCCCGTCGTCCTGTGCCGGATCAGCGCCGCTCTGAACGCCCGCAGGTCAATAAGCCACCAGCTATCAATTACCTGCCCATCCCGCCCTGCGTGACCGTAGAACATCCAGTCTCCGTGGCCGTTCACTATCTTGGATAGCTCCGTCTCTGCGCCAGTTGGTAGCTTGGCCCTGATGGTGAACTGGTGCGGGTATCTGATGGCGTAGCCGTGACGTCTCACCCTGGCTGCAATACGCATGTCTTTGGCGTCCAGCATCAAAAGGTCGGTGGCTTGGCAGTGGTCCAGCGGGTCAGGCGCGGCCTGTAGGATGTGGCTGCCGATGATACGTTTTATCTCAGGCAGGAACTGGTCCGACCAATGCCGGTTGACGGTGTAATAACTCATATCAAATCTCATAAATGAAAACGGGCGCAGGAAATGCCGCGCCCGAAAGTGTTGCCGGTTACGAGGCCTCTTCTTTGACTTCTTTCAATGCCTGTTCTGCCGCCTTGATTGTCTGCTCCATCGGAGCCAAACCCTTGATGTAGGCTTTCATACCAATCTCGATTGCTCGGATTTCTTGGTCGTCGAGCAGTTTCAGATTCTCTGAGAACTGATGCTCCTTTTTATGAGACTTGCGGAACGCTGCCGCCATGCCCATCGGATCGCCGCACCCCAACCAGTCGATGGAAACACCTTCTTCCTTGCACCAACGAAGAAACACATCGTCAATCAGGATGTCGCCGTCTTCGTCATAGCGCAGGCCTGGGTCAGGCAGGTCAAACCATCGGCAAAAGGCGGTCACGCGCTGCTGGCAGGTGATCAAGTCCGAAAAATCTGCAACAATGAAGTTCGGGTTTGCGTCGAAGTCAGTTGCCGTGGTCTCGGCGTTCATTGCATTTCTCCTTTTTCGGGTGGTTCGAAGTCGGGCTCCATGTCGAGGATGTCGGATGCAAGCTGCCCAATCACTTCAAGCAACTCGCCGTATCCCCTCATTGTCAGGTCGATGTTCATTGCGCTGTCGGAGGCGGCAACACCGGTACGAGCAAGCGCCAATATCTTGAGCGCCTTGTCATAGGTGTCGGTCTGCGTGGGAACGTCGAAGATTGGTCCAGACGTACCTTCTCCGTTCGCGCTGGCGCGTTGTTCTGGCATTGCTGTTTCCTCCTAAGATGATATTGTTCTAAAAAGTAACATAGGATATGTTCTAAATTGGAACAAGAGCAAAAAACGATTTCGGGTCAAATCAGAGCAGCGCGAGGACTTCTGGATATGTCACAGGCTAAACTTGCAGAGGCCGTGGGAGTGTCCTCAATGACCATCAAAAGGGCAGAAGGAACAGGCAAACCCTTCCCTGCAAAAAGAGCGATTGGTCAAATTCGTGAAGCGCTGGAGGCACTCGGCGTGGAATTTCTGGAGAGCGGTGAAGTTACCGGCGGACCGGGCGTCGCAATGAAGGTGGAGGGAGATACTTGAAAGAAATCAGTATCGCGACACGATCCGGGGGCCATGTGTCGTTCCAGTATATGTCAGGTCACGACAATGCTTCTGTTGAAGACGAACGCGAACGAGTTCTATCAGGTTGCGTCCCAAGACTACCTGAATGGGTTTTGTTGTCTGACATTGAAGGAACAATGAACGGAAACAGGGATGACTCACATTCTGTTGTATGCAAGCTTCATGATTTCCAAAGGTTTCCATTCGCACTGCATCTCGCATCGCTGCAGGCACCAAAAAGCTCAATTCAGGTCATTGTTGAGGATGCGCTAACCCAGAGTCATTGCTTTAGAATACTACATGAAGACGAGATAGAGGCCTTGCTCAAATACGCTGATTTTCCAATTCCAGTTGACATATCTGACCCAGTAACACTGTACCGGGGAGGTAATCCAAGTGGGTTATCTTGGTCACTTTCAAGGGACGTGGCGATTTGGTTTGCGAACAGCAAAGACGAAACGGAAATTCACGAAGTCACAGTGCCCAAGTCCTACATCGCCTTCTATTCAAACTCACGCGAAGAGCAAGAAGTTCTGATTTGGCCCAGCAAAGTAAATACGGTCGCTAAAGCAAGCACCAAGCACCAAAAATAAAGTGCGATCCGCGCCTCCATCGAAGCTCAAGGAATGCAGTTCCTGGACGAAGGCGACACGGCCAATGGGGTTGGGGTGGTTTCGGTTGAGTAGTTGTCGCAACCCTGAATATCGCGTGGTGCTTCAAAGTTGTTAAAACTGATGACGACCACTCCGCTTGCCGAGTAGGGTGGCCCATTTGTCTCTAAGTGCATGACCCCAACCTTTGTGTCGCCTTTCTGAATATTCGGCTATGGATGCACCCAGCGCTTCATCTCCCCATTCAAAAAACTCGTCGTAGTTGCGCGCGATATGATGAGGAAGGCTATCATTCACGCCTCGACGCGAAGGGTGGCCGATACCGATACGGTATGACTCACTGGTTATTGCCTGCTTGTGTTCGAAAGTTAACCAGTCTCGATAGTTATGCTCTGGGTGAGGTAGCGCAATAAACAAATCTGACATCAACACGCGATTGCTTAAAGCAACAACTAAGTTCTTCGAAGAACTGAAAATCTGGTGTTGCAGTGATCCAGTTCCACCGCGCCCAAATTTTCCAGTCTCAAAAGGGAATGTGTAGCTATTTAAAAACCCCACCTCAAAATCCCTTTTGTATTGTGTCAACTCATCAACAGTTCTTTGTGTCCGCTCTATCACCTCGTGCAGCGCAATTTGCTCTTCTTCTATAGCTTGCCTTTCCCGCTCAAGCTGTTCAGCTTTCCCTTCGGCGCTAGGACGCGTGTAGTTTATTCTGACAGTTTCGAGCCCATCGGTTTCTCCTCTGTCTTTGCCAATGTTAAGGCGATCAATAGCAGCAACTGCTTGTTTCAAGACCTGTTCGACGCTCTTCTCTTCTCGAAGCCGTAGCAGCGAACGATCAATATCGCGTTCGCGCATGGCTAATTCCTTTTGGCGCTCCACGTGGGGTGTGAGTTCTTGATTAAAATAGTCAATTCGCTCTTCGATTAGTGTATCGAATTCAGCACGTGCTTGCGCTCCCTCTAAAAGCTCGAACGCTTTGTCCTTAGGTACCGAGTTATCGTTGATTTCTATAGGTAAGTTGTGGAGTTGAACCATTACACCGCGATATAACTCGTCCCACTCCCAAGAATGGCTGACAAAAACGGTTAATGGCTTCATGTGATGTTCCCAAGATCATTCGCAAGTGAGATAAAACCTGCTGGATACTGGTTCACATTGCAAACCCGAAGATACGCGTTTCCAGCCCCCAGACTTGATACACGGCCCGTTGAGTCGGCCTAACAGGTTTGGGCTTTGGTTGCAGTCCCAATCGCCTAGATGTGCCTGGCGGGTGAAGCTCTGGCTTCCTGGATAACGTCGTCGGCGCGAGGCATTTTCTTTGTGTAAAGCCACAAAGTGCTTTATTGAACTCACATTTTTTGCATGGAGAGATAAATGAAAGGTCTTGCCGTAATTCCATTTATTATTGCCTTGGCAGCGTGCGACACTCCGACCGACATTGAAGGCACGGCCATTGACGCTGGCGAAGAAACCGCAATCATCAAAGGACTTCAGACGCCAAAACCGACCGACGCAGAACAAACCAATGCTGAAGTTCAGTGCGGTGGGCCCGCTACGTTTGAAACCGCGACGTCAGTGGGAGACGGATTTTACAACCTCAAGTTCTCGTGCGATTAGCGTTCGAACAACATTAGACACCGCTTCCGCGCCGCCATCTTGCGACAGCCTTCCTTGCAATACTTGGCGTCGATGCGCTTCCACTCAGGCATGAAGGTGCGGCAACAGGATTAGTTGTCCCTCGTTGTTATGGCACCTGAACCAAACGCGTCGGAACCTCCGTGAGAGGTGCCAAAGACACTCAAAACCGGCAAACCCTTGTTCCGCAACGCGGTAGCTGCTTCCTCTGTCAGAGGGGTCGCGGTTCCGGGATTTTGCAATACCGATATCGCCCAGTCCCTTAGCGGATCAGTTCTGGATTCGCCCGCCTTATAGTCCGGAGTTTCACTTACAACTCCAACAGCTATCTGCGTCATCGTAGCAGTTTGCTGACGGGTGCTGATTTGATTATTGAACCAAATAGCCGCCACACCAATTAGAACAGGCACAGCAAGTTTAGATATGATCTCTAATTTGTCCCAGGCATCTTTTGGGTCGCGCTCACCGAGCTTGATGGCTTTCCTAGATTCAAGTTCAATTTCACTTTCAGGTTTGTCAGCCATCGCGCCTCTGAGTCCTTGGGTTGATTGAAGTCCGTGCAAACAAATGCCCAAACTGATCTCAACTCAATCCCCGTGAATGAACGGTAGCCGCATCTTCCACCTCTCGGGCTAACTCAAGCAGACGGTTGCGCTCAGCCCACAGGGCGATATTGGCCTCCGAGATACGCTTACGGCCCTCTGGTGTCTTTGCGCCGGTTGAAAGACCACCATGCAGGCGGCAGCGGGCCTTGCCTGCGAGAGGTACGGCTATGCACACACCGTCCTTTGTCTTGGCTCCGCAAATATTGGCTTTCATGTCCAACCTCTTTGGAAATCTGGACGTTGCGTGCCGGGATACTTAGATTGATGCCATGACCCCAGCCGAAACTCCGTTAGCTTTAGAAGTGGCCGCAGGCATTCTGATTGCCTACTGCGTGGTATTCTGCGCCAAGTCTGCACTTGCACACTGGAACCGTGGCGAGGGGAACATGGCTATTTTCATAGGCTTTCCCGTTGTACTCGTTGGGGGCACCCTCATTCTTGCTGGTATGGGTACAATAAGCTGGTAGCAGTATTCCCTGCGAACACGCCTGCTGCAGCGCCGGGGATTGCCCCTGT